>NZ_LN609267.1:455196-470179 GCF_000825665.2 Borrelia crocidurae
GATGATTCTCTTTAAATCAGAAGATGTAAAATAACTTATTTCTATTTTTCCCTTTTCCTTACTTCCTTTAATACTTATTTTAGTTTGTATTCTGCTTATTAAAAATTCTTTAATACTATTTAAAAAAGGATCTCTAAAAATTTCTGATTTATCATTGATAGTTTTATAAAGATTTTTAACATAATTTTCCGCATCTCTCACAGACAATTTCTTTTTAATTATTAAAAGATAAAGGGCATATCTATCTTGATTATCCTTTAACGACAATAAAACTTTAGCATGACCCAATGATATTTCTTTTTTATGCAAAGAATTTAATATTTCTTGTTCAAGCTCTAAAATCCTAACTAAATTGGCAACATGAGATCTATTTTTACCTATTTTTTCAGATAAGGCTTTTTGGGTTAAAGCATGTTTGTCCATAAGATTTTTATAAGCATACGCTTCTTCAACAGGAGTTAAGTTTTCACGTTGAATATTTTCAATTAATGACATAAAATCTTTGTCTTTTGTACTAGCCTCTATCTCTATAACAGGAATCTGACTCATACCTAAAAATTTAGCAGCTCTAAATCTCCTCTCCCCTATTATTATGTTATACCTACCATTATTAGGATAAACAACAATAGGCTGTAATATTCCATTTTCTTTTATAGAAATACTTAATTCTTCAAGTTCAGCAAGATTGATAGACTTTCTAGGCTGTGATTTATCTATATCTAAAAGATTTATATCTACCATTTTTAAAGATTCATCCATTTTATCAAAGCCCTCCTGTAATAATACAAAATTTTATAAAGTTGTTCCATGTTAATTTAACTTTCAATTTAAACAATCACAAAAAAAAAGAATGTTCCACGTGGAACATTCTAATAATATAATTAATATCGATTTATTATTTAATAAATTTTGAAACAGCTACTAATTTATCTTCATCAAGAGATAACACCTGCATTCCTCTAGCATCCTTACCTTGTTCAGATATTTTGTCAACTAATGTTCGTAACACTTTTGAACTTTTACTTATAAGCAATATTTCATCATCTTGAGAAACTGTAATAGCATCAACAACTTCACCTGCCTTTTCATCAGACTTCTTATAGCAAGTATACCCAGTAGAACCTCTCTTAAGCCCAGTTACTTTAGACACTTCCAATCGCTTTCCATATCCATTCTCAGACATAATTAAAAGATGAGATCCTTGTTTTATGGCTAAAGCCTTAATAAGCATATCTCCCTCTCTTACTTTCATTCCAGACACCCCTTGAGTTCCTCTATGTGTCAATCTAATGTCATTAGAACTAAATGCAAAAGCATTACCTTTCTTGGAAATACAAATAATTTTATCATCTCTAGATACAATCTCCGCACTTGTAACAAAATCTTTATCATCAAGTTTCATAATAATAACGCCCCTTGATTTAACAGTTTTAAACCCTTCAGTCTCAATACGTGCTATTTTTCCATTTGCGGTTGTTATTAATAAATAATTATCTACAGACAATTCACTGCAATTTTTAATAGCTAATATTTCTTCTTTTTCTCCTAAATTAATAAGTTCACGAATATTTTGTCCTCTTGAAGTTCTAGAAGAATCTTTAATCCCATAAGCATTAATTACATAAAGCTTACCTTCATTTGAAATCATCAATAAAAAGTCATGGGTATTTACACATAAAGCAACATTAACTTGATCGCTATCTTGTAAATCAAAAGAACCAAGGCCCTTACCACCTATACCTTGAAGTTTATATTCATCTTGTAAGACCCTTTTAATGAAACCTTGCTTTGTAAGAATAACAATAACATTTTCCCTCTGCATTAAATCTGACATACTAGTTTTTAAAACCTCCTCATCATAAATTATTTTTGTTCGGCGATCATCGCCAAATTTTAAACTTAAATTAATAATCTCTTCTCTTATCATATTAACAATTCTTGATGGACTTATTAGAATATCTTCATAATCTTTTATTAAAGCTAATACAACTTTAAAATCTTCTTCTATTTTTGCCACCTCAAGAGACGTCAACTTTTGTAACTTCATATCCAGTATAGAATTAGCCTGTATTTCCGACAGTTGAAATTCTCTCATAATACACTCTCTAGCATCTTTTACAAGTCTAGAAAATCGTATTATTTCTATTACTCTATCAATATTTCTTAGTGCAATATTCAACCCTTCAAGAATATGGGCCTTCTCTTGTGCTCTCTTTAAGTCAAACTCTACACGCCGTCTAAGAATATTCTTTCTATGCTCGATAAATTCAGATATAAGCTCTCTTAAATTTAATTGTTTAGGAATACCATTAACAAGAGCTAAATTATTTATACTAAAATTCCTCCTAAGTTCGGTATATTCATAAAGTAAATTCATCACAACATGAGGATCAAAACCTTTTTTTATTTCAAGAACAATTCTAATACCTTCACGATCCGACTCATCCCTTATATCAGATACACCTTCCAATTTTTCTTCTTTTATTAACAATGCAATCTTCATAAGTAAAGAAGATTTGTTAACAGCATAAGGTATTTGTGTAATTATAATAGAAATATTATCTTCCGACTTTTCTTCAATATGATAACGTGCTCGAATAACAACGCTACCTTTTCCCGTAGTATAAGCCTTAATTAAATTTTCATTATAAATGATCTCAGCATAAGTTGGGAAATCTGGACCTTTAATTATTGCTATTAAATCGTAAATAGAAACATCATCATGCTCCAACATATAAATTATGGCATCACAAACCTCTCTCAAATTATGAGGAGCCATATTTGTAGCCATCCCAACAGCAATACCACTAGAACCATTAACTAAAAGAAATGGAAAAGCTGCTGGTAAAACCTCAGGTTCAAGCAAAGAATCATCATAATTGGGCTTAAAATTAACAGTTTGTTTATCTATATCTATAACGAGTTCTTCTGCTATTTTTGCCATTCGAGCTTCAGTATATCGCATAGCAGCAGGAGGATCGCCATCAATAGAACCAAAATTTCCCTGTCCACTAACTATAGGATATCTTAACGAAAAATCCTGTGCAAGCCTTACAAGAGCCTCATAAATTGACTGATCACCATGAGGATGATACTTACCAAGAACATCTCCAACAATCCGCCCAGCCTTCTTAAACGACTTATCAGACTTAAGGCCCATTTCATGCATTGAATATAAAATTCTTCTGTGAACAGGTTTAAGACCATCTCTAACATCAGGAAGAGCCCTTGAAACAATAACAGACATTGCATAATTTAAATACGAAGTCCTAACCTCATCTTCTATCTTTATATTTAATAATTGCTCTTTATTATTTTCAATTGCCATTAGTGCTCCAATCACACATCTAGATTTACTACATCAAGTGCATTCTGCTCAATAAATTCTCTTCTAGGTTCAACATCATCCCCCATAAGAGTAACAAAAATTTTCTCAGCTTGTATAGCATCATCTATTTCTATTAACTTCATTTTTCTAGTAGCAGGATTCATAGTAGTTTCCCAAAGTTGTGTAGGATTCATCTCTCCTAATCCTTTATATCTTTGTAAACTTACTTTATTCCTTTTCACAACATCAATCGACCCTAAAAAAGTTTCCTTTTCAAAATCATCATAAAAATAATGCACCTTATTTTCATGTTTAATCTTATAAAGAGGTGGCATAGCTATATATACATGCTTATTATCAATCAATTCTCTCATATAACGAAAGAAAAATGTAAGAAGTAATGTCCGAATATGAGATCCATCAACATCAGCATCAGCCATAATAATAATTTTATGATAGCGAAGCTTTTCAATATAAAAAGCTTTACCAACACCAGCTCCAAGAGATGCAATTATTGGAATCAGCTTATCATTTGTAATAACTTTATCTTCTCTGGTTTTCTCAACATTAAGCATTTTACCCCATAATGGCAAAATAGCTTGAAAAAACCTATCTCTTCCCATTTTTGCACTTCCTCCTGCAGAATCACCTTCTACAATGTAAATTTCTCTCTCTGCTGGATTTTTAGATGTACAATCCGCTAATTTACCAGGCAATGCCAAACTTTCAAATGCACTTTTCTTTCTCTCAGATTCCCTTGCTTTTCTTGCAGCTTCACGAGCACGAGCAGCTCTTATTGCCTTATTAAGAATAATATCTATTTCTACAAAATTTTCATTAATAATCCTTAAAAGTCCATCATATACAATGGTTTCAACAATTTTTTTTATATAAGAATTTCCTAATTTTCCTTTGGTTTGACCCTCAAACTGAGGTTCTGGCACTTTAATAGAAATTACTGCTGTTAGTCCTTCTTTAAAATCATCTAATGTAAGATTGGGAATATCTTTTTTGCTTATTTTTGAATCTCTAAAAGCCTCACTCATTGCTTTTAAAAGTCCACTCTTAAAGCCAGCAACATGAGTTCCTCCCTCCTTAGTATTAATATTATTTACAAAAGATAAAGTATTATCAGAATATCCTTCAGTCCATTTAAGACCAACACTAACAATAACATCATTACAAACTCCTTCAATAAAATAAGGACTACTTTGAATATTTTTATTATTATTAGTTATATAATCTACAAAAGCTTTTATCCCACCTTCAAAATAAAATTCTAAAAATTTTTCTTCGCCTAATCTCCTATCTTCAATCGAAATCCGTATTTTATCATTTAAAAATGCAAGTTCTCTAAGCCTCCTTGACAAAGTCTCAAAATCATATTTTAAAGTTTCAAAAATTTCAGAATCAGCAAAAAAAGTAACTTTCGTACCAGTAGTAGAACTTACTCCAACAACTTCAACCTCAGATGTCGGAATACCTCTTGAATACGTTTGTTTAAAAAGCTTTCCTTCTCTGCTAACAACTACTTCTAAGAAAGATGATAAAGCATTAACAACTGAAACTCCAACTCCATGAAGCCCACCAGAAACTTTATAAGTACCCTTATTAAATTTCCCTCCAGAATGTAATTTTGTCAAAACAAGTTCAAGTGCACTAATTCCTTCCTCTTCATGAATATCTGTAGGAATTCCCCTACCATTATCATTCACCATTATAGAATTATCTGAATTTATAACAACCTCTATCCTATCACAAAATCCTGCCAAGGCTTCATCAATACTGTTGTCAACAATTTCATAAACTAAATGATGCAATCCATTAATTGAAACAGAGCCAATATACATACCAGGACGTTTTCTAACAGCTTCAAGACCCTTTAAAACTTGAATATTACTAGCAACATAACTCATAAACCTTCCACACAATTAATCATAATATACGACATAAGCAAATTCTACATTAAAAACAATATAATATCCATTAAATGACACAAACTACAAAACACATCTAGCTTGACCTAAAAATAATAAAATTTCAATACCTATAAATTGTTAAGATCATATTCCGGTTCATTATTATACTATATAATACTTATACATACATATGCTAATAGATCAAAAAGCTATAAAAAAAAGCCAAAAACAATGAGGATAAGATATGCAAGAAGGAAAAAATATATGGAGCTTAATTTTAGCAGCAATAAGAAAAGAACTCTCTGAAGAAGAATTTTATATATGGTTTGAAAATTTATATTTCATAGATGCAATTGGTGAAAACATAAAGATAGCTACACCAAATTCTTTTCACAAAAATCAAGTAGAGAAAAGATTTTCAAAAAGAATAAAAGAAATTCTTATAGAAAAAGGACATAGTACAATTAATGTCGAATTTATACATTCTCAAAATGAATTAAAAGATCATAATACAGAATCAAAAGATATTTCATTAAAAGCAATTACACACCAACAAGACTTACAAACAAAAAACAAAGACATTAAAACCCATGCAAAAAATATAATAAATAACACAAAACAATACAGTATTAAAGAAGAAATTCACATAAAATATAGAAATCCTTTTCTCAAAAAAAAATATACATTTGAAAACTTTATTATAGGAACAAACAATAAGCTTGCATATAATGCAAGCTTATCAATCGCAAAAAACCCTGGGAAAAAATATAACCCATGCTTAATTTATGGTGGAGTTGGACTTGGAAAAACACATTTGCTTCAAAGCATAGGAAATAAAACAGAAGAATTACACAAAGAATTCAAAATACTTTACGTAACCGCCGAAAATTTTTTAAACGAATTCGTAGAAAGCATCAAAACAAATGAAACAAAAAGATTCAAAAAAAAATACCGGCATCTAGACATGTTATTACTAGATGATATTCATGATTTACAGAAAAAAGAAGGTATACAAGAAGAGCTTTTTCATACTTTTAATGCCCTTTATGAAGATAACAAACAAATGGTATTTACCTGCGACAGACAGCCTTCAGAACTTGTAAATTTTACAGACAGACTTAAGAGTAGATTTACAAGAGGACTAAATGTCGATATATCAAAACCAAATTTTGAATTAAGAGTAGCTATTATAGAAAAAAAGGCAGAAGAAGATGGCATTAAAGTCCCTAAAAACATTCTCAATTTAGTTGCAAAGAAAGTTACAACCAATATAAGGGATCTCGAAGCTGCTGTAACAAAATTAAAAGCACACATAGACCTTGAAGACATAGAAATTGACACTAACATAGTAGACAAAATAATTAAGGAAATAATAGCTTATGAAAATGATAATACAAACACACCTAATAAAATAAATATCGAAAATATCAAAAAAGTTATATTAAGGGAATTAAAACTTACAAATAAAGATATTGAAGGAAATAGCAAAAAACCTGAAATCACAAAAGCAAGACATATTTATGCTTATCTTTTAAGGAATTTTACAGAACTTTCAACAATTGAAATAGGTAAAATAATTGGAGGGAAAACCCATTCAACAGTACTTTATTCAATAAATAAGATAGATAAGGATAGAAATAAAAATCTAGAAATTAACAATTTAATCATAGAACTTATGAACAAAATAAACAAAAATTAGTAACATTGTTCAAAATCAAAAATATTTTTGAACAATGTTTAACAAATTGAACAAAAAATTCATCAAAAAACAGAAAGAATTGAACATATATTATTGCTTACAATATAATAATATAAATAGAATTGAACAATTAGACACCTTCCTACTAATACAACTATTAAATATAATAAAAATACGAAATAAAAAGCATGTCAAATAAAAAGAAATCTTTTATCTTTATAAAAGTTAAAAGATAATAATATAATAAAAGGGAGGGTAAAAAGTTGAATGAAAAATTTATACTATGCGATACGGAACAAATTTCAGATGAAATTGACAAAGCAAAAAGCATAATTCTAAATAGAAACATAAACGATATTTGGAGTGCAATACTGCTTGAGATAAAAAGTTCTAATCTTACAATCAAAGCAACAGACAGAAACATCTTTTTTGAAAGTACAATACCAATTGTCTCTACAGACAATTTCAATGTGCTAATAAACGCTTCCAACCTTGCAGATGCCGTTAAAGCGCTCAATTTATACGATGAACTAAAAATGAAATTTAAAGAAGATGAAAATAAACTGGATATAATTGGAGAATCAGACAACAATAACGAGAATTATACAAATGACCATTTAAGTGAACCTACTTTTTCTACTGAAGAGATCGAAAATTACAATTATGATATAAACGATGAGGTTTATAATTTTGCATTCGAACTAAATCAAAAAGATTTAAAGAGGATCATAAACAAAGTTGCATTTTCTGCATCACATGATGAGTCTAAAAATGCTTTAAACGGCATTTATTTTACAAAAGACAGTAATTCTGTATTAACACTTGTTTCTACTAATTCATACAGAATGTCTGTATATAAAACAGATTTGATATTTGAAGAAGATGTCAACTTTATTGTTCCCGTTAAAATGTTTAATCTTTTAAAACAGATGATAACAGGAGAAGGAATAATAAAATTTAAAGTTTCTGATAAGAAATTTTATGTTGAGTTTAATAATTATAAAATAGCTTGTAGCTTGATTAGTGGAAACTATCCTGATTATGAGAGCATAATACCTAATGAATATACAAATAGAGCATTAATAGATGTTTCTATGTTTAAAGACAGACTTTCAAGAGTAAACTCTTATACTGACAAAAGGTCTAAAAAAGTGGTTTTAAATTTTTCCGTTAATCAGTTAAAACTTATGGCAGAAGATCCAATTACAGGACGGAAAGGTGAATTTTTTATGCAAGGTTCCAATTACGATTATGCAGGAACTGAAGAAATGTTGGCGATTAATAGTGTTTATATAACCGAGGCAATGGGTGTGTTTGATACTCCAAAATTAGAGATAAAATTTAGTTCTGGGGGTTTGTTAAAATTAAATGAAGAGGATAAGTGTGACTTTATTCATTTGATAATGCCTCTGATGTGCAACAAAGATTGCTGTTGCTCCATTTAAAGATGGTAAAAAAGACATTGAGAGGTTATAACTTTAAAAATATAGAAAATCAGGTTATTAATTTCGATTTTGATAACATCTACTTTTGTGGAGAAAATGGTTCTGGGAAGACCAATATTCTTGATGCTATTTATTGTCTTGCTTTTGCGTCTTCATTTTTAGTTAATACCGATAAAGAGCTTATTACATATGGCGAGAAAGAATTTTATTTGAAATGTTTTTATCAGACTAAAGAAAAAAATGGAGAGATTAATTTATCAGTTAGAAATGGTAAAAAAGAAATAAAGGTTAACAATAGCATTGTAAGAGATAGAAGGGATTTAATATTAAATATTCCAGCAATTATTTTTTCAAATCATGATATTGATTTTATCATTGGTACTCCAATGAAAAGGAGATGGTTTTTTGATCAGGCAATAAGTTTTATTTCTTTAAGTTATTTGGATTCACTTAGGAAGTATCGGAAAATTTTAAAACAAAGAAATTTGATTCTAAAACAGCATGATAAAGATTTACTTAAAATTTACAATGAAGCTTTTGTTGATTGTGCTTTGGAAATAACAGCAATGAGAAAAAATTTTGTTGAACATTTTTGTAGATTTTTTCAATATTATTGTTCATTAATTTTTGATGTTTCGTGTAATTTAGAGATTAAATACTTTCCTTCTGTTACATGTTGTAGCAAAGATGAATTTTTCGAGATTTTGTGTTTAAGGGAAAAGGATGAACTTTATAGTGAGACTACTTTAATAGGTCCTCATAGAGATTTGTATGAAATCTTGAGTGAGCATAGAGTTTTTACTGATCATGCCTCAACAGGGCAAATTAGGGTACTTGCTTTGATTTATAGGCTTGTTCAAGTAATTATTTTTAATGATAAGTTTAACATGTCACCTATTTTATTATTTGATGATGTGTTTTTGGAGTTAGATAGTATAAAAAGGAGAAAAGTGTTTGAAATTTTGCCAAAAGATTCTCAGTGTTTTTTTACATTTTTAGATGATTGTTATGATGTTAATAGGGAGAGTAATTTTATAGTATATAGGATGACTAATGGAAGATTTGAGCTTTAAAAAAGTAGCTGATGTGTTAAAAAATTATTTAAATACCAATATATGTTCTAATGAAAAGCTAAGTGCAAATTTATTACTCTCTCAGAACTGGCAAGTTATATTTAAAGAGCTTGCAGATAAAGTAAAATTATTAAATTTGAAAGATAATAAAATATTATTTGTTGCTGTTAAGAATTCAAGTATTTTATATAATATTTCTTGTAATAAAGCAAAGATAATACAATCAGTAAAGGAGTCTGCAGGTCTTGAGATATTAGATATAAAGGTTTTAATAAGGTGATTGATTTTATTGACAATTATAATTGTATAATATAACATTGTATTGTTTAAGTTATATCTTATGAGTGTAGAATGTTTTTAGTTGGAGGACTTGATTGAAACGAACTTATCAGCCGAGTCGGGTTAAGAGAAACAGGAAATTTGGATTTAGAGCTAGAATGAAAACTAAAAGTGGAAGACTTATTCTTGCTAGAAGAAGAGCTAAGGGAAGATCAAAATTAACTGTTTCTGATGAAAAAAAGAAATATTAATATAAAATCCAGATTAGAAATACAAGAACTTTTTAAAAAAGGTCAATTTGTTAAGATAGAAGGGATTAATATATTTTATAGATTTACAAGTTTAGCAATCTCTAGAATACTTATTACTTTTCCTAGGGTCTTTAAAGGTGCTGTTAAGAGAAATCGTGTTCGAAGGGTTTTTAAAGAATGCTTTAGAGAATATTTTACTTTGTTAAAGGATGGGTGTGCTGATTTTATTTTCGTAGTTTATCCTCAAAAAGCAAATATCAATTACCATGAAGTTAAGACAATACTAAAAAATATGATTGTTTATGTTATAAAGAGGAAAGTGTGAGCCCAAATAAAAGAATTTTGCGAGCTGTTTATTTATCTTTATTTTTTATAGGTATTTTTATGCTTATTGATGATTTTCTTTTTTCTCGAAAAGCTTCTTCTTTTATGAATGAGGAGATTAAATTTGATTTAAATAAGGATTTTGATATTGATAATTCTTTAATCGATGAAAATTTTACTTTTAATTTAAGTGATAATTCTGAAGATATTAATGTTGATACAGATATATATCATGCTACTTTTGCAACATTTGGTGGAAATTTGATTTCTCTAAAACTTAAGGATCATTTGAATTTAGATAAAAAGCCAACAGAAATAGTTAAGGTGCATCCACAAAATCAAAGTCTTTTTTATATTACCTTAGATAAATTAAGCAAAAGTCTGTTTTTATATGAGCAAATAGATAGTCATGTACATGATTTTAAGACCAATGTTGAAGTTAATGGTAAATATTATGAATATATAAAAAGATATACATTTTCTAAAAGCAATGAATATTTAATTAAGCTTGAAATTTTTTTAAATAACATTGATGTTAATGATGATATTGGTATTGATTTTTATAAATTTGTATTAAATTCTGGTATTGAAGAATTAAGTGCTAAGGGTAAGTTGCAATATAATAATTATTTATCCCATGCTATTTATTATGACACTAAGCTGAGATATGGTAAGGATGGTTTAAATATTGCAAATCCTAAATGGGTTGGTGCTGGAACTAAATATTTTGAAGTTTTGGTTTCAAAAGAGAATATGAAGGTTGAATTTAAGCATGAAAATAAGGTTTTAAATGCTTTTATTTTAAACAAATTGGATAACAAAAATGTTAGTGATGTTTTTTATATCTATGCAGGGCCTAGAGACAATAAATATTTAGATATTTTTAATCAGAGAGAGCTAAATAGTTTTGGTTTATCTAATGTTGAATTTGGAATGTCTGTAGAGAAAAGTTTATTGTATTTTCTTCAAGTTCCTATGCAATTGATAATGCAAATTTTTTATAATGTTATTCCCAATTGGGGTCTTTCAATAATGTTTTTGACAATTGTTGTAAGGATACTGATATTTCCTTTGACTTTTAAAAGTTTTAGGGCTACAGCAGAGCTTTCTAAATTACAGCCAAAAATGAAAGAAATACAAGTGAAGTTTAAAAGTGATCCTAAAAGATTAAATGAAGAGATGAGTAAACTTTATAGAGAGGAAGGTGTTAATCCTATTGGAGGATGTTTTCCTATTCTTTTACAACTACCTGTATTTTTTGCTCTTTATGGTCTTGTGAATAATTTCTTTGTGTTAAGAGGAGCTAGTTTTATTCCTGGTTGGATTGATGATTTGTCAATTGGTGATAGCATATATTATTTTGGATATAAAGTTTTTGCATGGACTGATATTAGGATTTTGCCTTTTATTATGATGATTACTCAATTATTATCTACGATAGTGAGTTCTAATGTTAGTTTTAAAAGTCTTGGAGCACAACAGAAGTTTTTATATTTTGGTATGCCTATTATGTTTTTTTTCATATTATATGATATGCCATCAGGACTTTTAATATATTGGATTACAACCAATATTTTTACCATTTTACAACAATACTATATAAAGATGAATTTATCTGAAAGGAGGAACAAATGAGTTATGAATTTTATGGAAAGACAGAACAAGAAGCAATTAAGAAAGCTATGAGAGATCTTGATTTAAGAGAAGGTGAATTTGATGTGGAGATTTTAGATAAAGAGAAGGTTGGATTTTTATTTAAAAAAGAGATGATTAGGATAAAAGTGTCTCCTCATGCTAAAGAGGAAGAAGTAAAGTCTGACATTCAGTTTGATGAGGATATTTATAATCAAGTATTGGATTTTGTTAAGGAAATCATCAATAAAATGGGTTATTCTGTTAATTTAAAGGTTGAATCTAGAGAGGGTAATTATGTTAAGATTGTTATTGAAACAGACAGTCCAAATATTTTGATTGGAAGAGAAGGTCGAAATTTAGATGCTTTGCAACTTTTAGCAAATATTTATATATCTAGACTTATTGGAGATACTGGTAATTTTAATAGAGTAATATTAGATATTGAAGATTATAGGGAGAGATTTAAATCAAGGTTTATTAATTTAGCAATAAATTCTCTACATAAGGTAAAAAGGAGTAGACGTTCTATTTTGTTACCAACAATGAATCCTTTTGAGAGAAGGATTATTCATACTACCTTAAATCGTTATAGTGATATTAAAACGGAAAGTGAAGGAGATGGAAACTTGAAAAGGGTTAGAATTTCTTATGTTAGAAATAGTAAATATAATAATAATTTTCGAACTTATAATAAAAAGGATGCTAATTCTAAAAAATAGGAAATTTTATTCTCTTGATTGTGTAAAGTCGGGAGTTTATAATTTTTGAGGTATGTATGAGAGTATTATTAACAGGAATTGCAGGGTTTATTGGTTTTCATGTTGCTAAGAAACTTGCTGATGATGGACATGAAGTTTTAGGCATAGACATTTTAAATAATTATTATGATCCTAGTTTGAAATATGAGAGATTGGAAATTTTAGGATTTAATAGTGAAAATATAGATAGTAAAAAGGTTGTGAATAGTTATAAATATAATAATTTAAGTTTTGTTAATCTTGATATTTTGAATAAAGAGCGAGTTTTGTCTCTTTTTAATAATTATAAATTTACTCATATTTGTCATTTAGCAGCTCAGGCAGGTATTAGAGATAGTATTGAAAATCCAGATAGTTATATTGCTATTAATATTGTTGGATTTTTTAATATTTTAGATGCATGTAGGATATATAAAGATTCTATTGAACATTTTGTTTATGCATCTACTTCTGCAGTTTATGGCTTGAATGAAAAAATGCCATCAAGTGAAGATAGCATTACAGATCATCCTTTAAATTTGTATGCGGCTAGCAAAAAGTCTAATGAAGTAATAGCTCATGCTTACAGTTCATCTTTTAATATTCCAACAACAGGATTAAGATTTTTTACAGTTTATGGACCTTATGGGAGACCTGATATGGCATTGTATTTATTTGCAGATGGTATTATGAGACAATCTACAATTAATGTCTTTAATAATGGAGATATGGCTAGAGATTTTACATATGTTGATGATGTTGTAAATGGTGTTTGTAATGTACTCAAAAAACCGGCTAGGAGTGATAGTAGTTTTGATACGCAAAATCCCAATTCTTCAAGTTCATTTGCTCCATATAGAATATATAATGTGGGTACTGGACAGGCTGTTAAGCTTATGGAATTTATTAATGAGCTTGAAATAAATCTTGAGAATAAAGCTTGTAAAAATTTTTTGCCTATGCAAAAAGCAGATGTTGTAGAGAGTTGTTGTGATATTTCAAAACTTAAAAATGATTTTGCTTATGAAGCTTTAACTTCTATTAAGGACGGGATTCGAAAATTTGCAATTTGGTATAAATCGAAGATATCTAAGTAATTTATTGTTGCTTTGTTTTTATGACATTGTTTGTCTTTATTTGATTTTTATAATTTTGTTTTTTAAATGTAGATTTAATTTTGGATTTTTACAGATATAATGGAAATATATATTTAGTTTTAGTAAGGAGGTTTATAGGTGGGTGTTTTAAATAAAATTAAACCCGGAGTGGTTTATGGCAAGGATCTACATACTTTATATGAGATATGTAAAAGTGAAGGATTTGCAATTCCTGCAATTAATTGTGTAGGGACTAATTCAATTAATGCTGTCTTAGAAGCAGCTAAAGAAATTAATTCTCCTATTATGATACAGTTTTCAAATAGTGGTTCTTCTTTTGTTGCTGGTAAGGGATTAAAAGTTGAAAAGTCTCAAGGGACTTCTATACTTGGAGCTATTTCTGGTGCTATGCATGTTCATTTGTTGGCAGAGCATTATGGGATACCTGTTGTTTTACATACAGATCATTGTGCAAAAAATTTAATTCCTTGGGTTGAGGGACTTTTGGAATATGGAGAGAAATATTATAAAGAGCATAATAGACCTTTGTTTTCTTCACATATGTTAGATTTATCTGAAGAGCCAATTAAAGAAAATATTGAAATGTCTAAGAAATTTTTAGAGAGAATGTCTAAGATAGAGATGTTTTTAGAAATTGAACTTGGAATTACTGGTGGTGAAGAAGATGGTGTTGATAATTCAGAAAGAGCACATCATGAGTTATTTTCAACCCCTGAAGATATTTATTATGGTTATTCTGAGCTTATTAAGATTAGCCCTAATTTCCAAATTGCAGCGGCTTTTGGAAATGTTCATGGTGTTTATAAGCCTGGTAATGTTCAACTTACTCCTAAAGTATTACGAGATGGGCAGAATTATGTGATATCAAAGATTAATTCAACTAATCCAAAGCCTGTGTCTTATGTGTTTCATGGAGGTTCTGGATCAACATTAGAAGAAATTCATGAAGCACTATCTTATGGTATTGTTAAGATGAATATTGACACAGATACTCAATGGGCTGCTTGGGAAGGTATATTAAATTATTACAAAAAGAATGAAAATAGACTTCAAGGACAGCTTGGTGATGGGAAGGATGCTGATGTTCCAAATAAAAAATTTTATGATCCAAGAGTATGGCTTAGAGAATCTGAGATTAGTATAAAGGAACGTGTAAAAATTGCTTGCAAGAATCT
>NZ_LN609267.1:470198-480186 GCF_000825665.2 Borrelia crocidurae
TTACAGGATAGGTTAAACATGGCGGAAAATAAGTACTTAGAATTATTGAAAAATTATAGCGATGTCAATTTTGTTGGCAGAGCAGATATATGCTTGTGTATTTATTATACATAAATTAACTTCTTATTATATATAGTGTTCCATCTCGTATCATCATATATAATCATATTTGTGTTTTTTGTTTTTTTGTTTTGGTATTTATTTAATATCTAAGTTAGATCTTTGGTACGCTTTTTGCATAGGTTTTTTGTAAATTGATAAAAAAGGAGATTTATATGTGGTTGACAAATTATAAGAAAAATTTTTTGGATTTTTTGAATGATGACTTTGATTTTGTTAATTCTAGAGGTATTCAAGATGTTCCAGTTAATATTAAGGATGAGGGTGATTCATTTGTTCTTGAGGCTTATCTTCCAGGAATAAAGAAGGAAGATATATCAATTTCAATTAAAAATGATTATTTGACAATCAGTTATGAAAATAAAGATGAGAGAGAAGAGAGGGATGATAATTATTTAAGGGTAGAGAGAAGAGATATTTCTTTTTCAAGGAGTTTTAGATTATCGGGAAATATTGAACAAAATAAGATCAAATCGGAATTAAAAAATGGTGTTTTGCTTATTAAACTTCCAAAAAACTCAGAAGTTATTGAAAAATCTAAGGAGAAAAAAATTGTAATTGAATAAATTTCTGCTCCCTTAATTAAGGATGCTTTTGCATCCTTAATTTTTATTATTTTCAATTGTTAAATTTAGTTCTTTGAGCTGTTCATTTGAAATTTTAGAAGGAGATTTATCAAGTGGGCTTGCAGCAAATGAATTTTTTGGAAAAAGTATTACATCTTTTATTGAATTTGAATTTGTCATTAACATTAAAAGCCTGTCAATTCCAATTGCTATTCCTCCATGAATGGGAGCCCCATATTCTAATGCTTTTAGAAAAAAACCAAATCTCTCTTCAGCTATTTTATTGTTAAATCCTACTATATTAAAAATTCTTTGTTGCAGTTCTTTGGTATGTACTCTGATTGAGCCTGAACCAAGTTCTGTTCCATTTAATACAATATCATAAACTTCTCCTAAGACTTCACTTGGATTACTCTCTAGAGTATTTATATATTTTGCTTGCGGCATTGAAAACATATGGTGAGCTGCTTTATAACTTTGTGTATCCTCATCATATTCAAATAAAGGAAAATCATAAATCCATAGGAATTCAAATATATTTTTGTTGATAAGATTAAGTTCGGTTGCAATTTTAATTCTAATTTGCCCTATGGCTTTACAAGCGGTTTCCCACAGGTCTGCTATAAAAAATATTATGTCATTATTTTTAAGTGAATAAGTTTCAATTAGAGTTTTTTTAATTGGATTTATAAATTTTGCAATGCCACCTGTAAATTCATTATTTTCTATTTTTGTAAAGTAAAGAGTACGTGCTTTATAAAGTTTGGCATGTTCTTCTAATGAATTGATCTTACTTCTTGAGAAATTATGTGCTTGATTTTTTATAATAAGTGCTTTTATTGTTCCTTTGTTTTGTAATGTGTCTTTAAAGACGTCAAATGGAGATTGCTTTAAAGCTTTACTCATGTCTTGTATTAATAATTCATATCTAGTATCTGGTTTGTCACTTCCATATATATTCATTGCATCTTTGTAGGTAATTTTTTTGAATTTTTTTGGTAATGTGATGTTTAATGAGTTTTTAAAAATAGTAAAAATAAGATTTTCTATTAGTTTAAATATATTTTCTTTTTTTATAAAACTCATTTCAAGGTCAAGTTGTGTGAATTCTGGTTGTCTATCGCCTCTTGAATCTTCATCTCTGTAGCATCTAGCTATTTGAAAATATTTATCAAGTCCGGCTATCATTGCAAGTTGTTTATAAATTTGTGGTGATTGTGGTAGTGCATAAAAATGACCCTTATGTATTCTTGATGGAACAAGAAAATCTCTGGCACCTTCTGGAGTTGACTTAACAAATGTCGGTGTTTCTAATTCTAAGAAATCTTGTTTTGTTAGATGATTTCTAATGATATGTATTACTTTACTTCTTAATATTATTTTTTGTTTTTGTTCTTCTCGTCTTAAATCTAAATATCTATATTCAAGTTTTGAGTTATCACTGGCATTATTATTGTCTTCAATCATAAAGGGTAATTCATTGCATTTTGAAATTATATCTATATTTTCTGCAATTATTTCAAGTTCTCCGGTTTTCATTTCTCTGTTTACAAGTTCCAAGGGTCTTAAATTTAATTTTCCTTGAATTTTAATGCAGTATTCCATTTTTATTTGAGATGTTATTTTTAAAAGTTTCTCATCACTTACAAATATTTGTACTTCACCATATCTGTCTCTAATATTGATAAATGTGACTTTTCCATGATTTCTTATTTTTTTTACCCATCCATTTATTTCTATCTTTTTATTTATAAGTTTATTATTTATTTGATTGCATTTAATGATTTTAAACATAACCTATCCTATTAATATGTTATAAATTTCTTTGTCAGTTTTAGCTTTAAGCATTGCTTTTTTATTAGAATCTACTTTACCTACAATGGATGATAAAATGCGTGGATAATTAACATGTTCTTTTGCTGGGTATAATATTAATATAAAGATATAACTTAAATTTTTATCAATAGCATTGAAGTCAATTCCATCATGACTGATTCCGATTGCAATGTGCATTTTTTTTATTAAATTAGTTTTTAAGTGAGGTATTGCAAATCCTTCTTTGAGAGCTGTGGTTATAAGTTTTTCTCTCTCCATGAGGTCTTGTAATATTGTTTCTTTGTCAATGTCAACTTTTATTATACTAAGTAATTCTCTTAGTACTTCAATTTTATTTGTTGCTTTTAAATTTAATATTATATTTTCTTTTTTTATTCTTTTATCTAAAGCAATATTACTGCGTATTTTATCGTAGTTTATTGAGTAATTTAATTTTTGTGCTTTTACAGAAACTATTTTTACTTCTTCTGTGATTTTTTCTAAATTTAAAATAGTTTCTCTTAGTAGATCTTGTATGATTATTAAATGTTTTTTTGGACATTCAAATGTGATTTTGCTTCCTTCTCTTTTAATTGAAAGTGATATATCATTTCGTCTTGCATTTATGTATTGTGAGAAATCATTTTTTATTTGTTGTGTAAAAAATCCTTCGTTTCTTAACTCGTTTTTTAAGTCCCATACAAATATTTTTGTTAGATTATCATCTTTCTTCCTATCTCTCCTAATTCTTTTTTCTCTTTCATTTCTTTCTTCGCCTCCATTTTTATTTATTTGAAATAAGATATTTATTATTGGTGTTGCGATAATTGTTGGAAGAAAAACTATAATTATTATTATTCCAAATATTTTTTGGCTTATAAATTCGGAAGAGAGAGCTACATTTGCAATAATTAGTGATATTTCACCTCTTGGAACCATTCCAAAAGCTATTCTTAGTGCACCTAGTTTGTTAAATCCTAAAAAGTATGATGGGATAAAGCAATATACTACTTTTGTTGCTATTGCTATCAAACTAAGCAAAGTTCCAATTATTAAAACTTCTTTTGATAATATTACGTTAATATCGGCCATCATTCCTATTGATGTGAAGAATATTGGTATAAAAAATCTTTCAAATAGTGTTAATTTATCCTGAATTACATATACAATATCTGTTTTTGACATTGCAAGCCCAAATATGTAAGCTCCAATTACAAATGACATTCCTAGATTTTGAAAAATACTTGAAATAATAAAGGTAAATGTAAGAGTTATTACAGTTGCTAAGGTTACACTATTAAAGCTTTTTAGTAATTGTGAAATTGGTTTTGATAGTAAGATCAGTATGAATGTTAAACAAAACCAAATTAATATGTTTTGAATTGTAGATCTAATTGAGATTGTAATGTCAAGATCAGATAGAGATCTAGATATTGTAATTACACTTGTGAGCATAATCATTGAGAGGACATCATCAATTATTGATGTTGATATTATTGTAACTCCTTCTGATGTACTCATTTTTTTCTTTGCTGAGAGTATGCTTGCAGCAATGCCCGCAGAAGAAGGTGTTGCAATAATTCCTATAAAAAGAGATGTGGGATTTATTAATTGTACATCAAATAAAATGGTGGATATTAGCGCAAAACTTGTGAAAGTGCCAATTACTTCTGTTATACCTATTAATCCTCCACGTGGTAAAAACTTAAGAAATAATTTTAGATCTGTCTCAAGACCTGCCATAAATAGTAGTATTATTGAAGCTATTGTTGATATTGCAAATATGTCTTCATTTATTAGATAATTTTCTCCGCTATTAATGATTCCTAATGGAAATAATAAAGGTACTTTAATTTTACCAAGACATGTTGGACTTAACAGTATTCCTGCTGTTATTTGTCCTATTACTTTTGGAATTCCAAATCTATTTACCAAATTGCCAAGAAGACTGGCTGATATTACAATGATTGCTAAACTCATTATAAAAGAAGAGATTTTGGCATCAATGTTATGTCCCGTGTCTTTCATATAGTCTACCATTCCAAATGAAAGAATAGGATTTATGTTAAATAATATTGTATATAAAAGTTTCTTTCTCATTTTTGAATCTCTTTTTTAAAGTTTGATTGTATTAATTTTTTTAGCTCATCAATTATTTCAATTTCGTCTTTACCATTTGCAACAATTGTTATTTTTTCTTTATATAAAATGCCAAGTATCATAATTTCAACTGTAGATTTTGCATCAGCTTCTCTTCCATCCTCTGTAATTAGTTTGATATTGCAACAGGAATATTTGTTTGCAAGTTCTGAAATCATACTTGATGGTCTTGCATGTAGTCCCTCTTTGTTTGTTATTTCAATTGTTGTTTGCATTTAATTTTACTTGTTTATTTTATTGTATCTTTTTTACTTTTTTCTTTATTTGCTGTGTTTTGTAATCGTTCTATTAATCTTTCTGTTAAGGCATGTAATTCCTTTCCTTCTTCTGTAATATGTATTATTTTGCCCCAGTTAAAGTGGAGGTGAGCATCTATATCAAAAATATCATTTTCTTTTTTTATTGTAATTTTAAGACTTTCTGCATGTTGTTTAATGTGTGTTCCAATTTTATCTAGTTTTTTTAAAATAAAATCTTTCATATCATCATTTAAATGATAATTGATGGCTTGTATTTTAGGTTCCATAAATTTCTCCTTCACATTTTAATTCATTCCTATATTTGTTTACAGTTCTTCTTGAAATAGTGATTCCTTTAGATTTTAGTATATCAGAAATTTGGCTATCTACCATATTTTTATTCTGTTCTAGCATTCCTTTTATTATTAGTTTAATGCTTAATTTGGAAAATTCATTTGTTTTAGCACCACCTATTGAATTAAATAATTTTTTAATTGCTATTGTGCCCCAGTCAAATTTTAAATATTTATTTTTTATTGCTCTTGATATAGTTGATTTTGATAGATTGATTCTTGTAGATATATCATCTAATTTCATTGGTCTTAAGCTCTTAAATCCTCTTTTGAAGAATTCTTTTTGTAATGTGTATATTGCTATTCCTATTTTAGCTAGTGTTTCATCTCTATATCTTAAAGCTTCAATGAGCCATTTTGCTTGTTTGTATTTGCACAAGTTTTTAACTTCTTGTTTATTAATTTCTGTTTTAAAAATACTGACTTCTTTAATTTTGATTTTGAGTTTATTGCCTTTATTGATAACAATAATATCTGGTTCAATATACTCATTAGTATCGTCTTTGTCTTTAAATTCAAATGTTGGATTGGGATTAAGTTTAAGTTTCATTGTATTAATGGCGTCATTTAAATCTTGTGTGCTAATGTTTAATTCTTTTTTTAATTTTTCTTGAGTATTTGTAAGTAAATCTGCTTTTTGAAGAATTTTAATTATATTTGTATCTAAGTTATGGTATTTTGCTTGTAATATTAATGATTCTATTATATTGGGTACGCAAATTCCTATTGGATCAAATTGTTGAATTAATTTGATCATTTTAGTGACCTGTGGCCACTCTTCTTTATTAAAGAAATCGTAAGGATTTATTATGTATAGTCCTTTTCTATTTAAATTGTTTATTATGATTTCTCCTATATTAATTTCTTCTTCATTAAGTCTTTGAATTCTAAGTTGTAATAAAAGATGTTCTTTAAGTGAAATTTTAGGTGATGTTTTAGCCAGTGCAATTTCATATTGTGTTTTGTTATTTTCATTTTCTTTATAAAAAAATTTTTTAAACTTATAAGTTTTTAGTGATTCAAAAAAGATTTTATTTGAATCCACTTTAATATATTCATTATTGTCAACTTCGTCTGATATAATTTGTATTAATTCTTGCTTATCAAGACTTAACATTTTAATTGTGTTAATTTGTGTTAATTGTAATTTGTGTGTTAATTTTAAGTTTTGTTTTAGCATCTTTACATAAAAATATATAGTACTCCACTAGATATAATTAATATTACAGGGGGAACATTTTTGTAGAATAATAAAATAAGTAAGTTTAATCCTGCAAGTAAAAAACTTTTTGAAAGTTTTATATTATTATAATCTATTTTGAAAAATATATTTTCAAATAAGATTATAATAGTTATTATCCATAGTGCTATGATTACGGGCTTTAGCTGTTCAAGATAATATTTTAAAAAGTTTATTTTATCTTTCTGTTGATATTATAAATATATATAACTAACATTGATGCGCTAATTAATGCCATTGTTGCAATTATTGCACCTGTAATGCCAGCTATTTTTGCTCCTACATATGTTGCTATATTTGTGGCTATGGGGCCAGGAGTAATTCTAGATATTGTAATGATATTAATAAGTTCTTCTTGTGTGATCCATTCTTTACGTTCAATGATTTCTTTATGAATTGTAGCAGTAATTCCGTTTCCTCCCCCAAAATTTAAGATTCCTATTTTAAAAAATGTGATAAATAAATTTATTAAAATCAAATTTATACCTTGCTGTTAAAAAAAAATTTTTTCATTGTGTATGTTATAGAGCATATGAGTAAAAATATTAGTAGTATGTATGATAGGTCTATATGAAATTTATAAAGCATATATGTTATCAATAAACATATTCCCCATTTTATTATTGATCGATTTAACATTTTTTTTGAAAATTCAATAATGATCATTGACATTATTATTGTTGATGATATTTTTGCACCTTCAATAAATTTTTGAAAATAAATGTCATTTGAATTTAAATTTATATAAAGAACTATTATTGTAATTACGAATATAGATGGTAGTATTCCAGCAATAGTTAATACAAATGCACCTTTAAACCCTTTGATTTTTTTTCCAATTAAAAAGGCAAAATTGATAGCTGTTACTCCAGGGATTGTACTTGATGTTGTTAATATTTCTTTAAATTCTTGTTCAGATATTAATTTTCTTTTATTTACAATTGCTTTTTTAAGTTCAGATATTATGAGTAATCCTCCACCAATTGTAATTGTTGTTATTTTAAATACAAGATAAAATAGCTTTAATAATTCATATGATGTTTCTTTTTTTTCGTTCATTAATTTTTATGTTCCAAACCAAATGATGTTTAGGGTTTATTAAATTACATTTTATCATAATGGCTTATTAAATTATATTTTATCATGATGATTGTGTGATATTTATTGGTATAGGTATTTTGTTTGTTAATTTTTATTTTTTAATTGATTATAAGGGTCTTATTTTTTTGTTATTTTTGTACTATACTACATTTGCTTATGGATAAACAACTAAAAATATCAAATGTATTGAAAAGGGTATTTGTTTTGCCAGATTATGTTCATGAAATTTTTCAAATGATAATAGATTATGGATTGAGAATTGTTGTTGCTTTATTTGCATGGTGTATTTTAAGATTTATTGTGAAGAGATTGGGAACTATTTTTTTAAAGGCTTATGAGAGATCTAAATTGGAAACAAAATTGGATTCTACTGTTCTTAATTTTTTTAAATCGTTTTTTAAAGTTGTAATTAATTTAGTATTAATTTTAATGATTTTGCCTTATCTTGGAGTTTCTACAGCCTCTATTTTTGCTGTATTTGGATCTCTAGGTCTTGCAGTTGGTTTTGCTGCTCAGGGTATGTTATCTAATTTTGTTAGTGGATTTGTTATATTAAATTCTAATTTTTTCAAAATAGGTGATTATGTTAATTGTGATGATGCTGAGGGGGAAGTAACGGATATTCAAATATTTTTTACTACACTCAAAACTGTGGATGGTAAGATTATTAAGATTCCAAATAGTAAATTTACAAGTACATTAGTTGTTAATTTTTCTGCAAATTTTGAGAGAAGAATTGCATTTAGTTTTCAAGTACCTTATAGCATAGATTTTAATTTGCTTAAAACTGAAATGGAAAATTTGGCTTTTTCTTTTAATAGGGAAACATATAATGTTAGTCAACCTAGTCTGATTGTAACAGAATATACACCTTATTACATAATTGTAGAAATTAGATGTTTCATTCGAACTGAGTTTTTTTGGGATTTTCAATATTTTATGGGAGAAAAGATTAAAGATGTTTTAATTGATATGGGAGTAAAATTTCCCATTCATGTTGTGAATCTTAGTAAACTTTGCTAAGATTTTTGTGATTTTGAATAATTTGAACATAATATTCTTCAATCCTTTCTACAAAGGATGTGCTTGAGTGTATGATGGATGTTTTTTCTGTATATTTTTTTAAAGTTTGTAATTTTTCATCGTTTTCTATTATTTCTTTCATGTATTTGTACATGTCTTCATCATTATCTATTAAAAATCCATTTTTTCCTTGATGAATTACGTTTTTGTATATAATGTCATTACTAAGTATTGCTGGTATTCCGGCAGTTAAGGCCTCAATAATTGTCATTGGATATACTTCACTTTTGGATAAACTTGCAAATACATCTGATATCTTATAATAATAGTACATTTCTTCCCATGGAATTGTTCCAACAAGTATTATTTGATTTTCAAGTCCATATTTTTTTCTAAATTGTTTTACATTTCTCTCTTCTTTTCCTTTTCCTATGAGAATAAGTTTGCAGTGTTTGTTTTCAATTAGAAGTTTTTTTAAATTTTGTATTAATTCGTATATATTTTTTTCTTTATTAATTCTTCCAACGAAGATTATGATTTTATCATTTTTTTTAATGTCATATTTACTCAGAATTTCTTGTTTTTTGTCTTGAGTTAATTCTTTTATGAAAAGTTTTCTATCTATTCCATTTGGAATTAGTTTATAATCAGCATCTTTGGCAAGATGAAAATATTTATCATGTGCTTTAATTGATGGATAAATAAAATGATGAATTTGATTATAAAATTTTTTCATCATTTTGTCTGAATTAATGAAATATTTTATAACTCCTAAGTAATGTAAATAGTAATTCCACATTGTATGGTTTGTGTGTACAAGTGGTATATTATATTCTAATGCTAATTTTTTACCTATGTTTCCCATAGTGAATTCTGAATGTGTATGAATTATGTCAGGTTGATATTCAGCTATTATTTTTTTTATTTTTTCTTTATTTGGGAATGATATTTTAGCATCTACTGTGCGATTCAATTTAATTGAAAAGCATCTGTAAATATTTTTTTTACTTAAGTTTGATTTATAATATTGTGGGCAAAAGATATAAACGGTATGACCTTTTTGTTCAAATCCTTCTTTAATTTGTTTGATACACGTTGCTACTCCATTTTTATCTGGAAGATATGTATCTGTAAATATTGCTATTTTCATATTTTGTCCTAATAATTAAAGTATAACATAGGGGTATATTTATTTTTTAGATTATAATATCTTTGAATGCAAGAAGTTTATCTATTATTAGGGAAAGAACAAGGGTTAAAGGAAGCTTATTTAAATGATATTTTTAGCAAGTTGAATGCTGATGATATACATATTACTAAGCTTTTTATGTCAGAATTATCATCAATAGAACTTTCCGAACGATTTTTGAG
>NZ_LN609267.1:480207-480312 GCF_000825665.2 Borrelia crocidurae
GAGAAGTTTTTATTATTTATGAGATTGAAAATTTAAAAAATAAAAAAGATTTAGAATTAATTTATAATATACTTTTGAAACCTTTAAATAAGATTATTATTTTTA
>NZ_LN609267.1:480343-480867 GCF_000825665.2 Borrelia crocidurae
GTTAAGTTTCTTAGTGAAGGAATTAAAAAAATTTTAAATGTGGTGTCTGAAAGATGACAAGTTTTCATTTGTAAAGAAAAGTTTTTTTCAACTTGGAATTAAAATTACAGATAAAGCAATAAATTTAATGCTTTTTATGTTAGATGCAGATACTAAGATTTTACAATCTTATATAAATTCTTTTGCTCTTTTGATTAAAGATAAAACTATTGATGAGGATGATGTCACTGCTTGGCTTAGTTTTGTGCGTCTTGAGAATGTTTTTTCTTTATTTGAGTCAATTTTAAAGAAAGATATGGAACGTGCTTTAGTTAAAGTGAAGGCCATTTTGGAACAGGGGGAAGAGCTTGTTGGTATTATTATGAGCCTTGGATGGCAGTTTAAAAAATTTTTAAAAATTAAAATAGATTGTGAAAATACAAATAACATTTCATCTATTTTGAAAAAGCATAAGATATTTTTTTCACTAGAGAAAACTTATAAAATAGGGCTTTGTAATTATTCAGTCTTGGATATTAAATTTA
>NZ_LN609267.1:480886-486850 GCF_000825665.2 Borrelia crocidurae
AGTTTGATTTGTATGCGAGGGTTTATGGCAAAAATATGCATTTAAATTTGTCATATTTTATGGTAGTAATCTTGTTAAATCAAGATGATACTATTTTGGAGAATTTTTCTTTAAAATTTAAGTGTGATTTTTAATAGTTAGATATGATTGTTTTGATTATAAGTCATAATCTTTGACTTCTGCAAATTTTTTATAGTATTTGCCATTGTAATATTAATTTTCATTTTTGTGGCTATTTCATCTTCATTTAGAAGTAATATGTCTTTATATGTTCCAAGAACTTTTAA
Source organism: Borrelia crocidurae (assembly GCF_000825665.2). Taxonomy (NCBI): domain Bacteria; kingdom Pseudomonadati; phylum Spirochaetota; class Spirochaetia; order Spirochaetales; family Borreliaceae; genus Borrelia; species Borrelia crocidurae. Next base: position 481,174 of record NZ_LN609267.1, read on the forward strand.
GATCTTTTTTGCTTTTTGTTCTCCAATGCCTTTTATTTTGTTGTAATTTAATTTGATATTGTTGTGTAGTTTGTTGTTAAAATTATTTGCCCTTCTGTGAGCTTCATCTCGAACATTTTGTAGTACTTGGAGAGCCGAGTTTCTTTTTTGTAATTTTATGCCTTGATTTTTATTTGGTAAAAATATTATTTCTTCCTTTTTTGCCAATGCACAAATGGCTATTTTCTCTTCAATCCTTAGTCCTTTTAAAATGGAATAAGCAGCGTTAAGCTGACCTTTGCCACCGTCAATTAGTATTAAATCAGGCAATTTTAATTGTTCATTGAGTAATTTTGAATATCTTCTTGATATGACTTCTTTCATTGCCTTACAATCATCAATCTCTCCATTATTTAGTGAGTTAATTTTATAAACTCTATATCCGTCTTTGAAAGGCTTTCCCATTTTAAACGTAACAAGTGATGCTACTGTTTTATATCCATTTATATGAGCAATATCAAAGCCTTCAATTGTTTTTGGTAATTTTTTCATTTCAAGAATGGTTTTTAGATTTTCAATAGCTTTATTTTTTTCATGATTATATGTTATTAATGCAAGTTTTGCATTAGAAGTTGCCATTTCAATTATTTTAATGTTATCTTGAGTTTCTTTATAGATGATTTCAGTTTTTATATTTTTAAGTTCATTTATTAATTTTGTAATGTTTGAAGTGTCAATTTTTTTAAAAATGTGTATTTTATCTGGTACTATCATGTTTGGAGATGTATAATATTGTGTTATAAATTTTTCTATTAGTTCATCCTCTTCATATATGCTTTCATCAAAATGAATGTCTTTTTCTGTTAATTTACCGTCTTTGTATTTAAGTATTACTATTGTATTTAAGCTATCAGTTTTGTGAATGTATAGATAGTCTTCACTAAGTTTATCTATCTTTGTAATTATTTGAGTTTGACTTATTTCAATTAATGATTTTTTAGTTTCTTTTAGTTTTATTGCTGCTTCAAAATTTTCCTTCATAATGACTTCTTTCATTTTGATTTCAATGTCATTTAAAAGTTTCGATATGTTTCCATTTAAAATATGTTTGATTTGCTCTATTTCTTTTTTATATTCGTCTTCAAGATCTTCTCTATAACATACTCCTAGACACTGACCCATATGGAAATAAAGACACGGATTTTTTGATTTTTTTTTGCATTTTTTTGTTTTAAATGTTTTGTTAATAAGATCTAATACTAAATCTAAATTTTTAACATTAACATATGGTCCAAAATATTCACTTCCATCATTTATTATCTTTCTAGTTTTAAAAATTCTTGGATATTTTTCACAAGTGATTCTTATCATAGGATATCCTTTATCATCTTTTAATTTGATATTATAAGTTGGTTTGTATTTTTTGATTAAGTTGCACTCTAATAGTAGCGCTTCATATTCGCTGTTTGTAGTAATTATTTCTATATTTGTTACGTTATTCATTAATATCTTGGTTTTATGGCTAGTTCGCTTTGAAAAATAGTTTTTTACCCTTGACCTTAAATTTTTAGCTTTTCCAATATATAATATTTTGTTGTCTTTTGAGTACATTTTATAGCAACCACTTGTTTTTGGAAATTTTTCTATTTGTTTATATAAATCGTTTAAGTATTTTCTCATTTTTATTGTCTATTATTGCTTTTAAATAATCATTATTGTTTTTGTGATATAATATTATATCATATTTAAACATTATGTATTTTTGATTTTTTTATTGATAAAGGTCTGTAATGAGATTGATTTTTATATTTTCTCTATTTTGCTTGTATGTCTTTAGTGCTTTTTCTCAAGAGCTTAAGTTGATTCTTGATTATAAGGATGGATTTAAGTTTATTCAGGAAGCTCATAATGTTAATTTTGCAAGAGACAATAGAGGTATTCTTGGGATTTATTTGGATAGGTATAAGGGTATTTTAGATTATAACAATATTGATTTTCGATTGGAGATAGAAAAGGATAATGTATTAAAAGATGCTGCTTTAAATTATTTTGTTGATTCAAATAATGCAAAAATTTCAAATTCTTTTCATAATATTTCAGGAAATTCTTTAATTTTTTATTCAAGTCGCAATACTGTTAAACTTAAGCCGTTAACAAAGAAGGCTTTTTTTTATTCAGGTAATGTGATTGCTGATTTTACTATTCAGTTTTGGGTATATCGTTCTACTTCTGTTACTGGAGAAGTTATTGTAAGTTGGAATGGATATAAAAATATTAAAGGTGTTTGGGTAGATCAAGCAATTAGATTAGAAAGTGAGGGTGGCACTTTTGTTTGGAATTTTAATAATGTTTTTTTAAATGATAATGGTGAGCCTGTTAAAATTAAGCTTAAGAGTGATGATGATTTTGTTCCTAAAGAGTGGCATTTGCATACAGTTAGATATAGGCAAAAAGATGGGTTGTTGGAATATTTGATAGATTCCAAACCTCAAGCTATAGAATATGTTACTTTTGATAAAAGAGAAGGTTCTGGATATTTATTAAATATTGGTAATTTTATTGATTTTGCATTGGGACAGTATTTTACAGGAGCTATTGAAAATTTTGAAATTTATAAAAGTTTTGAGGAAGTACGTAGTGCTTTCTTCTCAAGAGATAAAGGATATATCATTACAAAACCAATTGAATTATCTAAAGATTATTCTCAAATTTTGTCTATTGAATTTGATAGTTTAAAGCCAAAAGATACAGATATTTTTTATTATTATAGGTTAGATAATAAGGTTTTTTATGAAATAGATAAAAATGGAGAGATAAAAAGGAATTTAACAGGAGATTGGATTCATTTTGATTCTAAGAATGGATTACCCAAATTTGATATATCAAAATATATTCAATTTAAGGTTGAATTTTATCCAAGTGGCAATCCTATAGAAAGTCCATCTCTTTATAGCATGGTTGTGACTTATATACCTGAATCTGCACCTTTTCCCCCTTTAATTACAAAAGCTGTTCCAGGATCGAGTGAAATATTGATTGAATGGTTTCCTGTAATTAGCAGTAATATTGGTGGCTATTATATTTATATTGGTGTTAGTCCTGGAAATTATCATGGCAATGCAGGAAATATTTTAAAATCTCCAATTGATGTTGGTAATCAAACTTCTTTTAAAATTACAGGACTTGAAAATGGGAGGCTTTATTATATTAGTGTTGCTTCTTATAATCTAGATAAAAGTGTGAATGAAGAGTCTTTTTCAAAAGAAATTTCTGTTAGACCTATGGAGTTTTTTAAACAATATGAATAATATTAATTTTGAAAAAGCTTTGGAGCTTTATAAAAAGGGTGATTTTAAGAATGCACTTTTGAATTTGGATGTTTTTGATGATAGTTTTGATTCTTTGTCTCTTAAATCTTTACTTTATTTTAGGTTAAAGGATTATAAAGCACTTTTATATGTATTGGATACTTACCCTGTTTTAAGTGAATATAGTTTTTTAATTAAGCTTTTGTATGATGGTGAATTTAAAAGCGATGAAGGTAATTTAAGTTATTTTCAAAATTATAATCTTGGTGTTTTTTATTTTGGCCTTAAAAATTATGAGAAATCTTTAAATTGTTTTTTAACATCTATTAAGCAATATCCTAATTTAATTCAAGCTTTTAATAATGCTGCTGTTTTGTTTGAAATGTTAGGTAATAGAGATGATGCTTTAGAGATGCTTGTTAAAGCTACAGGTATAGATAAAGACAATGCCCTTATTAAATTGAATACTTGGTTTTTAAATAATACTTGTGCATTCAAGAGTGTTCGTCCATTTAAACTAGATGGTAGTTTTTTAAATGTTAATCTTTCTCTTATTATAAATTATTTAATGTATTATTTATATTTTATGGGAGAGATTGATGGTGCAATTAAGCTTTCTGAGAAGTTTTTAACAGATTCTAATTATTCAAAATATATTTGGCATAATAGAGCAACTATTTTGCATAAAATAGGTAATATGACACAGGCTACCAAGTCTTATGTAAAATCTATTTTAAGTTTTCCTAATGTTTATACTATATATAATATGCATATTGCGACAATAAAACTTTTAAATTTTGATTCTAAAAAAGCTATTAATAGAATGTTGTTAGATTATCCTGATATGGAATTGGTTTATTTTTATGCATTTTTATTTTTTTTAAGAAATCGTGAACTTGAAGATGCTTATTTTTACATAAAAAAACTTTGTGTAATGAATATTGATACTTATTCTAGATTTTTAAACTTACTTGAATCTAGAGAAGATATTTTCATTGAAGAGTTGTTGGATGAATGTGCCCTGATTTTAAAGGGTGAGTGGATATTGGAATATTTATTTTTTGTTGACAATTCTTTAGATTTAAGAGAGCCTGTCTTTGTATTTGATTATTATACTAGAATTTGTCCATATATTTGGAAAGTTAAAGATGAACATATTGAACTTAGAGCTAGTAATAGTGAGTTTGAGATTACTAAAGAAATTTTATCAGATGAATTTACTCAAGTTCAGTTGAGTGTTACAATTAAGGAGATTAAGGATTTAATTGAGGCTTATAAAGATTTTAAGATCAATTATTAGACTTAATAAGTTTCTTTTGTTGACAATTGCAATGGCTCTAATATACTATGTATTAATGTGGATTAAGGAGAGATGCCAGAGTGGTCGAATGGGGCTTCCTGCTAAGAAGTTGTCCTTTTAAAAAGGGGACCATGGGTTCGAATCCCATTCTCTCCGTAGAGATTTTTATTAAAGCTTGTCTTTATAAAGATTTCTTTACTTTATGAATATAATAATCTCTAGGAGAGGTGGCAGAGTGGTTTAATGCTACGGTCTTGAAAACCGTCGTAGGTGTAGCCTACCGTGAGTTCGAATCTCACCCTCTCCGTTGTATTTTTTATTATGAACAAATTGGACAGTCGGTTTTTTTCTTTTTAGTAATATCACCTTCAGAATTATTGTTTATTGGAAATGTAAATTCAATTTTTTCATCTGAGTGTGGACCTATTATTAATGGATTATAGAAAATTACAACTTCATTGTTTTTAAAATAGTATTGATATTGTTTAAAAATTTTTTCAAATTCTATTTCAAATGTGGATTTATTGTCATAATGAGTTGCAATTTTTTCAAATTTTGTTTTTACTTCTTCTCTTAATACTTGTATCAAAGAATCCAATTGATCTTTTGAAATGATGTCTGCAAGTTCTATTTTTTCTTTTCCTCTTAAATTAATAGAATGATATGTTGTAAGGCCATTTGCAGCGTATTTATCTATTTGAAATTGATTATATAGAATGGATGTTATGTTAAGGTTTGGATTTTTAAATATTTCAAAATCAGAATAATAGAAAGATTCATGGGGTTCTTTTTTTTCTTTTATTGTTTTAAAAAGTTCGATTGTATCATTTTTCCATTTTTTTATGAATTCTTCAAAACCAAATTCTATTCCTTCTATAGTGGGAATTTGAGCATCAATGTGAAAAATAATGTTGTCTTCATTGGTGGTATCTTCTTTGATAATTTTTGTTTCGATATTGATTTCAGCACTTTCTGTTTTTTTGTCGTGTTTGGTGCATGCTATTGTTATTAAAAAAATTATTATTATGCTTATTGAAAATTTAGATGTCATTTATTGCTCCTTTCTTATAAATGAACTACTATTAACTTT
>NZ_LN609267.1:486892-498166 GCF_000825665.2 Borrelia crocidurae
GTAATAAATAATAATTTTTATTACAATTGAAGTTAAATGTTTGTGCCCATAGCTCAGCTGGATAGAGCATCAGATTGCGGTTCTGAGGGTCAGAGGTTCAAGTCCCCTTGGGCACGAAAGTATGTAGTTTTGGAGAGATGGCCGAGTGGCTGAAGGCGCACGCTTGGAAAGCGTGTATACATGAGAATGTATCATGGGTTCGAATCCCATTTTCTCCGGTTCCTAGGATCCGCACTATTGAGTGTTGCCTAATCCCGTCAGGACTGGAAGGTAGCAGCGGTAAGTGATTACTCAATGAGTGCGTGTAATCTTAGGATAAATTTATTTTGTTTAGATAGGTAAGTACGTTTTTATAAAATAATACTTAAGTAGGTATTATTGTTATATTGTGTATATTGTCATTAATAGTAAAATAAATTTATTGTTAAATAAATCGTTAGTATTTAATTTAAGGTTTAAGTAAAATTATTGTTATTTATGGGGGATGGGATGATATCTGCAAGGGGTACTGCCATTAAGAGGCGTCCCAGAGATTTTACTTCTCTTGAAGGACAAGATTTTGTAGTTGAAACCTTAAAACATTCAATAGAAAGTAATAAGATAGCAAATGCTTATATATTTTCAGGACCACGAGGAGTTGGTAAAACTTCTTCTGCAAGAGCTTTTTCACGATGTTTAAATTGTCAAACAGGTCCAACAATTATGCCTTGTGGTACATGTTTTAATTGTAAATCTATTGATAACGATAATAGTCTTGATGTTATTGAGATTGATGGTGCTTCAAATACGTCTGTTCAAGATGTTAGGCAAATTAAAGAAGAAATAATGTTTCCTCCTGCCAATTCTAGGTATAGGGTTTATATTATTGATGAAGTTCATATGCTTTCAAATTCTGCTTTTAATGCTCTTTTGAAAACCGTAGAAGAACCCCCAAATTATATTGTTTTTATTTTTGCAACAACAGAGGTACACAAACTACCAGACACGATAAAAAGTAGATGTCAACATTTTAATTTTAGGCTTTTGCCTTTAGATAAAATTTATGAGATGTTAAAATGTGTTTGTTTAGAAGATGACATTAAGTACGAAGATGAAGCTTTAAAGTGGATTGCTTATAAGAGTGGAGGTAGCGTAAGGGATGCCTATACTCTCTTTGATCAAATTGTGTCATTGAGTAATTCTGATATAAAATTTGATCAAATCAGATCTAAGATGGGATTAACCAGTGACGAATTCTTGGAAAAATTAGCATTGAGCATTCTTAATGATGATTTAAAAGAGTTACTTAGTGTTTTAGATACTGTATTTTTAACAGGTATTTCATGTGAACAATTTCTTCTTGATGCAATTGAATTTTTTAGAGAAATATTATTTTTGAAATTAGACATCAAAAATATTATGTTTATTGGTGTTAAATTTGAAAGTTTAAAAGAATCTTTATTAAATTTTGATTTAAAACATGTTGAGAGAAGTATTAGTGTATTGCTTGAAACTTATAGGGATTTGCAATTTTCGATAAATCCTAAATATGAAATTGAGATTAATTTTATTAAGATACTTAGACTTAAAAATTATATTCCTAATCATCTTTTAATTAAGCAAATTCAGGATATTGAAACTAAAGCACTAAATGAAATAAATTGTGATATAGATAAAATAAATTGTGATGTCAATTTAAAATCAGAGCTAAGTGATGTGCCTTTGATGGAACCAGATAATGCTACTGAAGAAGAGATACCATTGAAAGTTAAGATTCAAGAGCCTGATGTACATTGTGATTCTGAGGATGATGATATTGATAAAATTTTTATAGAAACAAAGGATAATTTTGATAAGATCGATGATAATGATAGAATTAAAGAAACTTTTATTTACTTAGTGTCTAAGTATGTTCAAACTTTAGTGTATTCAGGAGAGGTTTTAATTGATGGTGGGGTGCTTTATTATAAAATTTTTAGTGGATTTGAATATAATCAACTACAGGCTTATCAAAATGAGATAAGGGCGGAATTTTGTAAAGAGTTTCCTAGATTAAATGTTATATTTCAAAAGCAATTTAAGGATAATGATGATGAGTTTGATAATGAGGTGCTGAGAGTCAAAAACATTTTTGGAGCAAGTGAAGTAAAGGAGTAAATATGGCAGTAAATCCATTAGATTTTTTGAAAAATATGTCAAATTTTAAAGATAATATTGATAATATTAAAAAAGAAATATCTCAAATTGTTGTTTGTGGTAGGGCAGGAAGTGATGTTGTTGTTGTTGAAATGAATGGGGAATTTGTTGTTAAAAAAATTGTAATTAAAGAAGATTTTTTTAATGATTTGGATAATGAAGCACTTGAACATATGATAAAATCTGCTTTTAATGATGCTGTTTTTAAAGTGAAAGAGGAAATAAAATCGAAAACAATGGGTTCTATTCCATTTGGGATTTAAAGTTTGATTATACAAGATTTAATTGAATTAGTTTCTAAACTTCCAGGCATAGGAAAAAAAACAGCAGCACGAATGGTTTATGATATTTTGTATACCGGTGAAAATTTTTCAAGAGCATTGGGACAAATTTTAATTAGACTTCATTTAGAGATACAAAAATGTAAAAATTGTTACAATTTTGCTGAAGAAGAACTTTGTAATATTTGTACGAATTTAAATAGAAATAAAGGTATAATTTGCGTTGTAGAAATGCCTCAAGATCTGGAAGTTATTGAGGCTACTAAGGAATATGATGGATTTTATTTTGTTCTTCATGGTCATCTTGATCCTTTAAGAAATATTGGACCAGATGAGTTAAATCTTGATAAATTAGAGAATTATATTAAACTATTAAAAGCAGAAGAAGTAATTATTGCTACTGAATTTAGTATTGAGGGAGATGTAACTGCAAATTATATCAGTAATCTTTTAAAGGACTTAGATATTAATGTTACAAGAATAGCATCTGGTCTTCCTGCTGGGGGTAGTATTAGTAATGCAGATAAAGTGACTACTCTTAGGGCATTACGTTTGAGACTTAAAATGTGATTTTGTTCTTAAGTCATTTTTTTCAAAATAGTTTGTTTTTATAGCTTTTTAAAGAATTTTTTTGAATGCTTTTTTGTATTTGCATTTAGTTTAGAATTTTAATTTATAACCAATAGTTAAAATTATTTATATAAGGTAATATAAATAGTGTGTTTTTAAATTACTTGAACTTATAATAAAGTGCTTAAGAGATACATTTAGTTTTAATTTTAATTGCAAAAAATTAGCATTTTAAAATAAGTTGTTTTTAAATGCATATTCATGAATTAAATAAATTATGTCTTATTATTAGTTTGCATTGTATTAAAAACATTGGGAGGTTGTTTATGTCTACATTAATACAAAAAACTTTATGTATTGTTAAACCTGATGGGGTTAGAAGAGGTTTAATTGGTAATGTTGTTTCTAGATTTGAGAGGGTAGGATTAAAAATTGTGGCTGCTAAAATGGTTTTGGTTGATCGTAAGATGGCCGAAGAACATTATTTGTATGATGATATTGCTGCAAGGCATGGTGAGTCTGTTTGGAAGTCTTTAATTAATTTTTTAATGAGTTCTCCGGTTTTTGCATTTGTTATTGAAGGTGTTGAATCTGTTGAGGTTGTTAGAAAATTTTGTGGTTCTACAGAGCCTAAGATGTCTGTACCTGGGACAATAAGAGGTGATTTTTCTTATCATAGTTTTAATTATGCCAATGCAAAAAATTTTGCAGTTTATAATGTGATTCACTCTTCTGCAAGTCTTATTGATGCAAATCGTGAAATACCTATCTGGTTTACAAAAGATGAAATTTTTACTTATAAAAGAGATGATGAGTTTGAACATTATTATTAGTTATTGATTATGAGTGTTGTGATACGGCCTATATTGAAATGGGCTGGTGGTAAGAAAAATTTATTGAACTCTATTTTAAATAATATTCCTCTTTCTTTTAATAATTATATTGAACCTTTTATAGGTGGAGGGGCATTGTTTTTTGCATTAAATTTAAAAAATTCAATTATTAATGATATAAATTTTCATTTGATTAATTTTTATATGGAAGTTGCCCATAATTTAAATAATTTTTTATTAAGAATAGAAAAGTATAATAATGCTCCTTTAACTAAGGAGTATTATATTGATATAAGGAATAGTTTTAATAATGCAAATTTAACTAATTTGGAAAAGGCATGTATTTTTCTTTATTTAAATAAAACTTGTTATAATGGTCTTTACAGAGAAAATGGTAGTGGACAATTTAATACTCCTTTTGGTCAATATAAAAAGATTAATCTTTATAAAATTGAAAATTTGCGATTAGCTTCTAAACTTTTGCGAGAAGTTAGGGTTTTAAGTTTAGATTTTTTTTGTTCTTGAATTTTATTAAAAAAATAACTTGTTATTGATGCTTGATCCACCTTATATACCCTATTCAAAAACAAGTAATTTTACAAGTTATAATAAATATGGATTTAATTTTTCAATGCATGAGAGGCTATTACGTTTTTGTGACAAAATAGATAAAAAAGGAGCTAAATTTTTGCTTTCAAATTCTAATACTATATCTAGTCTTGAGCTTTATAAAAATTATAATATTATTTTTGTTGATTCTAAAAGGTTGATTAATGCAAATCCAATTGGACGGGGTAATATAAGAGAAATTTTAGTGAAAAATTTTTAGTAGTATTGCATAATTATTGTAGTGCTTGTTAATAGCCATAAGGTCCTTTAACAAAAAAAAATAAGGATTTTATATGTTGTGTCTGTATTGTGAAATTCTTAGGTGTAAGTTTTATTGATGGTGATTATCTCAATTAATGAATAAGAAATATATTGAGTGTTTGGAATTTGAGATAGTTTAGAGATATTTTTGTATAAATTATTTAGGGACTTGTATGATAGGATATGCTTTGTTTTATTTGTTACCACTTTTTCTGTTATTTAATTGTACCTTTAATTATGAGGAATATTCTAATAGGACAGGTGCTGCTAAAGAAGCTCCTACAATACAAATATTACAAATTAGCTATCATAATATTGTGGGTGGGAAGAAACAAACCATATTGGAAGCTTTAAGTTTTAATTATTTTAATTATTATAAACTTTATAAAGTTGAAAATGGGAGATTTTTGTATCATGCCTTGGAAAATCGAATTTCGGGTAAGTTTAGTAATTTAGAAGGTTCTCATATTACTAAAGATTTAGATATGAAAGATTCTGTGGAATTGAAGATAGAAGATATGAATAATTATTATCTCATTAATACCAATAGACTTTTATGGCGAGATAATGAGAAAAAGTTATTTTCTCCTCCAAATGAGTTAGTATTTATTAGATTTGATGAGAGTAATATAACAGGAAAGGGTTTTTCGTATTTTTTCAAGAGTAATAATTTTTATTTTTATTCTGGTATTGAAGGGCTTGTGAAGTGAAAAGTTTAATTCTTTGTTTAATTTGTATTTCTTTATTTGGTTATGCACAGAGTAAAAACGGTTTGGATGACTCTTCAAAATTAAAAGAAAAAGACAATTCAAAAAAAAAGAGTGAGTTTACTTTTAGAGCTGATTTTTCTCATGGTATTTTGTCTCCTCTTTATAGAAGGATTATTTTAAAGGGAAATCCTGAGGTGATTTCTTCTGATTTTAAGCTTAGGGCTGATGAGATTGAAATTTATGGGGAAGGGAGTTCTTATATTGAGGCACGTGGTAATGTTTATTATGAAGATTATACTAATAAAATGAATGTGAAATCACAATTTTTATTTGTTAATAGAAAATTAGATAATTTTTATCTTCAAAAAGGTGTTGAACTTGAAGATTTAGAAAATGAACTTGTTGTTAAGGCTGAAAGGATTGAAGGTAGTCGTAAGACAAGTGTTTATATTATGCAGTATTCTGTTAAGATATATAAAGGTGACATTTTTGCACGAGCTGAAAATGGAATTTATAATAAGGAAGAAAAAGAAATTGTTCTTGAGGGTGTTCCCGTTATTTATCAAGATGATAATTATTATTCTGCTTCAAGGATAGTTTTAAATACGGAAACAAAAAAATATAATCTTGAGGGTGATGTTGAAGGTAAATTTACTCAAGTGGAGGAAGATCTTCCTCAACAAGAAAAATAGAATAGAATCAATTAAAGAAAAACTTAGTCTTAATGCTGTTACTGATATTGTTCTTAAGGCAGATAGTATTGTTAAGAAGTATGGAGAGAAAGTAGCTGTTAATGGTGTGACTATTGATGTTCATCGGGGTGAGGTTGTAGGTTTACTTGGGCCAAATGGTGCAGGAAAAACCACTACATTTTATACTATTGTAGGTTTTATTAAAGCCAATGGTGGGCGTGTTTTAATCAATAATCATGATGTCTCTAAACTTAATATGTATGAGCGAGCACGATTGGGAATTGTTTATTTGCCCCAAGAGCCATCTATTTTTAGGGAACTTACAGTTGAAGATAATATTTTAGTTGCTCTTGAGAGACGAGAAGATTTATCTCAAGCCGAACGTAAAATTGAACTTGTAAATCTTCTTAAAGATTTTGAAATTAAGCGAATACAATATCAAAAGGCTTATACACTCTCTGGTGGAGAGAGAAGGCGAACTGAGATAGCTAGAGCTTTAGCTGTAAGTCCATATTTTTTGTTGCTTGATGAACCTTTTGCAGGTATTGATCCTATTGCTATTGGAGATATAAAAGATATAATCAGGATTTTAAAGAGTAAGAATATTGGTGTTTTAATTACGGATCATAATGTAAGAGATGCTTTTGATATAATAGATAGAGCTTATATTATTTATCAAGGACAAGTGCTTGATTCGGGGAATGTTGATTATATTATAAATAGTGAGAAGGCTAAAAAACTTTATCTTGGTGAAGAGTTTAGATTATGAAGGTATTGGAGAGAGAACTTTATTATGAATTTGAGCTAGATTCTAGTTTTAAGTTGATTTATACTAAAAAACCTTTTGATTTAGAGATAAAAAATATTAGTAATGATAATTTAAGTTTTATTCCAAAGAATAAAGAAATAAAATATTTAAAGCAATTACATACAAATATTGTTTATGAAGTTGCTGATGATTTTGTTAATTTTCAAAGGGGAGATGGGCTTGTGTCCTCTTCTTTTAATGTTGCTCTTCTTGCTTATTATGCAGATTGTCTTCCTATATATATATTTGACAAATCAAAAAAATATATAGGACTTGCTCATAGTGGATATAAGAGTAGTTTTCAGCTTATTATTTTAAAAATGTTATTTAAATTTCAAGATATGGGTTCAAATTTTGAAGATTTAAGAATTATATTTGGGCCTTATAACAGAGGATGTTGTTATGAAGTTTCATCAGAATTTGTGTCAAAAATAAATTTAAAATTTAGTAAAAAATTGTTGCGATATGTCTTTTTGTAAAAAGGATGATAAAATATATTTTGATAATGCTAATTTTAATTTAGGTTTAATTTCTAATTTTAATTTAAAAGTTGAGGATTCAGGTCTTTGTACTTATTGCAATTGTAATCTTTATTCTCATAGAAAATTTAGAGGTAAAAGGAGTTATGCTGTAATTTGGAGAACTTAGTTTGACTGTTAAAGAATTATCATTGCATTTGGATGAAATATTTAAAGTCAATGATCATAAGGATATTGATAAAAGTCTTAATGGACTTCAAGTTGGTAATTTGGAGCTTGAGGTTAAAAAGGTTGCTTTGGCTGTTGATGCAAGTATGGCAACTTTAAGAGAAGTAAAGGGTTATGATTTTTTAATAACTCATCATGGTATTTTTTGGTCAAAATCATATAAAATTATTGCTGGTATGTATGATAAAGTTAAATGGCTTATTAATAATGATTTGTCGCTTTATTGTGTTCATTTACCAATGGATGCTCATACTATTTATTCTCACAGCAGAGTGTTATCTGATTTTCTTGGATTTCATAATCCTATTCCCTTTGCAAATTATAAAGGTATTAATTTGGGTATTATTTCTATTGCTGAATTTGGTTTTTCTGAAATTTTAAAAAGGATTGAAGCCCATAATAAACATATTCTTTTTTATAAGAAATTTAAAGAGTACGTATCAAGAGTGGCTATTGTTAGTGGTTCTGGATATTCTTTTTTTGAAGAAGCATTAGAATATGATATTGATTTGTTTATAACTGGAGATACTTCTCATCAGATATATTCTTTGGCTGAAGAGAGGGGTGTAAATTTGATATTTGCTGGTCATTATTTTACCGAAACGTTTGGTTTGTTAAAATTAATGGAATATTTAAAAAATCAACGAGGATTAGAAGTTGATTTTATTTTACAAGATACCAATTTATAAGGATTTAATATGAATATAAATAGAAACAGATTAGTTAGTAATTTGATCTTTATCTCTATTTTAGTTTTTTTTGATCAGTGGTCTAAATATTTAGTTGTTACTTATGTTAGGCTTGGAACCGAATATCTATCTTTTTTTGGGGATCTTTTTAAGATAATACATGTAAGAAATACTGGTGTTTTATTTTCATTAGGTTCGAATATTGATTCTAGCTTAAAAAATTTATTTTTTCTTATAATTCCTATTATTATTTTAGTTTTTGTTTTTTCTTTTTCATTAAAAGAAAATAACAAAGTATCGAGGTTTGCTCTTATTTTGATTTTATCTGGTGGTATTGGGAATATTATTGATAGACTTTTTAGGCCTTTGGGTGTTGTGGATTTTTTGGATGTGAAGTTTTTTGGTATTTTTGGACTTCAGAGATGGCCAACCTTTAATTTTGCAGACAGTTATGTTGTTGTTGGGATGATCGTGTTTATAATTTATGATTTATTTACTAAAGATAAAAGTACTAATTTATGAATTTTTTATATTTTGTTTTATGTTCATTAATTAATTTATCTTTAATGTTTTTTATTTTTTTTCTTGAATTTCTTTTTGTTTCAAGATTGAATATTATAGTTTCTCCTATTTTTCAGTATGTTTTAATTATTGTGATGATTTTTATTTCAATTGCAATAAGCTATTTTTTGTCAAGTGTTATTTTTAGGAATATTCTTTCTAAGTTTTTTGATCTGGATTAATAGGAGAAGATTTTGTGAGTTTGCGGATTTTGGTTTCTGGAGAGATTGTAGGTAAGCCTGGCGTTTTTGTGGTAAAAAATTTTTTACATTCTTTTAAACAAAAAAATAAAATTGATTTTGTGATATCTGGCAATAATTTTACTACAGGATTGAGAGGATTATGTAAGAGACATGCATTTTTGTTAAAGAAATATGGTGTTGATGTTTTAACTTTAGGAGAAAATGCATTTGTAAGGGCTGGGCTTAGTGACGAACTTGATAGGTATAATTTTATTTTAAAACCTTTAAATTGCCCTGCTAGGTTAAAAGGTTATTCTTATTTTATTTATAATATAAATGGAATTAAACTTGCTGTACTAAGACTTGTGGGACAGACAGGAATTACGAAATATAATTTTAATAATCCTTTTCTTACTTTTGATTATTTTTATGAAAGAATTAAGTCAATTACCAATAATATAATCGTACTTTTTGATTCTAATACCACAGCTGAAGTTAATGCTATGTTTTTTTATCTCAAATCTAGAGTTAGTGCTTGTTTGGGTATTGGTAAGAGAATATTAACAGCAGATCTTAGAATTTTTGATAATACTGCAGTTATTACCGATCTTGGTAGAGTTGGAAGTTTAGATAGTGTTGTTGGATATTCTACTGTATTTGAAATAGATAAATTTTTAAAAGGTTTTTTAAATAATAAATTTACTGAATCGTGGAATGGGCTTGGTTTTAATGGCATTATAGTTGATATTGATGATGGTAAAGCTGTGTTTGTTGAGGCTATAAGGGAATATATTGATTTTGACAGTAGTATTGCAAATAGTACTGATATTTAGGTGTTACTTTAATTTTTAAGTGTTTTTTACATAAATTTTATTTGGTTGGGAGGTAATAATGTATAGCTATCTTGTGGAAGGTGGTTTTAAAATAGGTGGAAAAATAACGGCGAGTGGAAATAAAAATGCGGCTTTACCTTGCATGATAGCAGCATTGCTTACAGATGAAGAAGTGATTTTGGAAAATGTTCCAAATATTAGAGATGTAGAGGTTATTTTAAAAATTTTAGAAGACATAGGCGTTGATGTTATAAGGGATGGTAATATCCTTAAAATTAAGGCCTTAAATATTGCGAAAACAGAAATAGATTCTTCTTTAACGGATTTAATTCGAGCTTCAATTTTATTTGTAGGACCTATGCTTGCTAGGTGTGGGCAAATTGATATTGCTCCTCCGGGTGGAGATGTTATTGGTAAAAGGCGTCTTGATACTCATTTTTATGGTCTTGGTAAGCTTGGTGCTAAGTTGGTAGAGAATGAACGTATTGTTTTAGAGGTAGATAATTTAATTGGTGCTGAGATGTTTTTGGATGAGGCATCAGTTACGGCTACTGAAAATATTATTATGGCTTCTGTTCTTGCTTTTGGAGAAACTGTGATAATGAATGCTGCATGTGAACCACATGTGCAAGATTTGTGTAATATGTTGAATTTGATGGGAGCTGACATTTCTGGAATTGGTTCTAATTTGCTTAAAATAAGAGGTGTTAAGAAATTAAGAGGGGCTAAATTTAGGATAGGTTCTGATTTTATGCAGATAGGTTCATTAATTAGTCTTGCTGCATTAACGGGAGGTGAGCTTGAAATTAATAAGGCTGATCCTGGTAATTTTATTTTAATAAAGCATGTATATTCAAAACTTGGTATTGATTTTGAATATGATAATGAAAATATATATGTTAAGGAAAAACAGTATTTAAAAGTAAGGTTGGATTTTGGAGGACATATTCCTAAAATTGATGATGGTCCTTGGCCATCTTTTCCAACAGATCTTATGAGTATTATGATAGTAACTGCGACTCAAGTTCAAGGGACTGTGCTTATTTTTGAAAAAATGTTTGAATCAAGGATGTTTTTTGTAGATAAACTTATTAAAATGGGAGCTCAAATTGTTCTTTGTGATCCTCATCGTGTGGTAGTTACAGGGAAAACTATTCTTAAGGGAAGTGATGTATCTTCTCCTGATGTTAGAGCAGGTATGTCTTTGCTTATTGCAGCTCTTTGTGCTGAGGGTAAGAGTCGTATTCATAATATTTATCAAATTGAGAGGGGATATGAAGATGTTGTTTCTAAGTTGAGCTTTCTTGGTGCAAGAATTAAAAGAGTGAAAGATGAATAAAGACTTCATTTTATATATTTAAAT
>NZ_LN609267.1:498200-498697 GCF_000825665.2 Borrelia crocidurae
ATGTTATAATTATAACAAAGATATTAAATTATTTTTAAGTTTGAGGTGGTTTTTATTAATCCTATAAAAAAATTTTTTGTGGGTTGTATAATTTATTTTATTAATTTTATAAGGTAAGATATAGATATTTAACTTAATAAAATTAATAATTTGCCAGTATAATAGGATAAAAGGTATTTTTTATGTCAACAAGTAAAACAAAAATTAGAAAATTAATATTAGAAGGTAATTTGTACTTAGTATTTTTGTTTATAAGTTTTCCTATTATGGTAACCAATCTTCTTCAGTCTTGTTATGAACTTGTAGATATGTTTTATGTTGGGAAACTTGGTGCTATGCCTCTTGCAGCATTGTCTCTTACTGGTCCTATTAATTTCCTTATTATGGTTTTTGCCATGGGGATGGCTACAGGAAGTGTGTCATTAATGTCTAGATCTATTGGAGAGAAGACCTTTTCTAAATTTTCAAAATATGCTGGGCAGTTAATTTTTTTAAAT
>NZ_LN609267.1:498757-537476 GCF_000825665.2 Borrelia crocidurae
ACTTATGGGTGTAAGGGGTGAGCTTAAAGAACTTACAAGGTCGTATTTTTATGTTATAGTTTATGGAATACCCGTGATGTTTCTCAGTATTTCCGTTGTGTATATATTGAATTCTCAAGGAGAAACTGTTGTTGCGATGTTTTTGATTTTAGTCGCAAATATTATTAATTTTTTTCTTGACCCAATCTTAATGTTTACTTTGGGTTTAGGTATTGCTGGTGCTGCTTGGTCTACGCTTTTATCTAAATTAATTACAGTTTTATCCTATCTTTTTTTTACATATAGATTAAATTGTGGACTTAAAGTGCATTTTAAAGATATTATTCCAGATATTAATGTAATAAGAAAAATTATTAGTTTGGGATTGCCGGCAGCTTTTGGTCAAGTTATGGCCTCTTTATCTTTTTTGATTTTTAATCATATTGTAATTCAAATTAGTTCCAAATTTTTAGCTGCTTATGGCATGGTAAATAATATTATTTCTTTTTTGCTTCTTCCTGGAATGAGTATTGGTACTGGAATTATTTCAATTGTTGGACAAAATCTTGGTGCAAAAAATATAATGAGAGTAGGAGATATTTTAAAAAAAGGGTTTTTTGTTACTCTAGTAATAATGCTTACCGTTGCATCGTTTATCATGTCTTTTAAAGATGTTATAATAGCGCTTTTTACATTTGATTTAGAAGTTATTAAGTATGCTAATGGTTATTTATCATTGGCAGTTATTGGAACTGTTGGATTTGGTTTGCAACAAGTTTTTTTAGGTGTATTAGTAGGTTCAGGGCTGACAAAGCTGGTTATGATTGTTGTTTGTATTCGTCTTTGGATTATTCGTTTACCAACTGTTTTTATATTGCAATATTTTGGAATTTTGGAAGATTCATTAGGTTATGCTTTTATAATTTCAAACTATTTGGCTTTAATTATTTTATTATTTGTAACTTTAACTAGATATGGACAGATATGCAATAAGAGTAATATGTGAAGTTGTATCGTTGTTTTTGTGAGGCAGTATTTTGTACATACTTTTATTTAATTGAATATTCATAAAAGTGATCTTTTGAATATTAATCTTCTTTTAGAAAGATATAAAATATGTTTTTTTGTTGCTTGTTGACATTGATATTTAAGTTAAATGTTTTTTCTTCTCCTGCTTTAATGCCTTCTTGAATTATATGCCCGGTTTTATTTCCTTTTTTAAAGATTGCTAGTGAGTTTTGCTTTATATCTATTTTTTTGTTGTTTTTAAGAGTGATAATTAATTTGTTTTTTTTATTAGTATTAAATCTTATAATTTCAATTTTTTCTGTATTTTTCTTTATATTAACAATATAAGTAATTTCTCTGCCTGTTTCTTTTGATTTGACATCATTATTTTTGATGCATGAGATATTTATGAAAATAATAAGTATTATGCTATTCTTTAATAGTTTGTATTTTAACTTAAATTGTGACATAGTGTTATATTATCTTAGCCTTTAATATTAATCTTAGATATATTTTGAATTTTAATAATTTAGTTATAGCATTGATTGCTCAATTCTTTTTTATTGACTAATATTTAATATCAATATATTACATATTGACTATATTTTGAATAATGTGTACACTAATGGAGTTGTTAAGAATTCTTTTAGAAAAACACGGTAATCGGGTCAATTTCTAAGAAAATATGTTTTTTTAATAATGGTTTTATTTTATATAATGTTATTATCCTTTAGTAAAGGAACAAATTGGAATTCTTAAGTTAAGAATTTTGAAGAATAGATGAAGATTTAGAGTGCAAATTTTTGGGAGGTGATTCATGGCTAAGGAAATTTTTCAAAGAACAAAGCCACATATGAATGTTGGTACAATAGGGCATGTTGACCATGGTAAGACAACATTAACAGCGGCTATTAGTATTTATTGTTCAAAGGTAAATAAAGATGCTAAAGCTCTTAAGTATGAAGATATTGATAATGCGCCTGAAGAGAAGGCAAGAGGAATAACAATTAATGCTAGGCATATTGAATATGAAACTTCAAATCGACATTATGCCCATGTTGATTGTCCTGGGCATGCTGACTATATCAAAAACATGATTACAGGTGCAGCTCAGATGGATGCTGCAATATTATTGGTTGCTGCTGATAGTGGTGCAGAACCTCAAACAAAAGAGCATTTGCTCCTTGCACAAAGAATGGGAATAAAGAAAATAATAGTGTTTCTAAACAAACTAGATTTGGCAGATCCTGAGCTTGTGGAACTTGTTGAAGTTGAGGTTTTAGAACTTGTTGAGAAATATGGATTTCCTAGTGATACACCAATAGTAAAAGGTTCAGCTTTTGGAGCTATGTCAAATCCTGATGATCCTGAAGCTACAAAATGCATAAAAGAACTTCTTGAAACTATGGATAATTATTTTGATCTTCCAGAAAGAGATATTGATAAACCATTTTTGCTTGCTATTGAAGATGTTTTCTCTATTTCTGGACGTGGTACAGTTGCTACTGGTCGTATTGAGAGAGGTGTTATTAAGGTTGGACAAGAAGTTGAGATTGTTGGAATTAGAGAAACCAGAAAGACAACCGTTACTGGTGTTGAAATGTTTCAAAAGATTCTTGAACAAGGTGAAGCAGGAGATAATGTTGGGCTTTTATTAAGAGGTGTTGACAAAAAAGATATTGAGAGAGGTCAGGTTATTGCTGCTCTTGGTACAATTACTCCTCACAAAAAATTTAAGGCTTCTATATATTGTTTAACTAAAGAAGAAGGTGGAAGACATAAACCGTTCTTTTCAGGATATAGACCTCAATTTTTCTTTAGAACAACAGATGTTACAGGTATGGTTAGTCTTGAGGGTAAAGAGATGGTTATGCCTGGAGATAATGTTGATATTGTTGTTGAGCTTATATCTTCAATAGCGATGGATAAAAATGTTGAATTTGCTGTTAGAGAGGGCGGTAGAACAGTTGCTTCAGGAAGAATTCTGGAAATATTGGAATAGTGTAGGGTTTAGAGATTTTTTGTCTCTAAAGTTTAGGAGAATAAATTGATTACTAAAGATAAGATACGGGTAAGGCTTTTTAGTTTTGATGTTAAGATATTAGATCAGAGTGCTGAGTCTATTGTTAGGGCTGTTCAAAAGTCTAAAGCACAGATTAAAGGTCCAATTCCTTTGCCGACAAAAATAAAGAAGTATACTGTTTTGCGTTCTCCTCATGTTAATAAAAAATCAAGAGAACAGTTTGAAATGAGAACCCATAAGAGGCTTATTGATATTTTAGAGCCTACTTCTGCTTTGATGGACTCTTTGATGAAATTGGAGCTTCCTGCAGGAGTGGAGGTTGATATTAAACAGTAATAGATTTTTAAGTTATGAATTTGAGGTGTTTTAATGTTCGGATTGATTGGAAAAAAAGTTGGCATGACGCAGGTCTTTCAAAGCAATGGAATTGTGGTACCTGTGACGGTGATAGAGTTTGAACCCAATTATGTTATAGGCAAAAAAACAATGGAGAGAGATGGGTATGATGCTCTTATAATGGGTTCTGTCGATCTTAAGGGTTCTAAAGTTTCAAGACCTATAAAAGGTCAATATAAAAAATTAGAAAATATTGAACCTAAAAGATATGTGATAGAATTTAAAGGTCTTAAAGGTTATGATGCTGGTGATGAGGTTGGACTTGATGCTTTTAGGGAGATTAAATATGTAGATATTACTGGTACTACCAAGGGTAAAGGTTTTCAGGGAGCTATGAAAAGACATAATTTTAGTGGTGGTCCATCTTCTCATGGTTCTAAATTTCATAGGCATCTTGGTGGTACAGGTCAGGCTACTACACCTGCTAGAACTTTTAAGGGAACTAAAATGGCTGGCAGAATGGGTGGTGAACAACAAACTATTCAAAATCTTGAAATTGTTTTTATTGATGAGGAAAAAAGAGCCATTTTGGTTAAAGGAGCTGTACCAGGAGTTAAGGGTTCTTTTGTTATTGTTAAAAAGGCAAAAAAAGTAGGTATTTAGTATGGAAAGAAAAGTTTTTTCTAAAGATGGACAAGAACTTAGAACTATAGATTTAGATGATGAAGTTTTCAATATAGATGTTAGTTATGGTTCTATATATAATGCTATTAATAATGAGCTAGCTAATCTTAGAGTTGGGACAGCTTCAACTAAGACTAGAGCTGAGGTTAGAGGTAGTTCAAAAAAGCCTTGGAAACAAAAAGGTACGGGACGTGCTAGAGTTGGAACTAGAAGGAATCCAGTTTGGGTTGGTGGAGGTATAGCTTTGGGTCCAAAGCCAAGGGATTATAGTTATAAGCTTCCAAAAAAAGTTAAACGACTTGCTTTTAAATCTGTTTTAAGTCTATGTGCATCTGTGGATGATAGACTTAAAGTTGTTGAAAATTTTACTATTGACTCAGGAAAGACAAAAGAACTTGCTTTAATAATAAAGAATTTTATAAAAAATAATGGAAGAACAGTTATTTTATTGGGTAATGACGATCAGATGATCAAGAGAGCAGGAAAGAATATAAGAGATTTGAAGATTTTATCTTTTAATAGACTTAGGGTTGTTGATTTATTTTATACTAAAAATTTAATAGCTCTTGAATCTGCTATTAATGGGCTTAATGAGCTTTATGTTAAATAAAATGGATAGTAAGGATGATTTATGAAAGCTTATGATATAATAATTTCGCCTATGCTTACTGAGAAGACTAATATTCAAAGAGAAAATATGAATGTTTATGCTTTTAAAGTGAAAAAACAGGCAAATAAGAAGGAAATTGGTGCTGCAATTAAAGAGCTTTTTAATGTTACTCCAATATCATGTAATTTGCTTAATGTTAAGAGCAAGGTTAAAACAGTTGTCTCAAGAAAAGGTTATCCTATTGGCAGAGGGAAAACTTCTTCATGGAAAAAAGCGTATGTTTATCTTAAAAAAGAAGATAAGATAGATATTTTTTAGTGGTTTTGGAGAAAAAATATGGGGATTAAGACTTATAGGCCAAAAACTTCGTCTTTACGTTATAAGACAACTTTATCTTTTGATGAGTTAAGTAAGGGTAATGACCCTTTGAAGTCTTTAACTAAAGGGAAGGTATCTAGGGCTGGGAGAGATTCTTCTGGAAGAATTAGTGTTAGGAGAAGAGGTGGAGGACATAAGAGACGTTATAGGGAAATTGATTTTGCCAGAAGGGATAAATTTGGTATACCTGCTAGAGTTGCAGCTATTGAGTACGACCCAAATAGAAGCCCTAATATAGCTTTGCTTGTATATAGAGATGGGGATAAAAGGTATATTATTGCTCCAAAAGGAGTTAAGGTTGGTGATATTTTGGAGAGTGGTCCAAATGCCCCAATAAAGATTGGTAATGCATTGCCGCTTGAAAATATTCCTGTTGGTAAGATGGTTCACAACATTGAACTTAATATTGGAAAGGGTGGACAGCTTGTAAGAGGTGCTGGTGGATATGCTATGATTATTGCTTCTGATGGAGATTATGTAACAGTTAAGCTTCCATCAGGTGAAATGAGAATGATTTTTAAGAAGTGCATGGCGACTCTTGGAGAAGTTGGTAATGAAGATTATATGAATGTTTCTATTGGTAAAGCTGGTAAGAGTAGGTGGCTTGGTAGAAGACCTAAAGTTAGAGGTGTTGCCATGAATCCTATAGATCATCCACATGGAGGTGGAGAAGGTAAAACTTCTGGTGGTCGACATCCTGTATCTCCTTGGGGGCAGCCAGCTAAGGGATATAAGACTCGAAAAAAGAATAAGTATTCAGATAAATTTATCGTCAAAAGAAGAAATAATTAGGAGTGTGTAGTGGCAAGATCTATTAAAAAAGGACCTTTTATAGAAAAGAGTCTTTATCAGAAAGTTTTAGCTTCTTCTGGTAAGGAGAAAAGGGTTGTAATTAAAACCTATTCTAGGGCCTCAACAATAATTCCTGAAATGGTAAGTCTTACTATATCTGTTTACAATGGGAAATCTTTTATTCCTGTGTATATTACTGAGGATCTTGTTGGGCATAAGCTTGGAGAATTTTCACCTACAAGAATTTTTAGAGGGCATGCTAAATCAGATAAGAAGGGGAGGAAATAGAGGTTTATGTTTGTGAATAAAAAATATACTGCTAAGGGCAAAAATTTGCCATCTTCTCCAAAAAAGGTGAGACCTATAGCTGATAATATACGAGGCAAGCCTTATAACGAAGCTGTTGCAATATTGTGCTCTATGCCTAATAAAGGAGCTAAACTTTTGGGAAAAGTAGTTAAATCGGCAGCGTCAAATGCTATGTATCATAATAGAAATCTTTCTGAAGATATGATATTTGTAAAGACAGTTATGGTAGATGATGGGAGAAAGCGTAGAAGCATTTGGCCTAGAGCTAGAGGTAGAGCAGATAGGCTTATTAATAGAAGTTGTCATATTTTTGTTGAAGTTTATGAAAAGATGTATGGTGGAGAATAGGATATGGGTCAAAAAGTACATCCTTACAGTTTAAGAATTAAAATTAATAGGGATTGGAAATCAAAGTGGTATTTTGATAAGAAATTATATTCTGAAATTCTTCACGAGGATTTCTTGATAAGACGAGAAACTATGAAATTTCTTAAAGGAATTAAATTTGATATTTCTGATATAGAAATCATTAGAAATAATCTTCAAAGAGTGACTGTAGTAATTTCTACTCCAAGACCCGGTTCTGTTATTGGTGTTAAAGGTGCTAATCTTGAAAAAATTGGTCAATTGTTAACTAGAAAAGTATCTAAAAAAATTAATATTAAAATAAAAGAGATTAAGAAGCCAGAGTTTGATTCACAAATTGTTGCTAATGGCATAGCAAAACAGTTGGAAAATAGAGCTTCTTATAGGAAACTTTTAAAATCTTCACTCTTGTCTTCTATTTCTAAAGGTATCCAAGGTATAAAAATTAAAGTTTCAGGTAGACTTGGTGGGGCTGAGATTGCTAGAAGTTTTGAAGTTAAAGAAGGACGAATTCCTTTGCATACTCTTAGAGCAAATATAGATTATGGTTTTGCCGAAGCTTACACAACTTATGGTGTTATTGGTGTTAAAGTTTGGTTATTTAAGGGCGAAATTTTAGGAAAGCAAATCAATTCAGATGCGGGACAAGTAATTAATAGGAAACCTTCAAAAGATAAGGTTGAGCGTTTTGATAAGGGTAAAATCGATGATAAGGGTAGAAAGGTTGTAAATGACGATAAATTTTCTAGAGAGAAATTAGAAATTGGATCTAGATCTAAGAATGATTTTAAAAATAAAAATGATTCTGATGTCTAGAATTTTAAGGAGCGTTAGATGTTAAGTCCTAGAAAGGTTAAATATAGGAAAAAACAAAGGGGAAGACTTTCTGGAGAGGCTCAGAAAGGTAACGAAATATCTTTTGGGGAATATGGGCTAGTTTCTCTTGAGGCAGATTTTATTACTGCAAGACAAATTGAAGCAGCTCGTGTTGCTATGACTCGTAGGGTTAAGAGGGGAGGTAAGGTGTGGATTAGGATATTTCCAGATATACCTTATACTAAAAAGCCAGCTGAAACTAGGATGGGGAAAGGTAAGGGAGGAGTTGATCATTGGAATGCTCCTGTAAAACTTGGTACTGTTATGTTTGAAATGTCTGGTGTACCTAGAGAACTTGCTGAATCAGCTATGATGCTTGCTAGTTCTAAACTTCCAGTTAAGACTACATTTGTGGTAAGACGAGATTTGAGGTGAGTTATGTTAAAAAATTTAAAAGATCTTACTCTTGAAGATATGAAAGCAAAAAGATTAACTTTAAAGAAAGAATATATGGATTTAAGATTTAAGACTGTAGTTGGGCATGTTGAGAATCCTTTAAAAAAAAGAGAGCTGAGGCGAGATATTGCAAGGCTTAATACGATAGTTCATGAGTATGCAATAGGTATTAGGAAGGTTTAAGTGTTATGGCAAGGGAAAATAAGAAAGAACTGATTGGAAAGGTTGTTAGTGATAAAATGAGCAAAACAGTAGTTGTTGAGATTGTTCAAAGGAAAATGCATCCTATCTATCATAAGTACTTAAAAGTTAGCAGAAGAGTTAAGGCGCATGATGAGAGAGAGGAATCGAAACTTGGTGATAAGGTGAAAATTGTTGAATCCCGACCTATTAGTAAAGAGAAAAGATGGAGACTTATTGAAATTTTGGAGAGATCAAAATAATTTCGATTATTTTTATATTAGAAATACAGAGATAGAGGAGATTAATTATGGTACAGATGCAGACATATTTAACTGTTGCTGATAATACAGGTGGTAAAATAGCACAATGCATAAAAGTTCTTGGTGGAAGCAAGAGGCGATATGCTAAGGTTGGAGACATAATAGTTATTGCTGTAAAGCAAGCAATTCCTAACTCTCCTGTTAAGAAAGGAGATGTGCATAAAGCCGTAATTATTAGAACGTCTAAAGAGATAAGACGTAAGAATGGCACTTATGTTCGATTTGATGACAATGCATGTGTTATACTTGATGCTAATTTAAATCCAAGGGGTAAGAGAGTGTTTGGACCCGTTGCAAGAGAGCTAAGGGATGCTAATTTTATGAAAGTTGTCTCTTTGGCGTCAGAGGTAATATAAGGGGCTATTTATGAAAACAAAGTTGAGAGTTGGTGATAAAGTAAAGATCCTTTGTGGTAAAGATAGAGGTAAAGTTGGTGAAATTGCTAGCATAGATAGAAAAAAGTTTAAAGTGACTGTTAAGTCTTGTAATATGATTAAGAAGGTTATAAAGGCAAGAACGCCTCAAGAGAAAGGAAAAATAATTGATAAGGAAGCACCTATGGATATTTCAAATGTGATGTTATTTTCTAATGGTGTGATTTCAAGAGTAGGAATTAAATTTGAGAATAATGAGAAAAAGAGGTATCTTAAAAAAAGTGGGGAGAATGTTTAGATTATGAGTTATATTCCTGAGTTGAAGAGGCGTTATAGAGATAATATTGTAAAAGAACTTGTTAGCGAATTTCAATATAAATCTATTATGCAAGCTCCAAAAATAGAAAAAATTGTTGTTTCTATGGGTGTAGGTGATGCTGTTAAGAATAAAAAGCTTTTAGATTCAGCTGTTATGGAACTTAGTCAGATTACTGGACAGAAAGCTGTAAAGACAAAGGCTAAAAAAGCTATTTCTGGATTTAAGATTAGGCAAGGTCAAGAAATAGGTGCTAAAGTTACACTTCGTGGTAACATGATGTATGAATTTTTATATAAGCTTGTTAATTTAGCATTGCCTCGTGTTAAAGATTTTAGAGGTATAAATGGCAATGCTTTTGATGGGAATGGCAATTGTTCTTTTGGAATAGCAGAGCAAATAATATTTTCTGAGATAGATTATGATAAAATAGAGAGGATATCTGGGTTGAATGTTACAATAGTAACCACGGCTTTAAACGATAAGGAAGGTAAAGCTTTGCTTGCTAAGTTTGGTATGCCATTTAGTAATTAAAGGAGTTTTTATTTATGGCTAAAAAATCAATGATAGTTAAGGCCTTACGAAAGCCAAAATATAAAACGAGACAAAAAAATAGGTGTAAGTTATGTGGACGTCCTAAGGGCTATATGAGAGATTTTAGTATGTGTCGTATATGTTTTAGGAATCATGCATCTGCAGGATTGATTCCTGGTGTCTCAAAGTCAAGTTGGTAAGGAGAATTTATGGCTGTTACACATTCAGTGGGAGATATGTTAACTAAGATAAGAAATGCGAGCATGGTGAAACATGAGTCTGTAGATTTAAAGATGTCTAAGATAAATAGGTCTATATTAGATATTCTTAAGGAAGAAGGATATATTAAAAATTATAATATTTTTGATAAAAAGGGTATTCCTTTTATTAAGGCAATGTTGAATTATGATGGTAAGAGAAATCCGGCTATAAATAGAATAGATGCTATTTCAACTCCTGGGAGAAAAGTTTATTCTTCATACAAAAATATGCCAAGAATCAAAAATGGGTATGGCATATTGATAGTGTCGTCTTCAAAAGGTGTTATTACTGGCAAGCAAGCCAAAGATAATAAAGTAGGTGGTGAGCTAATCTGCTCAGTTTGGTAAGGTTAAGAGGTAGGTAAATATGTCACGTATTGGTAAACTTCCTATAAAGATCGCTGATTCTGTTAAAGTTGATATTAAGGATAATTTTATAACAGTTGAAGGTAAGAGAGGTAAATTAAGTCAAGAGATAAATAGTAGCATTCGGGTTAAAATTGAAGACAACAATATTATTGTTGAGAGAGCTTTTAATGATAAACAGACAAGAGCTTTTCATGGACTTTATAGAAGCTTGATTTTTAATATGGTTAAGGGAGTATCAGATGGGTTTTCAAAATCTCTTACTATTAATGGTATAGGATATAGGGTTGAACAACAAGGTAATAGTCTATTTTTTAATTTGGGATACTCAACTCAGTTTGAATATGTAATTCCTGAAGGAATTAATATTCGCCTTGATGGTAATACTAAAATTGCTGTTGAAGGTATAGATAAATGTAGGGTTGGCCAGGTTGCTGCAGAGATTAGAAGCTTAAAAGTTCCAGAGCCTTATAAAGGTAAGGGAATTAAATATGATAATGAAGTAATCAGACGAAAAGTAGGAAAATCAGGAGTAAAGAAGTAGGTTTTAGGTGAATTTTTATGAAAAAAGTGAAAGAAGCTGAAAAAAGAAATATAAAGCGTAAAAAAAGAATAAGAGATAGAATTGGATTTGGTGTCGCAGAGAGACCGAGAGTTACAATTTTCAAATCTAATAAATATTTTTATGCTCAAGTCATTGATGATATAGTAGGTCATACTCTTGTAAGTGTTTCTACTATTGAAAAGGAGCTTAGTTTGAACAAAAATATTAGTGATGTAAAGAAACTAGGTGAAGTTCTTGCAAAAAGACTAAAAGATAAAAATATCAGTAAGCTTATATTCGATAGAAATGGTTATAAATATCATGGGCTTATTGCAGGTTTTGCAACTGCTTTGCGTGAAGCTGGTATTGATGTTTAGGGGGAATTATAGTGGAATCTCAAGTTCATAAAAAGCAAATAGAAAAATTAATATCACTAAATAGAGTTACTAAAGTTGTAAAGGGTGGGAGAAGATTTTCTTTTTCTGCATTTATGGTTGTTGGTGATGGTGAGGGTAAGGTTGGCTGGGGTTTTGGAAAGGCTAATGATGCTAGTGATGCAATAAAGAAAAGTTTAACGAATGCTAGGAAAAATTTAAAAACCGTTCCTATTAAAAAAGGTACTCTTCCTAATATGGTCATTGGAAATTTTAAGAAGGCTAAGGTTTTAATTAAGCCTGCAACTCAAGGTACTGGTATTATTGCGGGTGGGCCTGTTCGTGCTGTCATGGAAGCTTTGGGAGTACATGATATTTTAAGTAAATCTCTTGGTTCAAATAATTCTATGAATGTAGTAAAAGCAACTTTTAAAGCATTTGAGTTAGTGTTAGATGCTAGGAAAATAGCTCATATAAGAGGTAAGACTTTAAGAACGTTATGGAGTTAATATATGATTAAGAGAAAATTGCGACTTCAGCTTAAGAAAATTAGATTTAAAGCTGCAAGGTCTAGATTTAAAAATAAGGCTTTTATTAAAAGAATGGAATATAATAGAGAAGTTATTGCTAAGAGTGATATTAAGGTTGAAGTTGAACTTAGGAGAAGTCTTATTGGAAAATCGGATAGTAAAGTGAAGACATTAAAGGCTTTAGGTCTAAAGAGAATAGGAGATAAAAGAATTCATATTTTAAATAAATCTCTTCAGGGAATGCTTAATAGTGTAATTAGCATGGTTTTTATAAGTGAGGTGACAGATGATTAAGCTAAAGAGACCTTTAGGGGCTAATAAATCTAAAAAAATTGTTGGTAGAGGTCAAGGATCTGGTCTTGGTAAAACTTCTGGTAGAGGACAGAAAGGACAAAAAGCTAGAAATAGTTCACCAAGGATTGGCTTTGAAGGAGGTCAAACTCCTCTTTATAGAAGACTGCCAAGGCGAGGCTTTTCTAATCATGATTATAAGATAAGATATGAGATTGTAGGACTTGGTGATATAGATAGAAAGTTTGAAACTGGTGATTTAGTAAATTATGATACTTTATTTCAAAAAGGGCTTGTAAATAAAAATAAAAAAAATATTAAGATTTTAGCTAATGGTGAACTTACTAAAAAGGTAAATTTTGAAATTTCTCGTATTTCAAAATCTGCTGAAGAGTTGGCAACAAAAATTGGCTGCAGTATAAAATTGATCTAGAATGGTAATGAAATGAAAGGTTTGTTTTTAAATTTATTGACGATTAAAGATTTAAGGAGCAAATTTTTATTTACTCTATTTATTCTTTTTATTTTTAGAGTGGGTTCATATTTGCCAATTCCAGGAATAGATCCTGTGGCTCTTAGAAGTTATTTTAAATCTCAATCGGATTTTTCAATTACTAATTATTTTGATTTTTTCTCAGGTGGTGCTTTTAGTAATTTTTCCATATTTATGCTTAGCATAGGTCCTTATATTTCAGCATCAATTATTATCCAACTTCTTGTTTATTCTTTCCCTTCTTTAAAAAAAATGCAAGAAGGGGATAATGGACGGAAGAAAATAAAAAAATATACGAAATATTTAACTATTGTTGCAGCAATGGCTCAAGGATATGCTACTAGTCTTTATGCTAAGAGTATTCCAGGGGCATTGAATATACCTTTTTATAGATATATTTTTGTTGCTATTTTGACAGTTACTACTGGTACTTTTGTTCTTTTATGGCTTGGAGAACAAATTAATCAGAGAGGAATTGGAAATGGTGTGTCTTTAATAATATTTTCAGGGATAGTAGTGAGATTGCAGGCAGCTTTGTTTAATTTATTTCAGAGTATGAGAGATCCATCTCAAAATATTAATCCTGTTTTTGTAATATTAGTGTTAAGTATTTTTATTTTGGTTGTTATATTAATTATATATGAATACAAAGCACAAAGACGTATTTCTATTCATTATGCTAGGGCAAATTCAAAAAATACTGTTAGTTCATATTTGCCAATTAAGCTTAATCCTTCAGGTGTTTTGCCTGTTATTTTTGCATCTGTACTTATTACTTTACCTTTGCAAATTTTAAGTGGATTTGCTGGTACTTCTGTTCTATCAAGACAAATTTTATCTTATTTAAGACCTAATGGGCTTTATTATACGTTGTTGAACGTATGTTTAATAATAGGATTTACATATTTTTATTCCAAAATACAATTAAGTCCAAAAGATATAAGTAATAATATTCTAAAGAATGGTGGTACTATTCCGGGTATCAAGGCAGATGAGATGGAAGCTTATTTGGATAAAATTATGAATAGAACATTATTCTCAGGCTCTATTTTTTTATCCATGATTGCAATTATTCCTTTTTTAGTGCAAAATATTTTTAGATTTCCTTATGATGTCTCAAGAATTATGGGTAGTTCTTCGTTGCTTATCATGGTAGGAGTAGCGCTTGATACATTAATTCAGATTGATGCATATTTAAAGACTCAAGGATTGTCACGTGGGCCTGGTAAAAAATATGCATTTTTACAGAAAATTTAGGAGTGATTTATGAAAGTTAGGGTTAGTGTCAAGCCAATTTGTGAAAAATGTAAAGTAATAAAGAGGAAAGGTGTTTTAAGAATTATTTGTGATAATCTTAAACATAAGCAAAGACAAAAATAAGGGGAAAAAATGGCTAGAATAGCAGGAATAGATTTGCCAAATAATAAGCAACTTCAAATTGCTCTTACTTCTATCTATGGAATAGGAAGATCTAGAGCTTTAGAAATTTGCAAAAAAACAGGTATTTTGCCAGAAAAGAGAGCTAAAGATTTAGACAATGAAGAAGTTAATAAGCTTAGAAAGATAATTGAGAGTGACTATGTTGTTGAAGGAAAGCTTAGAAGTGAATTAGCTATGTCTATTAAAAGGCTTATGGATATTGCATGTTATAGAGGACTTCGGCATAGAAAAGGGTTGCCCTTAAGAGGTCAGAGAACCAAAACTAATGCAAGAACTAGGAAAGGAAAGAGAAAAACTGTGGCTAATAAAAAGATAGCTGCTAAATAAGGTTGTTTTATTGATGGAGGAGGGAGAAATTTGAGTGCGAAAGTATCAACTAATAAAAGAAAGGTAAAAAGAAGTATTGGTGAGGGTAATGTTTATATACAGGCTACTTTTAATAATACAATTGTAACTGTGTCAGACATAAGAGGAAATACTTTAGCTTGGGCAAGTGCAGGTGGAATGGGCTTTAAAGGTGCTAAAAAGTCAACCCCTTATGCTGCTCAAATGACAGCAGAGGCAGCTTTAGGAAAGGTAAAGGATTTTGGTATTAATTATGTTCATGTTTTTGTTAAAGGTCCAGGAATTGGTAGAGAATCTGCCATACGAGCTGTTGGATCATCAGGTATCATTGTTAAGTCAATCTCAGATGTTACTCCAATACCACATAATGGGTGTAGACCCAAAAAAACCAGACGAGTTTAGTTAGAGGAGCTATTAATGTCTTTAGGAAAGCTTTTAAAAGATTTTACTATACCTGATAGGATTGAATTTGTAAGGGGAGAGGATGATGGCTCTTATGGAAAATTTATAATATATCCTTTTGAGAAAGGTTTTGGTGTTACTATTGGAAATACTTTAAGACGTGTATTATTGTCTTCTATTGAGGGATATGCTATTTCGGCTATGAGAATTCAATCTAATCAAGAAGAGTCTTTAAAGATTGTTTCAAGTGAATTTGATTTAATCCCTGGAGTTATGGAAGATACTCTTGAAGTAATTGCTAATATTAAAAATGTTCATTTAAAGTTGGATGAAGGAGTTACAAATACAACAATAAATCTTTCTGTTAATGGGAAGGATAATAATGTTTTAAAAGCAGGTCATCTTGAAAGAGAAGGTGTTGAAGTTTTTAATAAAGATTTAGTTATTGCCACACTTTCAAGTGATGCAAATTTAGATTTTGAATTTCAAGTTAATTATGGAAGAGGATATGTTTCTTCTGAACAAAATGCAAAATATTTAGAAGAAGTTAATACTATTGCTCTTGATTCTATATTCTCTCCAATAGAAAAAGTAACATATTCTGTTGAGGATACTAGAGTTGGACAGAGATCTGATTATGATAAACTTGTTATGGAAATTTGGACAACAGGTGTAATGAGTGCTAAGGATGCAATTAAAAAGGCAGCTTCTGTAGTAAGAGAGTTTTTACTTCCATTAGTTAATTTTGAAGATAAAGTTATTCATTCTGTTGATTATGCTGAATTTAGAGATTCTGACATACTTAGTATGAATGTTGAAAAATTAAATTTGTCTGTTAGATCTCTTAACTGTTTAATTAAGGAAAATGTTAAGACTTTAGGGGAACTTATTAGCAAAAGTCCTGTAGAGCTTTCAAAGGCAAGAAATTTTGGAAAAAAGAGTTTAGAAGAGATAGTTGAAAAGCTTAATGCTTATGGGTTATTTTTGGGAATGTCTAAGGTAGAAGCTCTTAAAGTATTAAGTAAACACGATAAAATATCTCATTAAAAGGGAGATCATTTTTATATGAAGACTAAGGTAGGATTTAATAGATTAGATAGAAAATCAAGTCATAGAAAGGCGCTTTTAAAAAATATGGTAATTTCTCTTTTTAGGCATGAGAGAATAACTTCTACTAAGGTAAAATTAAGTGAAGTTAGAAGATTTGCTGAGAAGTTAATTACGAGAGCCAAAGTTGATAGCGTGCATAATAGGAGAGAAATATCAAAATTTATACATGATAAGTATATCCTTAATAAATTATTTACTAAAATTTCCCCTATCTTTAAAGAAAGAAAGGGTGGTTATACTAGGGTTATTAAGCTAGGACAAAGGTATGGAGATGCAGCTGAAATGGCAATTCTGGAACTAGTGGATAAAACCTTAGGAGAAAAGTAATATTCTTTACATATTAAGTTAATCCTTTTAAAG
The DNA here is from genome assembly GCF_000825665.2 of Borrelia crocidurae. Taxonomy (NCBI): domain Bacteria; kingdom Pseudomonadati; phylum Spirochaetota; class Spirochaetia; order Spirochaetales; family Borreliaceae; genus Borrelia; species Borrelia crocidurae. The sequence goes on from NZ_LN609267.1 coordinate 514,757, forward strand.
GGTTTATGCTTATTTGTTTGGTGGAATAGGGGGGTAATTGTATGTCATATATTACTTTTTCTTCTATTCTTGCTGGTGTCCTAGGTGTTATATTAGGTTTTATAATAAGAATTATTTTAGGTAGATTTTCTTTATTAAATTTAGATAAAAAACTAAAGAAGGTACAAGAAGAAGCAATCTTAGAAATAGAAAATGAAAGAAAACGAGTTATTTCACATGCAAAATCTCAGATGCTTAAAGATAAAAACCAGCAAGATAGGGAAATAAGAGAGAGAAAAAATGAGGTTTTTAATTTAGAAAAAAGGTTATTACAGAGGGAAGAAACCTTAGATAAAAGAATAGCAGCCCTTGATAAACAGCAAAGTAGAATTGATTTTAAACTTAAAGAATTTGAACAGAAAGAAAAAATAATACGTGAGAAAGAATTATCTCTTGTTAAAAAAATTGAAAATATTGCTGGTCTTACAAAAGATGAAGCAAGAAAGATTGTAATTGAAAAGGTTGAAAATGAATCTAAAAGGGATGCTCAAATTATTATTAATAAGTCTGAACAAGAGGCTCAGCTCTTAGCAGATAAAGTGGCTAAAGATATATTAGTGTCTACTATGCAACGCATAGTAACAGAAGTTAGTTCTGAGTTTACAGTAACTTCTGTTGAACTTCCTAATGATGAGATGAAAGGTAGAATCATTGGTAAAGAAGGGCGTAATATTAGGGTTCTTGAAACATTAATAGGTGCAGATATTATTATTGATGATACTCCAGAGGCTGTTGTGATATCTTGTTTTGATCCAGTAAGAAAAGAAGTAGCAAAAAGAACTCTTGAGAGGCTGATTTCAGATGGTAGGATTCACCCTGCAAGAATTGAGGAGATTGTTTATAGTGTTACTAATGAGATTAACAATATTATTCTTGAGGAAGGTGAAAGGGCAGTATTTGATTTAAATATACATGGATTTGATAAAAGACTGATTAGAGGTCTTGGAAGACTTTATTTTAGAAGCAGTTATGGTCAGAATGTTTTAAGTCATTCAAAAGAAACAGCTATAATTGGAGAAATTTTAGCTAAAGAGATGAAGTTGGATCCTGTTGTTGTCAAAAGGGCATGTCTTTTGCATGATATTGGAAAAGGAATGGAAAGTATTTCTGAGAATAGTGAGGGACATGCTATTACAGGTGCTGAACTTGCTCAGAGCTGTGGTGAGAGTGATATTGTTGTTAATGCTATTGCTGCACACCATAATGAAATAAAACCTGAGAGCTTTGAGGCTATAGTTGTTCAAATAGCTGATGCTATTTCTGCATCGCGTCCTGGTGCAAGACGTGAGAGCTTGAATAATTATATAACAAGACTTAAGAGACTTGAAGAGATTGCTTATGGATTTGCAGGTGTTCAAAAATGTTATGCAATTCAGGCGGGTCGTGAAGTTAGAATCATTGTTGACAATTTGTTGGTTAATGATGAGAAAGCTACTATGCTTGCAAGAGATATTGCAAAGAAGATAGAAGTTGAAATGCGATATCCTGGAAAGATAAAAGTTACTATTATTCGTGAGACCCGGGTTATTGAATATGCAAGATAGTGATGTTATTAGGACTTTAATAGTTGGAGATATTGTAGGCAATGGAGGACTTAAGAAGATTTTCTTCCATCTTAAGAGTCTTAAGGATAAGTATAATATAGATTTGACAATTGTTAATGGAGAAAATTCTTCTGGTGGTTTTGGGATTACTCCTGAGATAGCTGAAAATCTTTTTAAAACAGGTGTGAATGTGGTTACTACGGGTAATCACATTTATGCTGATCCGAGTATAAGGGAGTATTTAAATAAACAGGAATATATATTAAGGCCAAATAATTTTTCAGATTTACTTGAGGGACATGGTCATTGCATTTTAAATGTCAAGGGTGAAAAAGTTGCTGTTATAAATATTCAAGGATTTTTGGGAATGACTTTTATTGTGAAAAATCCTTTTGAAAATGTAAAAAAAGTTATAAATATGATTAAGAATAAGGTTAAGACGATTTTTGTTGATTTTCATGCTGAGAGTAATTATGAAAAGGAAAGTTTTGGATATTTTTTAAATGGATTGGTAACGGGAGTTGTTGGTACTCATACACATATAATGACTTGCGATGAGAGAATCTTGGATAAGGGTACTGCTTATATTACTGATCTTGGTATGACTGGTAGTTTAAACTCTGTAATAGGCTTTAACCCTGAAATTTCTCTTAAAGGGTTACTTGAATATATTTCTTTGCGAACAGAAACTGTTGAGGAAGATGTGATTATACAGGGAGTTGTTATTACTTCTCATTTATACACAGGACGTGCTTTGAAAATTGAGAGAATACAAAAATAGCTTGCTTAATGTTCTTTGTAGGAATTATCCAAGTTTAACAAGAGATGAATTGAGAATCTTAATTGTAACAGGTAGAGTATATGTTAATTCTCACAAGGAAAAAAATCCTAAAGTTTTAGTATTAAAAAATAGTAAGATAGAGCTGGTTGAGAGCAAATCTAAACAGTTTGTTTCAAGAGGGGGAGATAAGCTTTTTGAAGCTTTAGAGATATTTAAAATTGTGGTTAAAGATAAAATTTGTGTTGATGTTGGTGCTTCAACCGGTGGTTTTACGGATTGTCTTTTGCAGGAAGGTGCAAAGTTAATTTATGCAGTTGATGTTGGATTGAATCAACTTTCTTATAAATTAAGAATTGATCCAAGAGTTAAAGTTTTTGAGAAAACTAATATTTTTAATATTAAAAAATTTGACATTCAACCTAATTTAGCCGTTATTGATGTGTCTTTTAGATCTGTGATTAGCATATGTGCAAATTTAATTGATAAGCTTTCTGATAAACTTATTATTGCGCTTGTTAAGCCTCAATTTGAGCTTAAAGATTTAGATTTAAATATTAAGGGTTTTAATGGTATAGTTGAACATAAATATTTAAATGAAATATTAAATAAGGTTGTTAAAAAGTTTTATGATAATTATTTACAAATTAAGGGCATATTAAAACTTACAACCAAAGGTCGCAAAGGAAATCAAGAATTTATGTTTTTAGTTTCTAAAAATAGTGGAGTGAATTTGATGCAATCATTGGCATTTCTTGATGATATTGATTTTTAATATTTAGCAAGTTTTGTATTATCTAGTACTCCTGAAAAGTTTAAATTTAGATCTTCAAGTATTATTGGATTGTTTTCAATGTTTAAAGTTATTCCTTTGATACCTTGAATTTCAAGACATGTTGAAATAATTTGTTTTACTTGGTTAATTATTCCTTCTATTCCAAAACTATTTTCATAAAATTCCTTTGATAAATTAATATGAGCAATACCCTCATTAACACTCAAATTTAATATTTGAGTGTTAATAGGAATTAGGCTTAGAAAATTATTTTTAAGTTCATATTCATTTGGTCCATTAAATAGTGCTTTTAATGTTTTCTCAAGAATATTTTTATCGTAATGAATATTTCTTTTGACACCTTGTTTTAAGAAATGTCCTTCAGAAGTGACTTTAATAAAGTGTAGTTTAACTTCTTTTTGATTTTGTAAATGTTTGTGTTCTTGCTCTTGAAGCTCTTCTTTGATTTTTTTTATTTCGGGCGGTTTTATTAAAAATTTTTCATTATTAAGCATTTTTATAGTTTCACTTTTTGTATTGTCTATCTTTACTTCTATTTCCTTAGGTTTTGCTTTGAGAAGTTCAAAATTGTTGTTAATTTGTTCATTGTTGAATATATTGTTAAGTAGCGAACTTTTAATTATTAGCAATAAGCATATTGTTGTTAAAAATATGGCAAATAATATTAAAAATATATCTACTTGATTAAAGTTGCTTGTTTTGCGTCTGATGTTCTTTTTTTTTCTTATCAATTGAATATCCGCTTGTAATTGGCATAAAACTATAATATTTGCTATTATAATATAAATATCCACATAAAGGAAGAGGTAGATTGACTTTGATTGGTTCTAAAATTCAAAATTATAGCAGTGTTCTTATTGTTGGCAGACCAAATGTTGGCAAGTCTACTTTGTTTAATAAACTTTTAAGTTCAAATAGAAGTATTACGAATGAAGTTTATGGAGTTACTAGAGATTTAGTAAGAGAAATCTGTAAAATAAATTCTTATAAGTTTTATTTGATTGATGCTGGTGGATTTACCCTTTTAAAGGATGAACTTAGTCAGGTTGTGGTTAATAAAGTTATAGGATTGCTTGATAGTGTGGATTTAATTTTACTTGTTTTAGATGTGAATGAGATATTGTTAGAAGATTATGAACTTATTGATAGATTGAGGAAATATAGTGATAAAGTAGTTTTAATATTAAATAAAGTGGATAGTAGTCATAAGGAAGTTTTAGCTTATGAATTTCAAAAATTGGGTTTTAAGAAGAGTTTTTTAGTTAGTGCAACTCATGGAAAGGGAATTAATGATTTAAGGATTTTTTTAAGAGATTCAGTAGGTAAATTATCAGATGATGAGCATATTGATGTTAAAATTGGTATTATAGGTAAGCCAAATTCAGGAAAGTCTACTCTTGTTAATTTTTTGTCAGGAGATGAAGTTTCTATTGTGTCTTCTATGGCTGGTACCACAAGAGATTTTATTAAAGCAAAATTTCAGAGGAATTCTAAGACATTTGAGCTTATTGACACGGCTGGAATAAGAAGACGTGCAAGAATAAATGAAATTATTGAACATTATTCTGTAAGTAGGGCTTTAAGAGTAATTGATATGGTGGATGTTGTCTTTTTATTAGTTGATGTTAATGAAGATTTAACATCTCAAGATAAAAAAATTGCTCATTATGCAGCTAAGCGGGGTAAAGGAATTATTATTGTATTTACCAAATGGGATCTTGTAAAATATAGAAGCGGTTATTTTGAGGCTGTAAAGAATCGTGTTAAATTTTTCTTTCCAGTTTTAAATTTTTCCCCTATATTAAAAATATCTGTTCATAATAGAATGGGGTTAGATAATCTGTTTAAGGAGACAATTAAATTAAAAGAGCAACTTGATCTTAAAATAAATACTTCTGATTTAAATAAGATGTTAAATTTGTGGGTTAAGGATTATCATTTGAATTCTTCATATAAAGTTAAATATATAACTCAGATTAGTGTTAATCCTATTAAGTTTATTTTATTTGCAAATAAGATAACCAATTTTCCGAATTCTTATTATAATTATTTAGTAAATAATATTCGTAAAATTGGTTACTATAATGTTCCAATTTTAATAGAACTTAGAGAGAAAACAAGAGAATTAAAGTGAGATATATATTTTTATTTTTAATGATTGGGAATTTAGGTCTTTTTGCATTTGAAAATTTTTTCTATGATTTTAGTGTTAGATCAAGTTATTCAAACTACTTTAGTTCAAGTAATGATGCTATTAAGATAGAGACAACGAAATATTATATTTTAGATAATTATTATATTGAAGTGTCAAATTCAATAGTGGGAGATTATGTTTATTATTCTTTTTTTAATCGAAAAAATGGCGTATCTTATATTTTTCCAGGTTCTTATGTAATTAAAGTTGGAAAACATGGCATTGAACAAGTGAAAATATTTTTTCTAAATAGATCAGATACTTTTATTAGAATAAAAGCAGGTGATGTGCATTCCAATGCTGATTTTTATTTAATTAATACTTTGATTCATAAAGATATTAAATTGCCTTTTAAAATTAGTGATATTGCTACTGGTTCTTTTATAGAAGTAGTTAGATATATTGATAATTTTATTGATTTTGAGCTTTTTAATCCTAAATATCTTGAAGTTTATGATAATGTTTCTAATATGGTTGATAATCTGAAGTCATTTTTAAAAATTTCTCCTTTAATGTTTGAAGTACATGATGGGGCGATGAATGAGTTTGGAGAGATGGTATATATTAAAACGGGAGAACCTCAAAGAGAGCCTATAGGGTTTAATTGTTCTGGATTTAGTAAGTGGGTTGCAGATTCAATTTATAAGGTAAAAACAGAAAAACTGTTGAAAATAAAGGATCTGAAAGTGAGGCATATTGGGGTTAGAGGTAATGGTTTTACAAAATATCATGAATTTAGTAGGGATCCTTTTTTTGGGCTTGATTGGACGCGTAATATTGCATATAAGCTTCATAATGTTAATGTTAATTTGGATTTATCTAAGATTAAGGAGTTTGATGTAAATAATATTGGGTTTTTAAAATATATTGAAAATCGTGGATATGAGATTGATAATTTAGAGTTTATTTTATATTATTTAGCTGTAAAAGATCCCGGTCATATATATTTAGGATCTCTTAACACGACAATTGATGGATTTCCAGGCAAGATTTTTCATAAACATATTGTGGTGTTGTTTCCTTTTATTGATCAAAATTCTATTTTTAGAGTATCTTTAATGGAAATTAATGATGAAACTTCAATTAAGTCATTGAAGGATAGATATCCAAATTCGTATATTCATTTAGTTAAAGTTAAAGTTCCTAAGCATATATCTGTAGTTTCAATACCAAGAAGGATCAAGAATTAAATATTATGATAAAAGCTGTAGTATTTGATCTTGATGGGACTCTTTATCCTGAGATAAGTATTAATTTAATAATGTTTCCTGAATTTTTAAAGAATATTAGATTTTTTTTGGCTTTTAAGAAGGTAAGAAAAGAAATAAGAATTTTACAGAGAGGGAAAAATGTTCCTTCAAGTAGAGATGAATTGGTGTCTAGACAAGTTAATATGCTTGCTAGCTGTTTAGGTTTTAATGAAAATAAATGTAAATTTTTATTGAATAAAATATATTATGGTACATCTTTTAGTGATAAATTTAGGAAGATTAAACCATATTCTGGTGTTCATGATTTGATTTATTCTCTTAAATCTAATGGAATAAAATTAGGAGTAATGTCAGATTTTCCGATTGCAACCCGTGTAAGTAATTTATTAAATATTGATGATAGTTTTTGGGATATTCTCTATTCATCAGAAGATACTGGTTATTTAAAACCAAATAAAGTAGCTTTTTTAAGAATTTTAGATGAGCTAGGTTTAGATAATAAGCATGTTTTATATGTTGGAAATTCTTATGAGTATGATATTTTAGGAGCTAATAGCTTGTGTATGCAAACAGCTTATCTTTCTAAGAAAAAATTACTTAAAGATATGAAGTGTGATTTTATTTTTAGTGATTATAAAGACTTGCAAAGATATATACTTTTAAATATATAAGTATGGGTAAAAGATTTTATGATAGATTTTGTAACCATTTTGGTTAATCTTTTAACGGTTTTTTTAATTTTATTTATTTATAGGCAGTATGATAGACGTTCAAGAGCTTTAGATAAGATTAAAAAATTTGTTGATCTTGCTAAAGATAATCTTGAAGATTTTATTGATGAGAAGACAAAAGAGATCAATAATCTTGCTGTTGATATGGAAGCATATCAACGTTCTAGTATAGAAATTATAAAAAAGATAGATGAAGTTCAACAAAAGATTAAAAATAAGAGTGATGATTTTGCAGAAGTTGAAAAAAAAATTGCTTACCATGATTCTATGCTTAAAGATTTAGATGATATGGCTCTTAAAGTGCAGGATAATATACAACGACTTCAAGTAGATGGCAAAGTAGTAGATAAACTTGCAAAGACTTTAAAAAATTTTAATACTCAGATTGATTCTGTTGATTCTAAATTAAATACTATTTTTGAAAAATTTGCTAAAACAAATAAGGAAAATCTTGAATCTATCAAGATTGAGAGTTGGGAAAAATTTGATAATACTATTAGAGATTTTAGTGTTAGAATGGATAATCTTGATAAAAATCTTATGTCTTATCAAGAGTCTTTATTAATGGTTGAGGAAAAAAAGAGAGACCTTTTGGATAAAGGTAATGAAAAACTTGAAAATGAGTTTAAGGACTTTTTGCTTAAAATTGAATCTAATATAGATAATTATAATAGAGGAATGGAAAAATCTTTTGATATTTACGATTCTAAGTATAAATCTATTGAAAATTCTCTTGATCTTATTGTAGAGCAGGCTAAAATTAAAATTAATGATAAGGAAGATTTTATTTTAACTAAGTTAAATGAAGAGTTGCAGCGAAAGTTTAATGAAGTTTTTCTATATGTTGATGATCGTTCTAATCGGATAAAAGATGAACTTGAAGGTAAATTGGTATTAGTAGATAATGAGGTACTGTCTTTAAGTTCTGTTTTTAAGGACAATACTTATTCTAGATTGAATTCTCTTGAAGAAACTATCAGACAAGAAATGAGGCAATATGAAGAGCAATTTGCAGACATTTTAGAGCAATTTAGGGTGCAAATTGAGTCTAATGTGGGTGATATTTATAGGGAATATGATAGTAAAATAAATCAATTTGACAAAGAGATAAGAGAGAGAATAGATTATAGCTTGGAGGATGCCAATTCTAAAATAGAAAGTGTTCAGAGTGGGGTTAAGGGCTTGCTTGATGATCTTGAAGATGGTTCTAATAATATATATTTTGAATTTAAGAAAAAAGTTAAAGGGGATATTGATAGTTTTAATGAAGATGTGTTTTCAAGAATGAATAACATTGGAAATGACTTAGATTTAAAACTTTTAAATATTAATACAAATATTCAAGATGAAGTTTCCAAGTTAGATAATGTTTTATATTTAAAACTTAAAGAGCTTAATGAAAAATTTGTTAATGAATATTCAGATTTACATGAAAATTTTAATTCGAAGTATGCAATGCTTTTGGAGTCTTTAAATTTAAAAAGTAATGAATTGGAAATTCAGTTAGAGAGTAAATATAAAGGTATTGCAGATAAATTTGAGCGTAGTATTAATGATTTTACTGTTGAATGTGATGAAAGATTTAGTAATATTGCTGAAAAATCAGATTATGATTATCAAAATTTTGAAACTACTAGTAAAAGGGTAAATGAAGGTATAAATTCGCTGAATGTTTTGTTAGAGCAAAACTTTGAGACTTTAAAAAGAAATTTTGAATCTAAATTACATGGTATCAATTCTGATATTGATAATAAGGTTTTAAATTTAAAAAATCACTATGGAGAAGAGATAGGCAACTTTGTAAGGGCAATGGAAGCTAATAAATTGCAATATGAAAATTGGCAAAAAGAAGTTGAACTTAATTTAAAAGAGGTGAAATCTAATTTAAATTCAGCTAATGAAGAATTTTTAAATTTAATTGAGACTCAAAGAATTAAGGGAACAGAGCTTAGTGAGAATATTTTTAATGAACTCTCAGAACATATTCACAAAAAAGCAATGGATATGCATACTAACTGGAAAGATGAACTTATTATTTTAAATAAATCTTTGCTTGATATTAAGATTTCGAGTGAAGAATTATTATCGTCAACTTCTTCTAAAATCGACTCTTTTGAAAAAGATGTTAATGAGAGACTTGAATATGTTGTATCTAAAACAGAGACTTTTGAAGGTTCAGTATTAGATAGATATAGAGAATTAAAGGATATGTCAAGTAAGAATAGTGAAGAAGTTTTATTGGGAATTAAAGAATTTATTGATAATCAAGCCGAAATAATTCATGACAAGGTTATTATGATGCTTAATGGTTTTAATGATGACTTTTCTAATAGAGAGGAAGTGATTAAAAATAAGATAGAGGAACTTAATTATAGTCTTAAGGACTTTAAGATTGAATGTGAAGACGTTTTAAACAATTTAAGATCAGATCTTGATGAATTTATTGAAACAAGAGTTCAAAAGATTGCTGCAATTAAGATGGATAATCAAAAACAAATAGATGATTTTTTAACTCAAATCTCAGAGGATATCTTGAGTAAAAAAGATATGCTTGATAATGAAATAGATGGCAAACTTAATACTTGGCAAGATAAATTGAGTGAGATATCAGTTAATATTGAAAATGTGCTCTCTTCAGGAAAGATGGATATAAATTCTATTGATTCAGAAATGGCATTAAAAATGAATGATCTAAAGACTACTTTTGAGGGACTTGAGAGTTATTATCTTGAAAAAATAGATGAATTTAGAAATCAAGGAAATGTGTATGCAGATGAGCTTTTACAAAATATTATGAGTCATTTTGATACGGATACTAAAGAACTTGAAGAGAGTTTGTCTAAAAAATTTGCTATTGTTTTAGATAAATCAGAAGAGTTTGTTAAGGAAGTTGATAGTTTGCTTAAGGACAAAAGAACAGACATTGCTTCATTCCAAGCAAATATTGATATTACTATTGATTCTCTTAATTCAAGATTTAATGATCTAAATAGAGAGATTAATGAAAAATATAGTAAAGTCATATTTGATTCTAGAGAGTATTCAGAGACTCTTGCTAATAAATTGGAAAATGAAATAGGATATGAAATAGAAAATGTAAATAGGAGGTTAACAGATAAAATAGATGTTCTTAGTAAAAATATGGATGAAAATATAGAAAAATTTAAAGAATCTTTTGATATATCTAGATATCAAGTTGAAAACTTTGAAATTAGAATTAAGGATATAGTAGAAAAAGAAGAGGTAAGGATTGGTGAATTTCTTAGAGAAATTGAATATCAATATAAAATGAGACGTGAAGAGGCAATTGATTATAGAAAAGTCATGGATAATGATGTTATTCAATTAAAAGAAAGGTTTATAGGAGTGATAAATGAGCTTAAGAATAATATTGAGGATAAGTCTGAATTTTTAAATGAGCTTTATAAAGAGAGATTTAAAATTGTTGAGAATAATTTTGATGAGAGATATTCAACGTTTTTTGTTGAGAGTGAAGGGGCTATTTCAAGAATTAGAGATGAGATATATAAGATCCTTACAGATAATGATGATCGTTTAAGAGCAAAAATTGCTGAAATGGATCGTAATTTTGAAATAGTAGATGCAAGATCAAAAGAAATTTTAGAGTTTGAAGAGGGTTTAAGAAAAAAAATAGAAGAGAATAATAATAGCATTTATGAGCAATTTGATATTGTGAAATTTGATATTGAAAAAGAAATGAAAATTCAATTTGATGCATATATGATGAAGGTTACCTCTGCAATTAATGATGAAATTGAAAAGTATGAGTATGGAATTAATAAAAAAATAGATGTTCTTAAATCTATTGAAAATAACTGTGAAATTATAGAAAAAAATTTAAAAGAAAAAATGGAGAAATATAATAATGATTGCGACAAAGTTTTTGATTTGAAGTATGCTGAACTTGAAGACAAATATAATGAGAAACATTCACTTATAGAGAGGAAGATAGATGATAAGACTAATGTGGTTGAGGAGTTAATATCAAATAAATATGCTGAACTTGAAGACAAATATAATGAGAAACATTTACTTATAGAGAGGAAGATAGATGATAAGACTAATGTGGTTGAGGAGTTAATATCAAATAAATATGCTGAACTTGAAGACAAATATAATGAGAAACATTTACTTATAGAGAAGAAGATAGATGATAAGACTAATGTAGTTGAAGAGTTAATATCAAATAAATATGTTGAGATTGATAATAAATATTCAAGTATGCATTTTGATATAGAAAGTAAATTAAATACGTTTATTTCTGAGTTAAATTTAAAACTTGCAAATTCAAGTGAAAAAATGGATAGAGATATTAAGGAACAGTTAGATAATCTTACTAAACTTAAATTGAATTTAAGTAATATTGAAGGGGATGTGTTAAAACTTAAAGAAGATTCATATCATAATGTTTCATCTCACCTTAAACTTCTGGAGGAAGATTTTTTTAGAGACTTAAAGGAGAGAGGTGATAACTTAAGAAGTTCTTTAGAGAATTTTGTGACGTCTTCAGATCAAAGGATTGAAAATTTGGAAAGGGAAATAATTAAAAACCTGGAAGATAAAGAAAATCTTATAAAGGATTTTAGAAGAGAAATTGAACAAAAATTTATTTTGAATAAGGAAAATTTTTATTTAGAATTTAGTAAAGAGTTTGATGTTAAAAAAAGAGATATAGAGAGTAAAATAGTTTTGATGGAAACCAATTTTACAAATAGGGTAGATGAATTTATTGGACTTATAGATAATCGTCAAAGTAATGTTGATTCTTGGTTTGTAAAAGTTAAGGATGATATGTTAAATTGGCAAAAGAATGCTTATAAAGAATTTGAAGAGAGATCAGGTATTACAAAAGAAAGTTTAAATCAGATTAAGAATGATATTGATATTATTGAGAATGATTTAGCAATTGTTAAAAGTAATGTAACTCAACAAACTAAAGAAACCTTTGAAAATTTGCATACCGATATTAAGGATTTTGAAGATCGAACTTATTTTAATTTAAAAAATATTTCAAATGAGGTTCAAGGTAAAGTTTCAAATATTGAAAATACCATGAATTTTAAGATTAGTTCTATCAATGAAAAGATAAATTTGAGTACTGAAGAGCTTGCAACACAAATTGAAATTAAATTTTTAAGTCAACAAAAAGATCTTGAAGATAAAATTTTTGAGATTAATGAAAAATTGAAATATGAGTACGATTTAGTAACTTCTAAAATTGAGAGAGAAAAACAAAGTGTTGTGGATAATTTTTTGAATGGTAAAGATAACTTTGAATCTCAAATTAAATTGATACAGAATGATGTTTCAAAGCTTTCTGAGCAAGTGAATACGTATAGATCTGACATTGAGGGTACTATTAAAGAGAGTTATGATTCTTTTTCTAGTATTATGAAAAAAGAATATAGTGCTTTTGAAAATGAAATTAAGGATAATTTAAACTATTCAGAAGAAGAAATAAGAACTTTGAAAAATAATTTGCAGATTCAAGTTAGTAATATAGAAATTGAATTTAAGAATAGATATAATTTGATAACTAAAAGTGTTGATGAAAATATATCAGAACTTAAACTTAAAGCTCTAAACTATGATAATGAATTTAATAATTTTGTAAGTGAAACCAAGAATAATTTAATTGCATATAAAACTAATTTGATGAAAGAACTTGATGGTCGTTACAATGTTATTAATACTAAGATTGAAAATTTTGAAAGACTTGAAGCAGAGCTTGAAAAAAATTATGAATTAATTAAGGAAGTCTATCATTTTAAGAATAAATTAGAAGATTTACGAAAAACTTTAATAGATGAAATAGATCTTGTAAAAAAATATAAGGGTGATTTTGAAAGTGTTACTAGAGAAATTGAAGATGTTAAAATTAGAACATCAGATATTATTGAAGTATTTAATGATTTAAAGACGCATCAAATGGATATTAAAGGAATTAAAAAGGATTTTGTTGAATTTCTTGATTTTTATTCTTCTTTTAAAGAAAGGTATAAAAAATTTACAGAATCTTATGATGAGATTCAGATTTATAAAACTAAACTGAAGGAAATAAAGGACGATCAAAATACTATTCTTGATAATTATGATAGGATTGGTAATAAGGATACTATATTAAAGTCTACGCTAGAATCTGTTGATAGAAATTTTGATTTAATAAGTGAAATAGAAAGCAAAATGAATGTGTTATTTAAAGAAAGTTCTGGACTTACACATAATATTGGAGAATTAAAAGACGTTGTATCAGAATTATTAGCCAATAAAGATTTATCACAGGAAGCGTTAAATAATGTGCAAAATCTTAAAGAGATGTTGTTGGAGATTGAGGATAAATTAGGATACATTCAAAATGTAAGAGAAAAAGTTGCAAAATCTGAAACTAGATTAGAAAATTTAAATGTTGCTGCTGAAGAGAGAATTAAGACTCTTGGTATTCTTGTTAAAACAGAATCTAAGTATAAAGATAATATTGGTCTTAATAATGCAACAGTTAGGGATTCTGTTATTAAACTTATGCGACAGGGATGGAGTGCATTAGAAATTTCAAGAGCTACTAAATTATCTGTTGGAGAAGTTGAGCTTATTTTAGAACTTGGGATTGTTAGCAAAAGTGATGATTAAGGAATAGTTTGTGGGGAATATATTTGATATAGCTAAAACATTGCATCCTCTTGAAGTGAGAGTGATTTTGAATTATAAAGAGGAAGATTCGGTTTTTGCATTGAGACTTTCTAAGGATTTAAATTATAATGAAGGGCAGTCAAATAAAGTGGTTGAATGGCTCTTGTCTAAAGGCATACTTAAGGAAACTTTTAGAAAACTTAATGTTTTTTATCGTTTAACTGAGAAAGGTGTTGATGCTTTCAATAATGGTTTGCTCGAAGAGAGAATAGTTACTCTTGTATCTCAAAAAATGGTTTTGGTTTCCAATTTGGCATCAGAGTTAAAAATTGATTTTAGGGATGTGGGTAAGGCATTTGGTAATTTATCTAGAGAGGGTGTTTTATCTTTAGGATCAAATAAAGAAATTATTATTAAAAATTTAGAGTGTGCTAGTTATAAAATGGTTAAGATATTGCTTGAGAGAGCTAGAGATCAAGATTTATTGGAAGATGCTTTATCGCAGGATGAATTATTAATTATTTCCAATTACTCAAAAAAGAAAGGCGCTAGTGACGTGCTCTTTAAAATCATAGAAAAATTGGACTTAAGATTTGAATTTACTAAGTTTGGATTAGAAATAAAATCTTATCTTGAAAAAAATGATTTAACAGGTAATGAAATTGTAAAATTAACACCTGAAATGCTCAAAAATAAGTCTTATGAGAATAAAAATTTTCGGGCTTATAACATTCATGTGTCATCAAATAAAACTTTTATTGGACGTGCAAATCCTTATTCAGAGTATATATCTAAAGTTAAGGATAAGCTTGTAAGTCTTGGTTTTGAAGAGTTTGATGGTCCTTTGGTTGAGAGTGAATTTTTTAATAATGATGCTCTTTTTATGCCACAATTTCATCCTGCACGTGATATAAGAGATGTTTATTATATTAAGGAACCAAATTCGTTAAAGTCTTTGCCTGAGCCTTATTTTTCTAATGTGAAATCTGTTCATGAAAATGGGTATATTGCAGGCTCAAGAGGTTGGAAATATAATTTTAGTGAGAGTATTTCAAAAAGATTAGTTTTAAGAACACAAGGTACAGTTCTCTCGGCAAAACAATTAATTAATGCAAAAAATCCTGGTAAATATTTTGGAATTGTTAGATGTTTTAGGTATGATCAAGTTGATGCTACTCATGGAGCTGATTTTTATCAAACAGAAGGAATTGTTATTGGAGATGTTAATATTAAAACTTTACTAGGTCTTCTTGAAATTTTTGCTAAGGAGTTGGCTGGAGCTGCTGATTTTAAATATGTTCCTGCGTATTTTCCATTTACAGAACCTTCAATTGAAGTTCATGTTAAGCATCCTATTCTTGGTTGGTTTGAACTGGGTGGAAGTGGTATTTTTAGACCAGAGGTTACAAAACCTTTTGGAATTGATGTTCCTGTTATTGCTTGGGGTATTGGAATTGATAGAATGGCGTTGATGCATTTAGGATTAAGTGATTTAAGGGAACTTTTTACTCATAGTATTGGTGATGTTGCGTTAAGGCGAGGAAAGAGCAATGCCTAAGGTTGAAATTTATAAAAGTATTTTATTAGAAAAAATAGGAAAAGATTTGACGAATTATGAGCTTGAATCTATTATTGAGACTGCTAAAGCTGAGATTTGTGAAATTGATATAGTTAATGATAAGGTCAAAATTGAATTTAATGATACAAATAGACCTGATTTGTGGTCTTCTGCAGGACTTGCACGTCATATTAAGACATATCTTTATGGTAACTTACCTTCATTTGATTTTTTTTCAATGACAGATAATTTGCAAAAATTTTATGGTGAAATTTTTGTCAGTCCTGAAGTGTTTGGGATTAGACCTTTTGTTTTTGGATTTTTAGCAAAAGGTATGATTTGTGATGAGCGTATGCTTGAGAGTTTAATTCAGTTACAAGAAAAGCTTTCTCATAATTATGGGCAAAAACGAAAAAGAGTTGCAATGGGAATTTATTCATCAAATTTGATTCATTTTCCTATAAATTATGTTACATGTAGTTCTGATTATAAGTTTATTCCTTTAGGCATGGATATTGAGATGTCCATTAAAGAAATAAATGAAAAACATCCAAAAGGAATAGAATATTCGTCAATTTTTGAAAATGTTGATCAATATTCTTTATTGTTAGATTATAAGAACAATGTACTCTCTTATCCTCCTATAATTAATTCACGTGATATTGGAACTTTAAAAGTAGGTGATACTAATTTATTTATTGAGGTTACAGGAACTGATCTTGAAGCTATTTTGTTGTCTTTATCAATTGTTGCTTGTGATTTGTATGATATGGGTTTTAAAATTTTGCCAGTAAAGACTGTTTTTCCTAGAGAAACTTTATTTGGGAAGGAGATAATTTGTCCTTATTATTTTCAAAATAGTTTAAAGATTAATGTTGATAGTGTTAATAAACTACTAGGAAGTAATTTTACGGCAAATGATATGTGCCTTGATTTGAAAAAATTAGGAATTTCAGCTTATTTTGAAGAATCAGATAAATTTTATATTATGCCTCCTGTTTATAGGAATGATTTTCTGCATGAAGTAGATGTTATCGAAGAGGTAATGATAGGAAAAGGACTAGATAATTTTAAGTCAGAGCTTCCTAAAGATTTTACTATAGGAAAATTAAGTCCAATAGAAAAATTTTCAAGAAGTGTTAGAAATTTGATGATAGGAATGGGATTTCAGGAGATGATTTATAATTATCTGGGTTCTAAGGTAGATTTTATTGAAAAGATGAATATTAAAGGTTCTGAACTTTTAAGTGTTTCTAATCCAATGACTGAAAGTTATGAGTATATTAGAGGTTCAATAATACCTGATTTGCTTAAATCTGAGAGCATTAGTTCAAATTTTCCTTATCCCCATAAGATTTTTGAGATTGGTAAGGTAGCTTTAAAGGATTTAGCTAGTGATGAGGGTACTGTTACTTATGATAATTTGGCTTTTTTAATGGCTGATAAGGAATTTTCATTTAATGAAATTAATTCTTTAGTTTCATCTCTTTTTTATTATTTGAATATTGGATTTAAAGTAAAAGAATCAAGTAAAAATCTTTATATAGATGGCAGAGGAGCTGATATTTTAGTAAATGATATTGTTTTAGGCAGTTTTGGAGAAGTGTCACCTTACATATTAAACAATTTTGGAATTATGGTCCCATGTTGTGTCTTAGAGATTAATATTAATGGTCTTTTAAATTAGTGTCAGCATATTTTGATGTGGTTGGATTAGTTAGTATATTGAAGAATTTTTTTTATATCGTTTAAAGTTAAATTGAGTTAAGAGGTTTTATGTTAAATTTTGAGGTATTAGACATAAAGAAATGTAATAGAGAGATTATAAAAACGGAGGTAGATTTTGTTGAAGATGTGATTATTGTTGGATCAGGCCCTGCAGGACTTACTGCTGGAATTTATACTGTTATGAGTGGATATAAGACAAGTATTTTGGAAGGACCTGAACCTGGAGGACAGCTTACAACAACCACAGAAGTTTATAATTATCCGGGATTTAAAAATGGTATAAATGGAAGAGAGTTGATGTTAAATATGAAGGAGCAAGCTATCAATTTAGGTGCTACTACTTATTTTGAAACTGTGAGATCTATAAAAAAAAGAGGTGATATTTTTTGTCTCTATACGGATAATTATATCTATAAGAGCAAATCTATTGTTATTGCAGCAGGCTCTATACCTAAAAAATTAGATACTCTTAAGAATTTAGATTTATTTTGGAATAGAGGTATTTCTGTTTGTGCGATTTGTGATGGTCATTTATTTAAGGGGAAAACTGTTGTTGTAATTGGTGGGGGTAATACGGCGATTTCAGAGGCTATTTATTTAAGTAAACTGGCAGAAAAGGTGTATGTTATTGTAAGAAAGAATTATATGAAAGCTATTGATATGTTACAAAAAAGTATTAAAACATTATCTAATGTTAATATTTTATATAACTGTGAGGCTAGAGAGGTTAGTGGGGAGAATATTGTTTCCAAAATTCATATTATGGATAATAAGCATAATTCTGCTTTTGAATTAAATGTAGATGGAATATTTATAGCTATTGGTTATAAACCAAATACAGAGTTTGTAAAAGGATTTTTGGAATTAGATGATGATGGATATATTTCTACTCAAAATATTGTGAAAACTAGTGTTAATGGAGTATTTTCATGCGGTGATGTTAGCAATAAGCTTTATGCACAAGCCATTACGGCTGCTGCTGAAGGGTTTCTGGCTTCTGTGGAAGTTAGAAATTTTTTGGGATAAGTGAGTTTATTTAATTGTATAGAATGAATTAAAGCAAGTTGAGTTGCCTTTTTATTTCAAATATTAAAATTCCTGTTGAGACTGATACATTAAGAGAATCTATTTTTCCCTTAGTTGGTATTTTAATTAAAAAATCAGAATTATTTTTTAGTAGGTTATGTATTCCTTTGCCTTCATTGCCCATAATCAATGCAATTTTGTTGTCAGTTATTTTAGTATTATTTATTGCTTGTCCTTTTATATCACTGGCATATATCCAAAATCCCTGTTTTTTTAAATATCTAATTGCATTGTTTATATTTGGAACTGTTAATTTGTTTACATATTGACTTGCTCCAGAGCTTGTGCGTAAGACAGTTTCATTGTCTTTTACGCTTTTTCTCTGGTTAGTAATTATAAGATCAATATTGAATTGTTCTGCTGTTCTAAGAATTGCTCCAAAATTTTGAGGATCTTCTATACTATCAAGTATTAAAATAAGTATATTATTTTTATGTTGAAATTCTTTTAAGTATTCTTCTAAGTTTTTATTTTTATTGATTGTATTATGATCTTTTAGATTTTGTAATTTTAATGCAAAACCCCTATGATTGTTATTGCCAAGTATTTTTGTAAGATCATTTATTTTGATAATCTTAATGTTATGTTGTCTTGCTAATTGTTCAATACTTATGGCTTTTGGACTTGTCTTTGAAATATATAGTTCAAGTCCTTTATTATTTTTGATGCTTTCAATTATTGAATTAGCGTGTGTAATATACATATTAAATTTTATTTAAGGCAACTTCATCAATGTCTTTGATTTCCTTGCTTAGAGTTTCTAGTAGTTTAATAGCATTATTATTTAGATTTTTAGGAGTTTTGACCTTAATGATTAAAATGAGATTTCCAAATTTTTCTGTATGTAATATTGGCATTCCTTCGTTTTTGACAATGATTTGTTCATCATTTTCTGTTCCTTTTGGAATTTTTATTGAAATTTTTTTATTTGCTATTGTTTGTATTTTAATTTCTTTTCCAAGTGCTGCTTGAGTAAAGCTTATTGGTAGAGTTGCGTATAGGTCTTTTCCATTTCTTTTAAAAATTTTATGAGGTTTTATTAATACTTTTATATAGAGGTCTCCATATTGTTGACTATCGGGATTTATGCTTCCTTTTGCTCTCATTTTAATTTGTTGGGAGTCATCAATTCCTGCTGGAATTTTGAGTTCAAGCGTTTCTTTATGTTTAACCCCTCCAGCTCCTTTGCATGATTTGCAAGGATTTGATATTATTTTTCCATTTCCATAACATTTTGGACATGTGGTTGTTACTCTAAAAAATCCTCCTCCTTGCATTACTCGTCCATTACCATTACACATGTTACATACCGAAGGAGATGTTCCTTTTTCAGATTTCTTACCTAAACATGATTCACATAATATGTTTCTTGATATGTTAATGTTATTTTTATATCCTAAGTAAGCATCCTCAAGAGATATTTCAATTTGATATGTTAGGTCTTGACCTCTCTCTTGATATCTATTTTTGTCTTGTCCACGTTTTCCAGTAAAAAATGAATCAAAAATATCTCCAAAATCTTCAAAAATGTCAGAAAATCCACTAAATCCACTAGAAAATCCACTAAATCCTGATGCGCCTCCTTCAAATGCTGTATGTCCAAATCGATCATATTGTGCACGCTTATTGTCATCACTTAAAACCTCATAAGCTTCTGTTGCTTCTTTAAATATGGATTCAGCTTCTTTATTATCTTTATTTTTATCAGGATGATATTTAATTGCTATTTTTCTATATGCTTTTTTTATTTCATCTTTTGAGGCTCCTTTTGAGAGCCCCAAAATTTCATAGTAATCTCTTTTCACTATTTTTTATCCTCATCAACAACTTCGTAATCAGCTTCTTTGCTTTCACTACCTGCATTGTTTTGAGCATTGTTTTGATCTGGTGAACTTGCTTGAGCATCTTTGTACATCATTTCAGCTATTTTATAAGAAGCTTGTTGTAGTTCTTCTGTTTTTGATTTAAGTAAAGATATGTCTGAACCTTCTAATGCATCTTTAAGTTCCTTTATTTTGTTTTCAATAGCTTCTTTATCTTGACTTGTTATTTTCTCTCCATATTCTTTTAAAGATTTTTCTGTTTGATAGATTAAGGAGTTAGCTATGTTTTTTGCTTCTATGCCTTCTTTTAATTTTTTATCTTCCTCAGCATGACTTTCAGCATCTTTGACCATTCTTTCAATTTCTTCTTCAGATAGTCCTGATGATGATTCAATTCTAATTTTTTGTTCTTTACCAGTTCCCATATCTTTAGCAGAAACATGAACTATTCCATTAGCATCAATATCAAAGCTAACTTCTATTTGTGGAACACCTCTTGGAGCTGCTGGTATTCCATCAAGAATAAAGTTGCCCAGTACTCTGTTTTGTGATGCCATTTCTCGTTCACCTTGTAAAACTTTGATATCTACAGAAGTTTGATTATCTGCTGCTGTTGAGAATACTTGACTTTTTTTTGTAGGAATTGTGGTGTTTCTTTCGATTAATTTTGTCATGACACCACCAAGTGTTTCAATTCCTAGTGATAGAGGTGTAACATCAAGAAGTACCATATCTTTGGCTTCTCCTGTAAGTATTCCACCTTGAATAGCAGCACCTATTGCCACAGCTTCATCAGGATTTACACCTTTATTTGGGTCTTGTCCAAATATTTCTTTTACGATTTTTTGAATAGCTGGTATTCTTGTGGAACCTCCAACAAGTATTACCTCATTAATATCAGAAGCTTTAAGCCCAGCGTCTTTAATGGCTTTTAGACATGGTTCTTTTGTTTTTTGAACCAAGTGATCTACCATTTGTTCAAATTTTGCTCTTGTAAGAGTATATTGTAAATGTTTAGGACCATTTGCATCGGCTGTGATAAATGGAAGATTTATTGATGCTTCTTGGGCACCCGAGAGTTCTATTTTTGCTTTTTCTGCTGCTTCTTTAAGTCTTTGAAGTGCCATTTTATCATTTGATAAATCAATAGCACTATCTTTTTTAAATTCAGTAATTAGATATTTAATGATTTCATCATCAAAGTTATCTCCTCCAAGATGGGTATCTCCATTTGTTGATTTAACTTCAAAAACGCCATCTCCAAGCTCAAGAATTGAGATATCAAATGTTCCACCACCTAGGTCATAAACAGCAACGATTTCTTCGTGTTTTTTTTCAATTCCATAAGCAAGAGCTGCAGCTGTTGGTTCATTGACAATTCTCTTAACATCAAGTCCTGCAATTTTTCCAGCATCTTTTGTTGCTTGTCTTTGTGCATCATTGAAATATGCTGGTACAGTAATTACAGCTTCAGTAACTTTTTCGCCCAAATAGGCCTCGGCTGTTTCTTTCATTTTTGTGAGAGTTGCTGCTGATATTTCTGGTGGTGACATTTGTTTTTTGATATTGGAGATATTTACACGTGCATCACCATTTTGTCCTTTTTCGACTTTATAAGGAACCATTTTGATTTCGCTTGCAACTTCTTCAAATCTTCTTCCCATAAATCTTTTTATTGAATATATGGTATTTTCAGGGTTTGTAACCATTTGGTTTTTTGCTACTTGTCCTACAAGTCGCTCACCTTTGTTTGTATAAGCTACAATTGATGGAGTAGTTCTTCCTCCTTCTGAATTTTGTATAACAACAGGTTTTCCATGTTCCATTATGGCTACACATGAATTTGTTGTTCCAAGATCAATTCCTATAATCTTTCCCATATAAGGCCTCCTTTTGTTATTTTTTGATTTCTAATTAATTTTTACTTTGTGCAACTTTAACTTTTGCAGTTCTTAATACTCGATTATTGTAGCAGTATCCTTTTTGATATACTTCTACAATTTGAGGATTTATAATTTGTTCTTTTTCTTCTATACTTATTGCTTCATGTTGACTTGGATCAAATTCATCTCCTAGTTTTCCAAATTTTTTTAGATTATATTTTTTGTCGAAGCTTGAGAGTATTTCATTTTCAATCATACTAATTCCTGATAATAGGGTATCAAAATCTTTTGACTGCTTTGATGAATCTATTGCTCTCTCTAAATTGTCAAGGAAATTAATTATATCTTTCATTATGTTTTCATTTGCAAATTTAATAAAGTTTTCTTTATCTTTTTCAAGTCTTTTTCTAAAATTTTCAAATTCTGCTTGTTTTCTTAAATATAAATCTTTTAGATTTGAAATTTCATTTTCAAGTTCAATAATCTTTTTCTCCATGTTAGGGTTATCTTCACTTTGGAATGTTTCATTTTCATTTTCTTTAATTTTTTCGGGGTCTTCACATTTTTCCTTTTCGTCCACTTTAGCCTCCTTTTATAAAGCATTTTATCTATAAAAAAAATATTTTACAAATCATATATATATAACAATGGTGTTTTTAAATTTGATTCTTCAATTTAATAGGCTAAAATTGTCAATGTTT
>NZ_LN609267.1:537494-537628 GCF_000825665.2 Borrelia crocidurae
GTATAATATTGACACATATTTTAAGCTTAATAAATTCTTATGTGTATTTTTTTGTCAAAATAAAAAAATGTTTTAATTTTTTCTTAAAAATGCAATTCAAGTCCTAATACTAGGAAATGTGTATTGTTTAATGG
>NZ_LN609267.1:537729-541578 GCF_000825665.2 Borrelia crocidurae
GCTTATTATTTACTTTGTGAAAATATGTGTAGCTCAGATAAAGTGTCGAATTTTTAGGTTTAATGAAATTTTAAATGAATTTAAGGTAAATTATGAGTATGCTATTCAAAATAAGGTTGATATTTTAGTTTTTCCTTTTATTTTTATTGAGGGTATTGAATATGAAAGTTTGTTTTATAGACCCGAATACGTTAAAAAGATTTTGTATTGTATTGATTTTATAAAAGGACAAGTTGATGCTGGGCTTTGTGTTGTATTTGGACATTATAATTTTTATAATGGCAAATTATTTGACTGTATATCTGTGGTAAGTGATCATCAGTATATTTTGACAACTAGAGAAGTTAATGTCCCAGTATTATTTAGTTATAAAGGTCAAAGTATTGCTGTTTTAAATTTAGATGATGAACTCTTGTTTCATAAGCCTCAGTACAAATTTCATGATTCTTTTAGTAAAATTGATTATCTTGTAATTCCATCAAAATCTTATTTTACTTGTGAAAAAAATAATTTAAGACTTGAGTTTTTTAAAGATGTAGCTATAAAAAATAATTTGGAAATTGCTTATGCCAATTTATATGGCATTTATGATTCTATAGTATTTGATGGTTTGAGTTTTTTTATTAATAAATATGGAAAAATAAAACAAGCCAAAGAATTTGAATATGATATTTTATTTAATGAAGAATTTTATGATTTAGAGTTTGATTGTGAATCCAAAATTTTTGATAAACTTCTTGGAGCATTGGTTATTAGCTTGAGAGAGTATGTTGCGCTTGCAGGCTTTGAAAAAGTTCATTTGGGTGTTTCTGGTGGTATTGATTCTGCTCTTATTGCTTATATTGCATGTACAGCTTTAGGTGCTAATAGAGTTGTAGGTATTTCTATGCCTAGTAGATTTTCATCAAAAGGTTCTGTTTTGGATGCAGAAAGACTTGCTAATGAATTGGGATTTAAATTGATTCATATGCCAATTGAAAGCATGTTTCAATTTTCTTTGGATTATCTTGATGGGTATTTAAATACAAAGGGAGTTACTGAAGAAAATCTTCAAGCTAGACTTAGAGGATTGTTTTTAATGTCTTATAGTAATGCAAATAGATCTTTACTTTTGAATACTGGTAATAAGAGTGAAATTGCTGTTGGTTATTGTACGCTTTATGGTGATTCTTGTGGTGGAATTTCTTTGATTGGAGATTTATTTAAGCTAGATGTTTATAATCTTGCAAGATATGTAAATAAAAAAGAAGGTAGGGAAGTTATTTTTAGTAATATCCTTTTAAAAGAACCTTCTGCAGAACTTAGAGCTGATCAAAAAGATAGTGATTCTCTTCCTACGTATGAAGTTCTTGATGATATATTAAATAGGTATCTACTTGAAAATGAGCCTTTGGAATTGCTTTACAAATCTTTTGGGAAAGAAGTGGTTGTAAGAGTGTTAGATCTTTATTCTGGGAGTGAGTATAAGAGAAGGAAAGGTTCTATGATAGTTAAAGTTTCCAAAAAGGCGTTTGGTAGCGATATTTTTCTTCCTATTTCAAGAGTTGCGTTGATTGAGGATGAATAGTAATAATGTTATTAATGTATTAAATGAATTTGGTTTAAAAATAGAAGAGATTTTTTTACTTATCAATACTTATTCTTATGCACTCTATAAAGAAACTCCTAGATATTTTTATGATGATATTACTAATTACCTTGAATTAACTTTAGATATTGCTAATAAATTTCAGGGAGAGTTTGCAGATTCTAAAGATTTGAAGTTGGGTAAATTTATGCTTAGAAGCATGAAGTGCGATTTAATGTCTTATTTATATTTGTCTTTGGAATTAATAGATAATTCTATGCATTATAGTGGAATTGGAGATGCTGGTATTGCCTTTTTTAAGGCCATTTCTTGTAAAATTTTATCGGTAATATCTTATATAGAGATTGAGTTTGAGAATATGGTTTTCTCTTCTGCTCTTAAGAATAGAAAAGATGCAAATAAGGGTGGTAATCAGTTATTAATTTTTTCTTGTGAGAGTGCTTATAGTACAAAACTTTTCAATTATTTGATTTTAAAAGACTATATTGTTATAGCTGCAAATACTGTAGATTTGTTTAGTCAATTACTCTGTGATAATTTTTATGATTTGATTATTCTTGATTTAAATTCGGATGAAAATATTCAGATGATTTTAGATTTACTTAGAAATATTAAGAGTAATAGTCTTTATGAAATGGTTCCTGTTATTGTTATTTCTCAGATAACCAGAAAAGATATTATTCAAACTTTTATTGAAGAACAAGTTGATGATTATTTCTTTAAAAGTTTGGATTTATTGGTATTGGATATTAGAATAACTAGTTTTCTTAAAAAGAAAAAGGTGATAGAACAGGGACAAAAATATTTAGATCTTGTTTTGCATGGTAGAGAATGTGTTGAGAGTGAGCTTATTGAGGCTGGAAATTATATTGAAAATTTATTACCCAAGAAGACCCGAAACGAATTTTTTCATTCTAATTGGATCTTTGTTCCATCAAAAAGAATAGGGGGTGATTTTTTTAATTATTATTTTGTTAATGATGATAATTTAATAATTTATTTAATAGATATTTCTGGGCATGGAGTGGGTTCTGCACTCTTATCCCTTAATGTTTCAAGTGTTATTAATTCTTATGTTATGAATAATAATGACATTAGTCCTTATAAGGTATTAAATTATGTTAATACTTATTTTATGAAATTCAGAAGTGATATGTTTATTACGTTATGGTATGGTGTTTTAAATGTAAAGACTAAACATTTAAGATTTGCATCAGCAGGGGCACCTCCTGCTGTTGTTTTGAGTGAAAAAGGTAATATTTATCTTAAGAGTAAAGGTGCCATTCTTGGAATTGAAAAAATGTATCCTTGCAAGGAGAATGAATGTTATTTGAACAAATTTTCACATCTGTTACTTTTTAGTGATGGTGTTTATGAGATTGAAAATAATCAGGATATAATAATGTCTATTGATGATTTTTATAAAATATTAAAAAAAAATACATTAAATCTAGATAGCTTTGTTTTACAACATTAGTATAATAAAATGTTAAATTTGTCAAAATATAATGTATTTAGAGATGATTTTTCTATTTTAGAGTTTATTATTTATTAGTAGCTGTCTTGGTCTTCTTATATAATTAAATATAGTATATGCTTTTGATTGTCGTTTTGTATTAAACTTTAATCATTAAATGGGATGATATAATTTCTATTTTTATAGAAATTATGTGTATTTTTCTTTGAGTTATTTATAAAAAGATTTATTATTTGTTTTTGGTTTTCTGTTTTTGTGTATTTTTTATAGATGTTTTTTTGTCTTGTTTGATGCTTGAATTGTCGATAGATTTTAAGAGTTTATTTAATGTCCAGCTTGAGAATTTAATATAAAGTTTTTTTATAGGGTTTTTTGTATTTTTAAGTAATATCTTGAAAGATTCTATATTCATTATAGTTATTATTTCTTTTAAAGTTTTTGGCAAATTGTTAAAAATTTTAGATCCAACTTTATGTCCTTCTACAATGAAGGTTTGAAGCATCATTTGTTCTTTCTTTTGTAGTCTTCTCATGTATAATTTTAGTATTTTTTCTTGTGAATTCATTATTTCTGCATTAATTTGTTCTTGTTTTTTTGATATTTTTTTTGTTGATTCTATAATAGGCTTTTTAGGAAGAGATTTGTAAGGGTTTGTTCCTGGAATATAGTTTTTTGGAATTTTCATCTATCTTGTTACTCCTATTTTATATTTGCTGTGTGCTTTTATTAATTTTATTAAGTTTTTTGCTTTTATACAACCAATATTGATATTTTAATTCTTTAT
>NZ_LN609267.1:541583-541845 GCF_000825665.2 Borrelia crocidurae
ATATTGAATGATATGAAGAGATATTTGAGTTTGAGTTTTTTTTACTTGTTAATTGGTATTTTATTTTTATTTGTAATCATATTGATTCAATTTAGAAACTTGAGTTTAAATATATTTTTATTAAATGATTTAAAATTTTTCGTTAATAATAAAGTTGAAGATAGTCATTATGTTTTAGATAATCTTGTTCTTAATATAAGAGGTATTAAGATAAATTTATCTAAAACTTATCCTATTATTATTCCTGAAAATAGTCTTAAGC
>NZ_LN609267.1:541984-549304 GCF_000825665.2 Borrelia crocidurae
ATGAAATTGAGAGCGATTATAAAATTTTATTTGATAAAAATATTATTGTGAATGATTCTACAAATAACCATTTCGATGTTTCTTTAGGCAAACATAGTAAACTAAAAGAGAGGGAAATTTTAATTAGTCCTCAAGAAATTTTTCAAATTGGAAATTTAGTTGCAAAACCTCAAATAGCAAATGAAGTAGTATCTAGAGATATTCCTTTGAATATGAATTTTTCTGCTGTTTATTCATTAATTAAGAAGATAAGTAAAAAAAATTTTGATTCAGTCTTAATGAAATTTAGAGATAAAGTTTATGATGCATGGAGTAACAGTTCAAATTTTAGCATTAAAAAGGGTGGATGGCGTAAGGGTAATGTATATTCTTTTGATGAGGATATATTTATTTATTATTTGGCAGAATCTTTAACAAGGCATAACTATGAGGATATATTTCCAAAACTTAAACCTTTAATCAGTCTTAATGAAGATAGTTTAACTTATTTAAGTTCAAGTTATTATGTTGATGCTGAAAAAATAGATATGTTTTTTCATTATCTCTCTGTAAATAAAACTTTTATTAATTCTCTTGAACCAGATAAAATTTTGAAATATTTAAAGGAAGATGCGTATCTTTTAGAAAAGGTTTTTTTATCTGAAAATGTTTCTATTTTAAATGAATCGTTAAATATTTTAAGGACTCCAGAAGTAATATTAAGCTCTGGGTTTGATTTAACACAAGCCTATAATATTCTCTCTAATTATATTATATTCTTGCAGTTTGATAATGATAGTTTTATATTGGATAAGTTGAGAGAAGAGTTAATAAAATTTATTTCTACATTGTTTTTTGTAACTAATGATGGAGAGGCTTATGTTTCTGAAAATAAAAAGGATTTGTCTTGGGATATTGAGTATACACTTAAAATTGCTGGATTACTTAAAAGACTTGCTTCTAAGTTAAATTCTAATTTAATATTGGAGTTTGCTTGTAATGCTATTTACTATTCTTTGATGAACTCTGATGGTAATAGTATTCCATATGAGAATTATTATGCTGATATTGTTGATAATGATTATATTCCAAAATTTAATTTATTTCCCAATCTTGGAATTGGACATTGGATATATAGTTCGTCAAAGATTGTAAATTTTAATTTTTCTCAGTCTTTTTATTCTATTGAATTTGATCGTGATTTAAATTCTCCTGGATATTTCTTTTTTAAAGGTGTTGAACGTCCTACTTTAGTTAGATTTAGAAATATTAATTGGTTTACAGATGTTCAATTTTATATATATTCTGATGGGTGGAGATATTATGCTGGAAATAAAACATTGGTTTTAAAAATAACACCTAAAAAACTCGATGATACAAAAATTTTTTTAAGATTTGATAATATAATGGGATTTAGGGATATTGATGAGTAAAATTGTTGATTCAGCTCAGTTAATTGTTGATATTGGAAATACAAGTATATCTTTTGCGTTATATGATGTTGGAGGCATGCAAATATTTTGTAAACTTAAAACAAAACTCGATTTAAGTTTTGGAGAGCTTTGTAACTTTCTTAAACTCAAATTTAATTTTAAAGTTAGTAAAGTATTTGTAAGTAGTGTTGTACCAGTTATCGATAAAGTGCTTATTGATGCAATTATTTTTCTTTATAATGTGACTCCTTTATTTATTGGTTATGATTTAAGTTATGATTTAAGTTTTGAATTTTATAATGGTCGTAAGTTTATTTTAGGATCAGATGTTTTTGCAAATCTTGTTGGAGCTATTGAATATTATAATATTAATGATGCTTTGATTGCAGATCTTGGCACAGCTTGTACTATTTTTGCAGTTAGTAGAAAAGATGGCATACTTGGAGGTTTAATTAATGGTGGACCTTTCACAAGTTTGACTGCATTAATTGAAAATGCATATCTTTTAAAGGATTTTAATCTTGTAGTGCCTCAAAATTTATTGGGTTTGTCAACTATTGATAGTGTCAATAGCGGTGTAATTTATCAGTATAAGTATTTAATAGAAGGTGTTTATCATGATCTTATTCGTAATTATGATAGAGAATTTAAATTAATAATTACGGGGGGAAATTCTAATTTGATTTTACCTTTAATAAGTGTAGATTTTATATTTAATTTATATTTGACGCTTGAAGGCATTAGAATTTTGGGAAATGCTTTTAAAGAAAATCATTTGTCTTGAAATTAAAAATGTTTGTAAATAGTTCTTTTTTGTTGAAGCTTTTGTTTATTCCAAATCTAGTTAATGAAAAATCATATTTTACAGGATCATCTTTGTTTTGTTCTAAAAAGTATTTTGTAATTTCTATTGCTCTTTTGAGACTTACATTCTTTGTATTTTGAAGATTAAATAGTTTTGCTGAAATATCTCTCATATGAGTATCCATTGGAATTATTAAATTTGATGGATTAATTTTATTCCAAATTCCCAAATCAACATTGTCTTTTCTTATCATCCATCTTAAGAATAAAAATAGTCTTTTACAAGCGCTTCCTTTTGATGGTTTGGGGAGTATCATTCCAAATGGCTCTTTATTAACATTTTCCATTTGTATTATAAGCTCGTCTAAACTTGCTATAAAGTTTTTGTTTTTTTTGTAGATGTTATGAAATAAATTTTCAATTGATAGATATTTTTCTTTTATTGTTTTAATAGACATTAGTAATTTAACAATGTCTTCTGTTGTAAAAAACCTGTATGTAAAGTCTTTATATATTTCATTTAAATCTTTTCTTGTAAATGTTTTGAGTGTTTTTGAAGGTTGTTTTCCAAGTGGTTTTAAAATGTACTCAATTGCTGATAATATTTTCTCAACTCTTCCCAATGCTAGTGATGAGCTAATTAAACCTACAAGTTCAATGTCTTCTTTTTCTGTATATTTATATAAAAATTCTAATGGGTCTGGATGAACAAATTCTCGTTTATTATATTTACTGTATATAAATTCTAATATTTCTGATATATTATCCTTATTTTTTTGCATTCTCAAATTCTAACAACCCTAACAATATTTTTTTTAATTTTTTATCATAAAGTTTGTCTGTTGCCCATTTTCCAGTGAGATCATATATTGTTGGAGCAGATCCTCTTTTGACGAAATAAAATCTAGGATCAACCATATTTGAGTTTATATCTTGGCTTGAGGCATAGGCTTTTAAATGTTGAATGTGTGCTCTTATTCCTTCTTTCATATTAGAAAAAGAATTTCCCTTTGTAAAATTGTCAATGGCTCCTAATCCTGAAAAATTATGTTGTTCTTTTGATACTATCCCATTAAATTTTAAAACACCTGTTTCAAGTAACATTTGGGCATAGGCAATATCATAATTTATTCCTTCAATTATAGCTTCTTCTATGTAAATTTGTGCAATTGTTTTTACATATTCTGCTTCAAGATAAGGATTCATTTTTAATGTATATTTTACAATATCCTCTACTTGACTTTTTCCTTTACTTAGTAAAAAGGGAATATATTTTTCTTTTTGTGTTGAGGTGTTTATTTCAATTATTTCTTCAATGCAGTAACTCTTTACTGTTAATAATATTTGTGATATTACTACCAGTATAAACTTCTTGTGCATTTTTAATGTCCTTTGTCTTCAATAAATTGATCAATTTCATTTATCATGAAATCAAATCTTGGTAATGTTAATTCTTGATTTTTAAATAAGTTGAAACTTGATAAATAACTTCTACTAAAGATGAAATCAGAAATCTCGCCAATATGATTCATGTTGATTATTTTTATAGAAGATATATCCGATTCTGTTTGTTGCCATTCATTTTCATCTTGTTTTATTAATAATTGTAACGTTTTGATTTTAAATTTTTGAGGTTTACCCCCAATATTTATATATTTTTTTATTTGTTGATTTTGATTTATGATTTCATTTGCAATGTTTATTTGATTTCCCATTGTAATTAAGACCAATTGATTTATATCCATTCTTGAATCTAAAAATTTTAATTTTTGACTCGATTTTACAAGTTCTATTATATTTTGAATTTCTGTAATATCAGATATTTTGTCTTTTCTTTGACTGAAAATTTTGATTGGTTCTACCAAATATTTAATCATTGAGTTTGAAATATGTGTTAGTAAAGTTGTATTGTTATTTTTAATAAAGTTATGAGTGTTTACATGTTTGTATATTGGAGAATATAGATATACAATATTTCCTTTTTTAACTAGTCTGTTTACGAATGATTTAAACATTGAGTCATGGGAATAAGAGGGTAAAATAATTAGGATACTGTCATATATTTTTTGATGGTTGCTAATTGGTGCATCTTTATATACATTTTCATATGTTGGAAGGTAATTCATTTCGTTTATAAAGAAAGGATTAAAATCATAATAAAAAAAAGGGTTTTGACGTTTAAGTCCTAATGTGAGATTAATTGGATACCAAACCGATAGATTTAGTTTATTTTTGTGATCTTTGATTTTTGTAAATCCTATTTTATAGTTTGCATTTATGTCTTTTGGATAATTGATAAAGAAACTGAGATATGAAAATATTGTTGCAATAAATACTATTATTATTGATGGTATTACTATCATTATTTTAAAAGGAATAGTGAAAAATATTCTTTTAAGTTTATTGTTTTGTTTCCTTTGTTTTTGTCTTCTAAGAATGATTGTTTTTATGGTTTTAATAGTAGTTATTATTAAGAAAAATAGGAATATGGAGCCGGTATATAACATTAATGGTCTTGCTTCTATAAGATATAACGTAATTATGAAGAAGGTTCCTGGGAATATGATGAAATAATCTTCATAAGAAAATTCTTTTTTAAAATTAAACAAATTTATTATTAAAAATATACCAAAACTTAATAAAAATATTGTTTCATAAGATTGTTCGTACATAAAAAATATTTTTTCCTTAACTAATTATAAGCATAAAAACTTTATTTACAAAATAATTTATTGAGTTGCATTGAGCTTTTAATGATATAACCAGGTTTTTTCTTTTATCGTTTAATTTTATTATGATATAATTGGGGTTCTTAAGGGGTAATGGTAATAGATGTTAGGAATATTTTTAGGAACTGGTGCATCAAGTGGTGTTCCTATGTTGAATTGTAATTGTAGAGTATGTAATTCAGATTTTTATAAAAATAAAAGACTTAGAAGTGCATTTTTGTTAAGTTTGTGTGGTCTTAACTTATTGATTGATACGGGACCTGATATTAGAACACAGCTTTTAAGGGAAAATATTTTGAAATTGGATTTGGTATTGTATACTCATGAACATTATGATCATATTATGGGACTTGATGATATTAAATTTTATACAAGGTGTGTTCCTTTACCTATTTATGCCCGAGAGACTACTATGCATCATATTAAAAATGCATTTCCACATAATTTTTCATCAAGAATGTCTATCAGTGGAAAAGCCAATATTCTTCCTAGATTAGCAGTTGATTTTGAGCAAATTTTTTTTAAAGGAATAAAGATAATTCCAATTCCTTTACTACATGGAGATATAATTAGTTTGGGGTATAGAATAAATAATTTAGCATATCTTACTGATGTTAAGTCTATTCCCGAGATTTCTTATAGTTATTTAGAGGGATTAGATGTATTGGTGATAGATGCTTTGAGAATTAAACCTCATCCAGGTCATTTAAATTTTGATGATGCTATTCTTGAAGTTAAAAAGATCAATCCTAAAATTGCTTATTTCACTCATATTGCACATGATATTATGCATGATGAATTTGATTATTTGAGGAGGGATAATATTTATTTAGCTTATGATGGCTTACAAATATATATTTAGATTGGTATATAATGATGAATTTGATTTCTTGGAATGTTAATGGAATAAGAGCTGTTTCTAATAAGGGTTTTCTTAATTTTATTGCAGAATATAGTCCTGATATTTTGTGTTTGCAGGAAACCAAGGCTTTAAAAGAACAGTTACCTAGGGAGCTTATTGATATTGAGGGATATTATTCATATTTTTCAAAATCCATAATCAAAGGTTATAGTGGTGTTGCTATTTATTCAAAAATTGAGCCTATTAAATTGGAAAATATGAATATTGAAATATTTGATAGAGAAGGGAGATGCATTATTGCTCATTATCATGATTTTATTCTGATTAATGCATATTTTCCTAATTCACAGTCTTTAAGAAAAAGACTTAATTATAAGCTTGAATTTTTGATGAGTCTTGAATCTATTGCAAATGCATTTGCAACTTCTGGAAAAAATCTTATTGTTTGTGGGGATTTTAATATTGCACATACGGAAATTGATTTGTCCAATCCTAAGACTAGCAGAGAGTCTGCTGGCTTTTATGTTGAAGAAACCAATTGGATGGATAATTTTTTAAATAGAGGTTATGTGGATACATTTAGAATGTTTAATAAGGAGCCAGGTAATTATACTTGGTGGGATTATAAGACGAGAGCTAGGGAACGTAATGTAGGATGGAGAATTGATTATTTTGTTATAAATAAGGCTTTTCAATCTAAAGTAAAAGATGCTTTAATTTTAAATAAGGTAATGGGTAGTGATCATTGTCCTGTTTTTTTAAAATTAAAGCAATAGATTAATATGTATGGGAGTTATGTATGAGTCGGTATTTTGTAATGGTTTTGTTTTTGTGTATTCATAATCTGACTTTTGGAATAAAGTTAATTGATTTAGAAAGTATTGATTTTTATCGCAGTCTTGAGAAGCAGGATTTGTTATTTATAATTCATTTATTAGAACGTGAAAAATATTTAAATCAAAAGGATGAGCTCTTTACATATATTGATTTAGCTAATCAGGCTTTGATTGAGAAAGGTACACAGGTTTTGGGTGGCAATGATAAATTGGATGATATGCAACTTATTAATCCTTTGCAACGAGATAATCTGGATAATTATAATAGTTCAAAGTTTGTTTTGAAAGCATCTAAAGCGTTAAATATTTTTGTGTTTTTTGATGATCTTGATGGGTTTTTAAAAACATTAGATGGTCGTAGAGTAGGTTTTAGTGATGGTAATTTTGTTATCTTAGATCAGGTTTCTTTTAAAGGTTATGATAATGTTGCAAGTGAACATGCTACTATTGAAATTTATGAAAAAAGTATTCTAAATCCTGATTTTAATAAACTTATTTTAGACAAGTTGGGATTTTTTGTTTATGTTGGGGAATTAAATAAGAAAATTTATTTTAATGATATTGAAAAATTGTCTAAAGGGGAACTTTTATTTTTATTTTATGAATTGTTTCCTATTTCTAGATTAAAAGGTATAAAGGATTGGTATGATTTTGGATTTACGTCTATTATTAGAGAA
>NZ_LN609267.1:549400-563634 GCF_000825665.2 Borrelia crocidurae
GTTTTGAGTTTTATTATTTTATCTTGTTCATCTTCTAAGTTAAGTTTGGATAAAAACTTAGTAAATGGTCAACTTAAAAATGGACTTAAATATTATATTTATAAAAATCAAATTCCAAGTAAATTTGTTCATATGGGAATTTTGTTTAATGTTGGTTCTTTAAACGAAGAGGAAAATGAAAGGGGTTTAGCCCATTATCTTGAACATATGGCTTTTAAAGGTACAGAGGATTATCCTGGTAGTGAAGATATTTTGGAAATTCTCAAAAAATTTGGAATGAAATTTGGAGCTGATCTTAATGCTTATACTACTTTTGATAAGACTTACTATTATCTTGATTTGCCAGATGGTGGTCAGGAGAGTGAAGTTGATGAAGCTTTAAATGTATTGAAAAATTGGGCTTTTCAAATTAAGTTTGATGACTTAGAAATAGATAAAGAACGTAATGTTATTATTGAAGAAAAAAAATATAGAGATGATTATTCTTCTAGAATGTTCAAAAAAATGTTTGAGGTTGTTGGAGGTAATAGTAGATATTTTATTCGATTTCCTATTGGTATTGAAGAGAGGATTTTATCTTTTAAATCAGAGGACTTTAAAAAATTTTATAATAAGTGGTATAGACCAGATTTGACCAGTGTCATTATTGTTGGAGATATTGATCCAAAAGACATTGAAGAAAAGATAAAAAAATTGTTTTCATCTTTTAAGAAACCATTAGATGAGCCTGAAAAAGTTGTAATAAATTTAGATGCTGTAATTGATAAAAAATTTGTAAGTATAGATGATGATGAAACCTTATTTCCTAGTATTAGTTTTGTTTGTAAAGAAGAAATCAAAGGAGGTTTTGTTACTGTTGAGGATCTTAAGAGATCTATCGAGAAAAATTTATTAAATAGTCTTTTTATAAATAGATTTTATGAATTAAAGGTTATTGGAACAAATTATTTTAGATCATTTGATAAATTTGATTCGGATTATAAATCAGATAATAATTATATTTTGATTAAAAATATTTCTTTAACTATCGATCCAGAGCATTTTAAGGAAGCTTTTGAAGGGTTTTTTTATGAAATTGAGAGAATCAGGAAGTTTGGTTTTACGAAAGGAGAGATTGATAAAATTAAGTCCGAAATGATAACTTCTTATACTTTTAATAAAGAGAATCTTAAGAAACAAAAGTCTTCCATCATCGCAGATCGTTTGGTGGGTGTTGCTTCATCGAATTTTCACTTGCTTGATGGTAATGAATTTTTTGACGTTGCTATTAAATGTTTGAATAATATTGGCCCAGATACAATATCAGCTCTTGCTAGTAGTGAGGCCTTTATAGATAATATGACTGTTATTTATAAGTATTCTAAAAAATTACATTCTAATTTAACTTTTGAAGAGGTGCAAAAATTTCGTGATATTGCTTTAAATAAAGAAATTAAACCTTATGATGATGTGTCAATTCAGGGCGAATTCTTCAAAAAATCTTTGCAAAGTAAAAATATTGTTGATGAAAAAGAATTTATAAATGAAATTTCATCTTTTACTTTGGAGAATGGCGTTGAAGTTTATTTTAAACATAATGAAAATAAGAAAAATATAGTTGACTTTACTGCAATTTCTTGGGGTGGTTTATTAAGTGAGGATCCTGAATTGATTCCTGTTTTATCTTTGGCTCCAAGTATAGTTTCTAAATCAGGATATGGGGATTATTCTAAGCTTCAAATTGAAAAATATTTATCAAATAAATTGGTAACATTGATGCCATCGGTTTCTGAGAGAACTTCACGTATTAATGGTGGTGCTGAGGCTAAAGATCTTGAAACTTTATTTAAGCTTATATATTTTACATTTAATGAAGCCAAGATAGATGATGTTGTTTTGCAGACTACTATTGATGATATGAGTGCAACAATTAAGGCTAGGAAAAATAGTTCTAATTATCTTTTTTCTAATGCTATTAAAAAATTTTATAATAATGATGATTATCGTTTAAGAGATATTCAAGAATCTGATTTGCAAAATATATCAAAAGATATTCTTTTGGATTTTTATAAAAGGAGATTTACTTATGCAGACAATTTCAAATTTATTTTTGTGGGAGATATTGACTTAGATACAATAAAAAAATTTTCAAGTAAATATTTAGGTAATTTAAATTCTAAAAAGCTAAATGAATTTAGAGATTTAGATTATTCTTATAAAAAAAATACGAAAAGAATAGTTGTTGGTAAAAAAGAGGATGCTGCAAGTAGTACTGTATATGTTGCATATCCTTTCACGTTTAATTATACACCTGAAGAAGCTCTAAATTATAGGGCGTTGGCATCTCTTTTGAGTGAAGGTCTTGTTAAAGCTATTAGAAGAGAACAATCTAGTGTTTATGGAATAAATGCGTCTTTTGATCACTATTTTAGAAAGCATTCTGATTCAGATGGTTTTATTATTGTGTCTTTTACAGTTGAGCCTAAGGCTTTAGATAGTGTTTTAAAATCTGTTAATGAATATATTTTGGATAGACAAAAAATAGATTTTGTAGATACTGATTTTGATTATATTAAGAAAAATATTATTAAAAATAATAATATTGCTTCTGAGTCCAATGATTATTGGAGTTCAGTGATATTAAATTCGGTTTTGTGGCATGATTCTATTGTAGATACTTTTAGTAATAAATTTGTTGATGATAATTTAAATAAAGATACAATAAATATGTTATTTAAGAAGATCAATTTTAAGCAAGGAACAGAGATTGTATTAATTCCAAGTAATGATAATTAATTTTCATTATATTGTTTTGTTTTTAATTGCTGTTGTCTTTAAAAAGGATTAATAGTTCTCCCGGTATTAATCCTTTTGTTTGCCATAATAATTTTTCTAATTTTATGGCCCATTGTTCATATTCTTTAAATTCAGTTTTGGAGAAGTAATTGGTGTTAATTAAATAATTTGCGATATTTTCTTTTGGGAGTGCGGTTGTATATGCATAAAATTCATTCATTACTAAATAATTAAATGTGACATCATAACCTATGTTGTCTAAAAAATTAATCCAAGATTTTTTGTTATTTGGTGAAATATTTTTATTCCAAAAATTAACAATTTCTTTATTGAAATTATTGTCTGTAAAAAAATACATGTGTAGCATTTCATGCATAAAGATTCTCATTTGGTCTGTTTTTGACATAATTTCATCTTCAGAGTAAGTTGCAAATGCAATGTTTTTTGATTTGTTTTTAATTTTTATTATGTTATTTACAATATATGCTAATTTGTTGGCTATAATTAAGTTTTTTAAAGTTATTGCTACTTTATTTAATTTGATATTTAATTTTTGTGCTTTATGCAAAAAATGTAATTATGTCTTGGAGTCTATAATCATGACCACCCCATCCTACTTTATTTTCTAGTTCAGTATTTGATAATAATCTTCCTCTAAATTCTTTTTTTTCGAGAAAGAATGCCATTCTTTTTAACATTAAGGCTTGATCGTGCAATGTTTTAAATTTTATTATGTATACATTAGGATTTGCTATGAAATTAAAGAATTCAAAAGAATCTCTTCTGTAATTTTTTTTTGTATAATTGAAAATAAGTTTTAAGTCAGCATTTATTGGTTTATTAATTTCATAATAATCATTCATATTAATGTATCCAATTTCATTAATTTGAATCATATTGTCGTTTTTGATAGATTTTATTTCATCATTGTAATTTTCTAGTGATGTGTACTTGATGAGATTTGATAGTACTATTTTTTGTGATTCTTTTTTTGAATATAAATTTGTTATTATGGGATTTAATATTGTTTCTTTTGATTTAAAGCCTATTATTGGAAACATGTTTTTATTGAGATTAAAATCGATAGAATATCCATCCTTATCAATGAATATTTTAAATTTTTGGAGATCTGTTTTTGTTGTTTGTATACTGGATTTTTGTATTTCAATGTTATTGAAATTGATAGATTTGATATTATTTATTTTGATTTCTAATATCATTGTTTGATCTTGATTAATGATTGTTGGGATATTGTATGAGTAACTTGTGTATTGGGTGTTAATTTTTATATTTGCATTTTTGTTGCTCTTTAGATTTAATATGAGATGATCTATTTTTTCGTTATGACAGTATACTATTTTTCTATTATTGTTGATGGTTATGCATTTTTTTTGATTATTAGTTTCATTGATTGCATAAAGCCTTGTCAAGAAGATTAACATCATTAAAATTCTTTTCATTACATACTATATTATAATGAAAAGAATGTGATAAATGAAAATTTAAGCAAATTTTTTACATCCTCTAGGGGAATCGAACCCCTGTTGCCAGGATGAAAACCTGGAGTCCTGGGCCACTAGACGAAGAGGACAAAAAATTGAGCCCAGTAGGACTTGAACCTACGACATTCGCCTTAAAAGGGCGGTGCTCTACCAACTGAGCTATGAGCCCGAAAACAAAATCAAGTCTATCAAACCTAATGATACCATTTATATTAAATAATGTCAACACCTTAGGATGGGCAACACTATCGTTATTTTAATGAGCTGCAATGAGCTGCACAGGACTCGAACCTGTGACCAGCGGGTTAAGAATCCGCTGCTCTAACCACCTGAGCTAGCAGCCCGTAGTTTATATGAACTAATAAATAGGATAAATGCTTCAAGACATAATGTCAAGAATTGTGATTATTTTTTTCTATTTTTTGTAGTAAATTTTTTGCTTCTAAATGATTAGGATTTAATGTCAACAGTTTTGTTAAAGTTTCTTTTGCTAAAATTTTATTCTTTGCATTAATTCTTGATTTTGCAAGTTTTAATAGTATATTTTGATTGTTTGGGAAAAATCTTAAAGCGTTTTCATATGCAAAATCAGCTTCATTATATCTCTCAAGTTTATAAAAAGAATCTGCAGTTAGGATATATACTTTAGCTATTCGAGCTCCATTAGCATCAAGTCCGATATATTTTTGAAAATTTTTTAGAGCATTTTTATATTGTCCTTGAAAAAAGTAAGCTTCTCCTAATGCTTGAATTATTCTTGAATCATGTTTTTTTATTTCAAGTCCTTTAATAGATTCTAGTTCAGCTTTTTTATATTCTCCTGTTGCTATTAAGCTCCATATAAGTATTACTCTTGCATCTAAATTATTTGAATTATTTTTTATTTCATTTTGAGTATTTATAATTGCTTCTTGAAATTTGCCTTGCCTATAGAGTAAAAGGGAATCTTCTTTCACTTGTGCTTGTATTTTGATTGTTAGGCACAAAAGTGGCAAGAAAAGGATTATTCTTAATTTTAAGTTAAAATGTTTATTTTTCATTTTTCTTCCATTTCACAATTTCCGTTAAATGAGGCCCCTGCCTCTATGAATAGTTCTTTTGTTGTTATGTTGCCAATTAATTTACCAGTTTTATAAATTTTGATTGTCTCTAAAGCCTCTACATTTCCTTTCATTGTACCATGATTGAGAAAATTATTACATTTAATTTCTGCTTCTACATGGGCTTTTTCTCTTAGATATATTGAACTTGTAGAATTTATAAATCCTTTGAGTATTCCATCAATGATTATAGGCTTACTACTTTCTATATATCCTTCAAAGTTAAAATTACTCTTTATGACATTTTGGGTACTGTTTTCTTCAAATTCTAGGGTGTCTATACTCAATGTTTCTCCTAAAAATGAATGCTTATTTTTATTTTAAGCATTCATTTTTTATTTTACATTTAAATTTTAATCTCTTCTTTGTCCCAAAAATCTTAGTAAGTATAAAAATAAATTTATGAAATCTAAGTAAAGTTTTAAAGAAGCTACTACTGCCATTCTATTTTTGATTTCAGTACCATCTTCTAACATATTATCCATTTTAGAAATATTTTGAACATCATAGGCTGTTAATCCTGTAAATAAAATGACACCTAAAATTGAGATTAGAAAATTAAGCCCTGAACTTCTAAAGAACATGTTAAGTATAGATGCGATGATGATGCCCCATAATCCCATCATAAAATAGCTACCCATTTTTGTAAGATCTGTACTTGTTGTGTGTCCATAAAATGACATTGCAAGGAAAGTTAAAGAAGTAATTCCAAATGTATAAAATATTGAACCTTGAGTATATATCATAAATATAGAAGATAGTGTTACTCCTGTTAAAGCTGAATACATGAGAAAAAGAGCTGTTGCTGTTCCACTTGATATTCTATTAATTGCACCACTTATTGCATAAACAAACCCAAATTGTATAAGTATTATGGCTACATATGACATTGGATTTGTGAATATTATGGCTCTAACTATTGCATTTTCAGATGTTGTGTATGCAAAGATTGCAGATATTAAAAGCCCAACTGACATTAATCCAAAAACATGAGCCAAAAATTTATTTTTTATTTTTATTTCTTGTTTATCTTGCGTTAATTCAAGCATTATTATTCCTCCTTATTTATTGTTTTGTTCGTTAAATTTTTTACATAGTTCATTAAATGTTGCATTTGGAACTTTACCATATCTTAAAAATTCCATTGAAAATTCAGCTTTTCCTTGTGTAGATGATCTTAAAACAGTTGAAAATCCAAACATTTCACTTAGCGGTACTTCGGCTTCGACCTTTGAGAAAGTGCCTTCTTCAGAAGAACCTAAAATTATTCCTCTTCTTTGATTGAGTAGGCCAAACATATTTCCTTGGAATTCTGTTGGCCCTTCAAGAGTTACTTTCATGATTGGTTCTAGTATTGTAGGCTTTGCCTTATTATAAGCTTTTCTAAATGCTCCAATTGCTGCTAATTGAAATGCAATATCTGATGAATCAACAATATGGTATTGTCCATCATTAATTGTAATTTTGATTCCAACGATTGGGAATCCAATTAAGGTTCCCTTTTCCATAGCCTTTTGAAATCCTTTATCACATGATGGAATATATTCTGTTGGAATTACTCCACCTTTTATAAGATTGACAAATTCGTAAGTTTGTTCTTCTGTATCAAGTGGTTCCATAAATCCGGCAACTCTTCCAAACTGACCTGCACCACCTGATTGTTTTTTATGAGTATAATTAAATTCTGCTTTTTCTGTAATGGTTTCTCTATATGCTACTTGGGGCATTCCTGTTTCAACTTCGGCTTTAAATTCTCGTTTCATTCTCTCAATATAAACTTCTAAGTGTAATTCACCCATTCCTTGTATTATTGTTTCTTTTGATTCATTATCTACATAAGTTTTAAATGTAGGATCTTCTTTAGTAAATCGTCCAAGAGCTTTCGCCATATTGTCGGCTGATTTTTTATCTTTGGGTTTGATTGATAGGGATATTACTGGTTCTGGGATATACATTGATGTCATTGAGTAATTAATAGAAGGATCACAGAATGTATCTCCTGATGCGCATTCTATCCCAAATAAAGCTACAATATCGCCACTGCTTCCAAATTCAATGTCTTCAGTATTATTGGCATGCATTCTAATGAGTCTTCCAACTTTAAACTTTTTAGAAGTTCTTGAATTTATTAATTCTTGTCCTTTTTTTAAAACTCCTTGATATATCCTGACATAAGTTAATTGTCCGTATTGTCCGTCTTCTAGTTTGAAAGCTAATGCTACAGTTGGTAATGTTTCGTCAGTTTTAAGTTTAATTTCTTTTTCATTTGCATTTAAGTCAAGTGCTATGTTTTGAATATCATGAGGTGAAGGTAAAAATTTATTTACAGCATCAAGTAAAAGTTGTACCCCTTTGTTTTTATATGCAGAACCCATAAATACTGGACAAAGTTTTAAAGATAAGGTTCCTGTCCTAATTGCGTCGTATATTGTCTCAAGAGCCACATTTTTTCCTTCCATATGTAGTTCCATAAGTTCATCATTAAAATCAGATAAGGCATCAAGCATTATTTTGCGCTTTTCTTCAGCCTCATTTAACAATTCAGCAGGAATTTCTTTTTCTATAATTTCTGTTCCATCTTTACCTTCAAAGTAATAGGCTTTCATAACAACAAGATCAACAACTCCCATGTGTTTATCTTCAAGTCCAATTGGAATTTGCATTAAAACTGAATTTAAGCCAAGTTTATCTTTAAGTTGATCTTTTACGTTACTAGGATTTGCTCCGGTCTTATCACATTTATTCACAAAAGCAAGTCGTGGTACATTATATCTTTTTAATTGTCTGTCAACTGTAATTGATTGAGATTGGACACCTGCAACGGAATCAAGAACAAGTATTGCTCCATCTAAAACTCTAAGTGAACGTTCAACTTCAATTGTAAAATCAACGTGACCCGGAGTATCAATAATATTGATTGGATGATTTTTCCATTCAACATGAGTTGCGGCTGATGCAATTGTGATACCTCGTTCTTTTTCAAGTTCCATTGAATCCATTGTTGCTCCAACACCATCTTTTCCCTTAAC
The DNA here is from genome assembly GCF_000825665.2 of Borrelia crocidurae. Classification (NCBI taxonomy): domain Bacteria; kingdom Pseudomonadati; phylum Spirochaetota; class Spirochaetia; order Spirochaetales; family Borreliaceae; genus Borrelia; species Borrelia crocidurae. The sequence goes on from NZ_LN609267.1 coordinate 557,807, forward strand.
TTCATGAATAGCGTGAATTTTGTTACAATAAAATAGAATACGTTCTGTAAGTGTGGTTTTTCCTGAGTCGATATGGGCACTAATACCTATGTTGCGCAATTTTTTGTAGTCCATGGAATATTTTCCTCCTGAGCGTGTATTACTTAGAACATTAATTGTCTTTAGTATTCTACATGATTTTTTTAGAAAAGTCTATTTTAAACTCTTCAAGTTGCCTTTGACTTGAGAGAGTTTTATTTTAAGATAAGTAAATAACTTTAATTGAAGTATAAATTAGGTATGTTTCTATTCTTAATTGATTTTGTTTGACAAAAGTTTTCATATTAACATTTACATACATTATCTAATGTATAAACTATGAGAGTGTTAATGTTATTTATTAAGTTATTACAAGATTTTTGATGTTAAGAATTATTTTGTTTTATTTTTTTGTTAGGTATTATATTTGTTTTATAGTTTTATAAAAGTTAGTTTGTAAAGAAAGTTTGTTATATTGAGATTTGCTTGACTAAGTTGTGTTAAACGTATACATTTAATTATAAGGAATATATCATTTAGTAAATTTTGATTTTATTGATTAAAAATACTTAACATTATTTAATGAATTTACTCTTTCTTTACTTTATATTTTATACTCCTAAGAATAACTATTGGAGGATATAAGTTTGAATACTTTAACAATATCTCATGAATTGAGTAAGATATGTCAGGTTGATTATGATTCTGCTTTGTCTGAACTTTCTGTATTTTTTAAAGACGGAAGAGCTTATAAGTATTTTAAAATTGAGCCAAGACATTTTAACATAATATCTAAACTTGTACAAGAAAAAAAATCAGTTGGGAAATATTTAACCGAACATATATTTAACAAGTATGATCAAGAAAGGCTTTAGATTTTAAGTTTATTTTTTAATTGGCTAAGAAGGATTTGTTATGAAAATCCTTCTTAGTATAGAAATCTTTTTTTTCAATTATGTTACTTTATAGTTTCTTTAAAGAAGGAAAGGTTGTATTTGCTTTTTTTTGTAATAAAGTTTATCATGTAATTTAAGTTATTTGGTGGCCTATTACTTATTTTATGGGGGGCTTGTAAGAGATGGGGAAAAAATTAATTTTTATAACATTATTATTAGTTTCACTTTTTAGTACATCTTATGCAAAAGTGATATATTTTTCAGCAGGATTTAGTACACAAATTAGTCTTGAATCACTTTCTTTTTTTGGGAAAAAAACAGGTACAATATTGGATAAATTGATGAGTTCTGAGTTGTTTCCTATATTGAAAAATATTAGGGTTAATTTGTTTAATCAGATAAAAGAATTTGAAAATAGTGCACATAAGTTGCATAATTCTTTCCAAAAAAGTTTATCTCTTTTTGTTCAATTGTATAAAAAAAGGAAAAATGGTACTGCACAGGTAGGAAGTATGGATGATTCTGATCTTGATGGACTTGGGCCGCTTTTAAATAGTACTCATGATTTGAGATCATTTGTAGGTGAATTGCGTAAATTACATCGCAACGGTACTTTTAAGAAGTTAGGTGAAAGTGGCTCGCATTTGAAAGAGCTTATCGTAGATCTAGAAAATACTGCAAAACAGGCTCTTAGTCTTAAGGATTCTCTGTTTGCTCAATTAAATGAATTTGGAGTCTATAATCAAGATGACTTGATGAAGATATGGAATGAAATTTCCACTCCTGGAACTAATTTGAATGATGCTTTGAGACAGAAATTTTCACCTTTGTTTAGTAGCGGATTTCAAGGTTATTTTCAAGTTGGACTTCCTATTTTTCAAAGTGATTTTTATTATGGTTTCGAACTTGGATTTGGGATGAATCTTGGAAGGCTTATTGTGCCACATTTAAGACTTTTAGAATCTTCTTATCCTGTTAAGTTGGGAATGGGCATTATGCCAAGATTGTTTGTTAAATATGATATTTACTATTTGGCAGCTACTCTGTTTTCAGGTTTTGGTGATAAGTCTTTAGTTGTAGATCCTATTTATGTGGGAAATTTAGCAAGTAAGAATAAGATAACCAATCCTTTTAGTGTTATTGAAACGGGTCTGAGATTAAGGTTAGCTTTTCTTAATTTTGAATCATCAGTGTTATTTTCTATTAATGATTTTAAATATAGAGACTTAAGAGTTGGGCTTGGGTTTGAAATACCAATAATTATTTAGATAATAGCATCATTGTTTGTGGGTATATAGATATGTAAATATTTTTTATTGATGATGTATATCTATAGTTGCTATCTATGTTATTAATTTAGCTTTTAAGCTAGTGTTAGGTTTTGCTTTAATGTATAAGGGGTTGTTCTTTTGTCTACTCTATTTTGTTTTGTCTTGTAAAACTTTTGATAAAGATTATCAAACTATAGCAGATGAGTATTATAAGCTTGCAAAGTTAAATGAAGAACTTGGTAATAATCAAACATCTGTTGAGCTTTATGAACAAGCTATTAAATTTGATTCTAATATAAATGCTGCTTCTGGTTACAATTTTATTTTGGCTTACGTTAATTTAAAGAGATATGAAGAGGCCGAATTAAAGCTTGGATCTTTATTGGAGAATGATAAAGATAATATTTTATTAATTAATTTGAAAGCCTATTTATTTTTCAAGAAAGATAATTTGGAAGAGGCTTTAAAATTATATTTAAAGACTTTAGAAATAGCGCCTGCTAATCAAGAAGCGTTATTTAATGTTTTTTATATTTATCATTTAAATAAGGACATGGAAAATGCGAAGAAATATATCTTAAAATATCAAGAATTTAAATATTCTGTGCCTTCTAATGCTAGTGATATAGTTTCTTCTATTTTAAAGGATTAGGGTTAGAGATCTTTTTTTACTACTTTTGATGTCTATATTCCATGATCTTAATGTGTAAATTCATTTAGATATTTTGGAGGGTTTAATGTCATGAAAATAAAATTTTTGTTTTTAAGTTTGTGGATATTTGTTACAGTAAATGTTTTGTCAAGTGTTGATTTTGAACTTAACTTAGGTTTTGGATTTGATTTTCCAGTTAGCACTATTTCAAATTTTTATAAAACAGCTTTGGATGTGGGTAGAGAACTTGAAAGCACTATGTCTATTTTAAAGAAAGCTAAGATTATTAGAAATTTTGCAGATATGGTTAATATTTCTAAATCAGGTTTGACTTATGGAGGATACGTGCAAATGGGAGCAAAATTTGATGATTTTTGTTCACTTGGTTTTGAACTTGGACTTGATTTTAATGTATTTAGAAGTATTAATAGTAAAGGACGATTGCATAATCTGATTTCATTTGTTTCAGCTATTGAACCTAAATTTTATACAAGATTAGATTTCTTTATAGGAGCTGTTACATTTTTTACTGGACCTAGGGTTAATATTGCTACTGCTATCCAAGATTCTATTTTAGCTGAATTTGGAATTTTTGGTTGGGATTTGGGAGCAAGAGCTACATGTGCTTTTTTGACAATTGAAGGATATTATTGTTGGAATATTCAGAATAATAAATTTTCTGATTTTAAATTTGGTGTAGGTCTTGAGTTTGGCGTTGTTTAGGACATTATATAGTCAATTCTTATTTTTAATAAATATTGATAGAATTTGGGTATTTTTTATTTGTAATAGAGATTGTTATTTTTGAAAATTTTTTTAAACTTGTATGAATTATTTATATTAATGTACAATAAAGTAAAGATTTTCTGTTTGAATAGGGAGTTTTAACATTGAGCTTGCTTATGAAAAAGTCAATAGGAATTATTGCATGTCCTGGAGGTCGGGTATTTGCAGAAAAAATAATGGCAGAACTTAATACAATATTTTTAGATGCTGAGAATAAAATTATTGAACAAATTTCGCAAACTTCTAATTGTTCAAAGGAAGATGTTTTAAAATTTGAAGGAATTTTATCTCCTTTTTTAGAGGGACTTGAATTTTCTAATTTAAGGTTTGATGAGACTATGGAAATTCCTGTAAATTTTGTTAAATTTGCTAATGGTGAGTTTAAGTCAGAGATTTTAAAAACTATCAGAAATAAAGATATTTTTATTGTACAAGATGTTTCTAATACTTATCCAGTTACTGTAAATAATAATGAAGAAGTAGTGATGACAGTTAATGATCATTTGATGAATTTGATGACTACAGTAGACGCGTGCATGCAGGCTAAGGCCAATTCTGTTAGTGTTATTGTTCCTTCTTATCCTTATTCAAGGCAAGATAAAAAACATTCACGAGAAGGGCTAACAGCAAGTCTTTTTGGAAGATTTTTGGAAGAATTGAGAGTAAAACATATTTTAACATTGGATATTCATTCAAAGGCTATTGAAAATGTCTTTAGAAAGTCGTATTTTGAAAATTTGAATGCGTCTTATGAAATTTTTGATGCTTTAGCTGAGCTTATAGATATTAGAGATTCTAACTTAGTAGTTGTATCTCCTGATACAGGAGCTGTTAATCGAAATAAGTTTTTTGCATCTAATCTTAAGAGACCCTTGGCTTTGCTTTATAAAGAGAGAGATTACTCAAAGGTAACACATAATGTTACTGATTCAAACATTTCTGTTACTAAATTGTTGGGAGATGTTGAGGGTAAAAATGTTTTTATGAGTGATGATATTTTGGCTACTGGTGGTACTTTTATTAAAGCAGTGAAATTGTTAAAAAGTATGGGAGCTAAAAAGATTATATGTGCAGTAAGTTTACCATTTTTTAATGGAGATGCCATTAGGTATTTTGATAAAGCCTATGAGGAAGGTTATTTTTATAAGATAATTGGAACAAATGCTGTTTATCATGATGATAAACTTCTTAGTAAACCTTGGTACTATGAAGCTAATGTTGCACATCTTTTTGCAGGTGCAATTTTTGCAATGCATAATAGAGTTAGTTTGCAAAGAATTCTTGATAGAAGCCATGACATTCAAAATTTAATTTCTAAGAGTTAATTTTATGAATGTACTCAGTATTGATGTTGGTACTAGTACTTTAAAATCTGCTTTAATCAATTCTCATTATGGGATTTTAGAGTGTTGTATGAATTATTTTGATTATTATTTGAATAGCAAATACTGAAAATTTTGATTATAAAATATGGATCTTTGCTTTAAAGAAAATAATGTCTCATTTTATGTATAGAAAAATTGATTGTATTTCTATTAGTGGTATCTCTCCATGTTTAATAGCTCTTGATTCAAATTTAATTCCTTTAGAAGTGTTGCATTGGAATTCTTCTAAAGTAGTTAAAAATTATAAAGGAAAATCAACTTTTTTGCCCTTTGTTCTTAGTACATTTGAGAGAGGAATTTATGATAAAGTTAGATATTTCGTTTCGTGTTTTGAATATTTAATTTATTTACTTACAGGTAATTTGGTTACAAGCTATCCTAGTTTGTCTTATATTCCTTTTATTTGGAATGATATTGAACTTAAAGAATATAATCTTGATACAAGTAAATTCCCTCCTTTTTTAAGAATGGGAGAAATTGTTGGGCAGGTTACTAAGCGTGCTAGTATTGAATTTGGTATTAATAGTGGCATTAATGTAATTAATGCTGGAATTGATTATTTAAGTGTTCTTATTGGAAGTGGAGCTTTTTTTTCTGGAATAGTATCAAATAGAATGGGTACTAGCGAAGGTTTTAATTTTGTCTCAGATACGTATTTATTAGATTTTTCTTTGATATATCCTTATTTCTTAGATAATTTGTTTATTATTGGAAGAATAGTTCCTTCTGGATATTTATTGCAATTGCTTAAAGATAGATTGTTTCAGAAGGAGAAATCATTTGGAGAATTTCTTGAAAAAATTTCTGCAATATATACGCC
>NZ_LN609267.1:563648-564848 GCF_000825665.2 Borrelia crocidurae
GGTGATGTTTTATCTATAATAACTCTTGGTTTTTGATTATATTTTAATTTTGATNCACAAATAAAGAATAATTTAAATGAAGGCATTGTGGGAAAGTTAGATGATCCTTTACAGATAGGAATTGCAATTCTTGAGTCTTCTTATTTTTCATTTTATAATAGGATGCTTAATCTTAAGTCTTGTAAAAGAGATATCTTAGATATTTTTGTAAGTGGGACTAATTCAGATAATTTATTTTTAAATAAGCTTAAAGCTAATATTATTGGGAAAGATTTAAAAATTTTTGAATTTAAACATTCTGAGATTGCTGGTAATGCAATTTTGGCCTTTTGTTGTTTGAAAGAATTTGATAATTTAGAGAATGCATTTAAAAAACTTGTTAAAATAAAGCGTATTGTGTCCTTTAATGCCAATATGCATGATATTTATTTGGAAAAATATCATAATTATGTTTCTAATTTTAATCTATTTGTTAATAGTTAATATGTAAGCATCCTTAAATTCATTTGAATTTGATATTTTTTGAAGATCAATCTTTGCTTCTGATATAGTTTTATATGGTCCAGATCTGACCCTATAGGTGTCTTTGTCATTTATTGTTGCTGAATATATTTTTGCATTTATTTTATATTTCATTAGTTCTTGGATATTATTGTCAGCAGTAATTGGATCTGAGAGCGATGCAAATTGTATATAATATTCCTTTTGAGGATCATATTTGCTTTCAAGTTTATTATAATTTTGTTTTTTTTTGATTTCTTGACTTGCCTTTGCATTCATTTTTTTTGGTTTGAGTGTTTTTGCTTGTGTTTGTGTTTTTTTGGGTATATTTGGTTTTACAATTTGTGCTTCTTTTTTGTGAATAATTTCTTTATTATTTTTATCCATATTATTATTGAAATTTGTATCTTCTTTATTGGTTTTTGTAAGGTCAATTATGATTTCATTTGGTTTGTCAGTTATTGATAGAGTATCTTTATTATTTTCATTTTCTGTAGATTTTTCATTTTTTGTTTCTTGCAAAATAATATTTTTGCCTGCAATGTCAGAGGCCAAATTTTTATTTGGGAAAAAAATAATTATTCCAAGAAATATAATTGCACAAACAGTTACAATTGAAGTTAATGCTACTAAGAATCCTTTGTTATTATTGTTATTGAAATCTCTCATTATGTTACCTCTCTCATCTTAGCCCTAATT
>NZ_LN609267.1:564856-568248 GCF_000825665.2 Borrelia crocidurae
GAATATATAAGATAAAAGGTTGTTTATTATTAAGTAATTATTTATTATTTTTGATTAAGAAATAAACTTTATTCCCTAAGGTTCTATANNNNATTTAAGTATGTTTATAATTAATTTGTCATCAATATTGCGATTTAATTTTAGCCTATTTTTTATTATCTCATCGTTTGCTTTTATTATAAATATGTGTTTACAAAATTTTGCAAGGTCTAGTTTAAAAAGTAGTGCGGCATTGATTATAATTTTGTTAGACTTTTTTGTTAATATTATTTGTTCTATTTTTTTATGTATGATGGGATGTGTTATTTTTTCTAATATTTGTAGCTTTTCTTTATCATAAAAGACTATATTGCGAAGTTTTATTCTGTCTATTTCATTTATANNATTTAATATTTTATTGCCAAAAGTTTTAATTATTGTATCTTTTTTTTCTTCTAAAATGATATGACCTATTTTATCTGCATTAATTTCATAAAAATCATATTCGTTACTAATGATTTTTGACACAGTGTCTTTCCCGGTTGATATTCTACCAGTTATTCCAATTATTGATGAATGTCTCCCCATGATTTTCCAGTTTCAATATTTGTTTTTAAAGGAATCTTTAAAGGATAAGCATTTTCCATCATTTCTTTTATTATTATTTGTGCCTTTTCACATTCTTCTTCTGGTGATTCAATTAACATTTCATCGTGTACTTGTAAGAGTATTTTTGATTTTAGATTGTTATTTTTAAATTCATTATATACTTTAATCATTGCGATTTTCATTATATCAGATGCACTTCCTTGAATTATACTATTTATTGCCATTCGTTCAGCACCTGTTCTTTCTAAATAATTTTGACTATTAATTTCTCTTATATATCTTCTTCTCTTTAAAAGGGTTTCACTGTATCCATTTTGCTTTACAAAATCTATTTGATTTTGTATAAAAGTTTTTATTTTAGAATAAAGATTAAAATATGAATCGATGAAATTTTGTGCTTCTTCTCTTTTAATGGATAACTCTTGTGAAAGTCTAAAAGCTGACATTCTATAAATTATTCCAAAATTAATTGATTTTGCTATTCTTCTCATTGAAGGTGTTATGTTGGCTTCATCTACCTTAAAGAGTTTTGATGCTGTTTGTATGTGAATATCTTTTTTATGTGTAAAAGCTTCAATTAGTGATTCGTCTTCTGAGAAATGTGCTAATATTACAAGTTCTATTTGTGAATAATCTGCAGATATGAAAATATTGCCTTTAGTAGGTTTGAATGCTGCTCTTATTTTTCTTCCTCTTTCATTTTTGATTGGTATGTTTTGGAGATTGGGTGCAGTACTTGAAATTCGTCCCGTTGCTGTTTTTGTTTGCATAAAGTTTGTATGTATTTTGTTTGTTTTTTCGTTTATAAATTCTATTAAATTATCAGTATATGTATTTTTTAGTTTTGCAAGTTGTCTGTAGTTTATGAGTTTTTCTATAGATTCATGCTGATCTTTTATTGTCTCTAGCACCTTGATATCTGTTGAATCTTGCTTAACATTTTTTGGTACTATAATATTTAATTTTTCAAATAAAATCGTATGTAATTGTTTGCTTGAATTTAGATTAAATTCAATGCCTATACTTTGTATTATTTCATTCTCAATTGTTTTTAATTCTTGTTCAAGTTCATGGCCATATTGTGTTAAGTAATTGCTGTCAAGGTAAATGCCATTTTCTTCCATTTCTATAATGACATTGCTAAATGGCATTTCTATGTTTTTCATTAGGCTTTCAAGATTGTCTTCTTTGAGCTTTTTTCTCAAGATATTAAATAATCTGAAGGTAATGTCAGCATCCTCAGCAGCATAGTTGGATGCTATTTCAAGTGGTATATCTTTAAGAGTACTATGTTGTGGTACTATTTCTTCGTATTTAATGTTTTTATGCATTAGATATTTTGCTGCTAAAAAGTCAAGAGATACTTTTGTGTTTGGATCAATAACATATGCTGCTATCATTGTATCGAAATATGCAGAGATGACATTAAATCCATGTCTTTTTAGTACTTTGTAATCAAATTTATAATTTTGACCAATTAATTTTGGTTTTGAGTTAAACAATTCATTAAATTTTTGTATTATGTACTCTTTTCCAATAGAATTTTTTTCTTTGGTTTCTATGGGAATATAGTAACTTTCAAATTCTTTAAATGAAACTGAAATTCCAATTATATTTGATTCGTAAACATTAATAGAAGTTGTTTCTGTGTCTATTGCTATATAGCTTGCTTTTTTTAGTTGTTCTATTAGTAAATCCAGTTCTTCTTTTTTTAATATTGTTTTATATCTGACATTTTCTTCTTGTATTGTCTTAAGAGTATTTGCATATAATGTTGTTGATTGTAAATCTTTTGTATTTTCTTTATTTGCTTTTGTTTTATTGATATCAAAGATTGATTTTTGCATTGTATTTATAATATTTTTTTTCTTTAATAGAGATTTGTAAGATTTAATGAGGGTTGTTGCAGAATATTCTTCAAATAGTAAAATAATATCTTCTTTTAAATTTTCTAGTCTAAATGTTTCAAGTGATGGTAATTCTAGATCTTCTACAAGACTTATAAGTTTATAACTTAAAAAAGCATTTTCTTTTTCTCTTAGTAAGATTTCTCTGTATTTATTATTTATTAAAGATAAGTTTTCATATATTCCATTTAATGTGTGAAATTCATTTAATAATTTAGCAGCACCTTTTTGTCCAATTCCTTTAATTCCTGGGATGTTGTCTGAGGGGTCTCCAACAATGGATAAATAGTCTTTGATTTGAGATTTATTTATTCCAAATTTTTTTATAACATAATCATTGTTCATTTCTAAAAAGCTACTATTTTCAATTTTAAATATTTTGGTTTGATTTGATATTAATTGTAATAAGTCTTTATCTGGAGAGATAATATAAGTCAAGTAATTGTTTTGTTCTGCCTTTTTTGTAAAACTAGCTATAAGATCATCAGCTTCATATCCTTGTAGTTCAAACATTGGGATATTTGCTTTTATTAATCCTTCTTTTATCCAATGAATTTGTGGAATTAGGTTGTCTGGAGGAGCATCTCGTGTTGCTTTGTAACTTGGGTATTGTTTTTGTCTAAATGTTTGTGTTTCTGAATCAAAAGTGACAATTAGATTTTCTGGTTTTTTTTCCTTTATGATAAAAAAAAGAGTTTTAAAAAAACCAATAAATGCGCTGACATTTTCTCCTTTACTATTTGTTAAAGGATTGTTTTTCATAACGTGATAGTTTCTAAAAATTATGTTTAATGCATCTATTAAGTAAATTTCTTTCATATTATAACATCTAATAAAATTGGTTCTTTATGATTAAATGAACTTTTGAAAAATTGTATTTTTGGTATTGCTTTTTTT
>NZ_LN609267.1:568279-576495 GCF_000825665.2 Borrelia crocidurae
GTATTTTCATAAAGGAGTGTATATCATTTCTTTTAATGATAAAGTATCTTTAATTAATTTGTTAATTTCTTCTTGTATTTGTTCTTGTGTTTTTAACCATGAATTTATAGTTGTATAATAGTTGTTGATTGAATTTACAATTAGATCTTTTTTAGGATTTGTGATTTCTAATATATCTATTATTCCTTGAGTGATTTTTGTATTTTCAAATTCTAAGATAGCTTTTAATTTTTTTAGTTCAAGTATTAGATCTTGTAAATATTTTTTTAAGATTACATTTGTATTATCCGACAATATTTATTCCTAATTTCTTTTTAATGATAATATTATTATCTTTTTTAAGTAATGCTTTCCAAGCTGTGTGAAGATTTTTGAGGTGCTTTAAGACTTCTTGGATATTATCTATATTTTTTTCTAATGTAACACTTTCTAATGTTTTATTTAAAAAGGAGTATATTGAGAATAGGTTATTTGAAATATCTCCACCATCTTCAAAATTTAGTGTAGACATTAATTCTATAATAATATCTTGTGCATGATAAACTTTTTCATCAGCTTTTGTTGTGCTGTTTGGGTCTTTATTTTTATAAAATTCTTTAGCAACTTCTAAATCTTGTATTGCTTTTTCATATAGCATTACTAATATTGATATTGAACTTGATGTGTTGACTTGTGTTTTTTTGTAAATATCTTCTTTTCTTAGCAAGGATTTTCTCCTAATTTAATGTTTTTATTTGTTCTGCTATCTGTTCTTCTCTAAAAGGTTTTGTAATATATCCTTTTGCTCCAAGTTGTAGGGCTTTTGCAATAAGTTCTTGTTTTCCAAGTGCTGTGACCATTAATATGTTTAGTTTACGTTCAAGCTTTTTGTTAAGTGCATTTATTTTTTCAAGTGCTGTAATTCCATCCATGCCCATCATAGTTATATCAAGAGTTATTAGATGAAGTGTTTCTTGTTTTTTAAATTCCTGAATAGCCTGAATACCATCTTCTGCTTCTAAAAACTCATTGAATCCTAAATTTTTTAGTATTTTAATTAAATTTTTACGCATAAAAATAGAATCATCAACTATTAAAGCTTTTTTATTTTCTTCCAATTTCCATACTCCTTCACCTAATTTTAACATAATCGAGTATTAAAAATCATTTAATAAAGAAAGATATAATCTATTTTATATTTACTCTAAATTTTAGGATAAATAGATTTATTACTAAGTGATCCGTATGGAAATTTTATATTTTTTTGTAAAATTATATTGTGGTTTTTGTAATGGGGTTGATGTTAAATTATGGGTAAAGATATAAAAGATGAAATTTCATCTTTAAGGGATGCCATTAAAAAATGGGATAGGGAATATTATGTTGATTCGTCACCTACTGTGGGCGATGTTACCTATGATAAAGCTCTTTTGAGACTTCAATATTTGGAGAATAGGTATCCTGAATATAAAACTTTAGATTCTCCTACGCTTAAATTTGGAAGTGATCTTTTAAATGATTTTAAAGAAATTGAACATTCTTATCCTATATTGAGTTTAGAGAAGACCTATGATGTTAAAGAATTATCATTATGGGTTGAGAAAATGAGTTTAGAAGGTTCTAATTTGGGATTTGATATGGGAATTTCAGCTGAGCCTAAAATAGATGGATGTTCAATTGTTCTTTATTATAAAGATGGAATACTTGAGAAAGCTTTAACCAGGGGCGATGGTAGATTTGGTAATAATGTGATTGAAAATGTGAGAACAATTAAGAATGTTCCTCTATGCATTGGAGAACGGGTTGAATTGGTATTGAGAGGTGAAATTTATATTACCAAAAAAGATTTTTTGGAAATAAATCATACATTAGATGATTCTTATATTAATCCTAGAAATTTGACTTCAGGTATATTGAGAAGAATAAATAGTAGAGAAGTTGTTAACTTTCCCTTAGATATTTTTGTTTATGATATTTTATATTCCAGTTTGGAATTAAATACTAATCATGATGCTTTTGATAAGCTTAACCAGTTTGGTTTTAAACTTAATCCTTGTTGTAAGTTTTTTTGTGGTAAAAACTTGGGAGAAAATATTATTAATTATGTAAAGGAAATAGAAGAACAGAGAGAGCGTTTTGAATATGAGATTGATGGTGTTGTTTTAAAGGTTGATGATTTTCGTTTAAGAGATGTTTTGGGATATACTTCTCATCATCCTAAATGGTCAATTGCTTATAAGTTTGAGTCTTTGAGAGCTGTTAGTAAGGTAATTGATATAGTTGTTCAGGTTGGACGTAGTGGTAAAATTACTCCTGTTGCAAATATAGAGAAAGTACTTATTGCAGGAGCTTTTATTACCAGTGCCAGTTTACATAATCAGAATTACATAGATTCTATTGGTTTAAATGTTAAAGATGTTGTTGCAATTTCAAGGCGTGGAGATGTAATTCCTGCCGTTGAATTGGTTGTAGAAAAACTTTCTGTTGGTAATTTTAAAATTCCAAATTATTGCCCTTCATGTGAAAAGTCTTTAATAAAAGAGGGTGCACATCTTTTTTGTGTGAATATACATTGTCCTTTGAAGATTATGGGACATATAAAGTATTTTTGTAGTAAAAAATGTATGAATATTGTGGGACTTTCAGAAAAAACAATTGAATTTCTTTTTAATATGAATTTTATATCTTCAGAAATAGATCTCTATACATTTGATTTTGATAGGCTTATTGGTTTTAAGGGATTTAATTTTAAAAGGGTAAATAAGTTAAAGCGTTCTATTGAAGAGAGTAAAAATAGACCGTTTAAAAAATTACTTCTTGCTATGGGCATTAAGGATCTGGGAATTAATACAATATTATTGTTAATCAACAATAATTTAAATTCATTTGATGCAATTAGTTTGCTTTGTCAAGATAATAAAAATGCACTTGTGAAACTTTTAGATATTAAAGGGATAGGAGAAAGAATAGCTTTCAATATTATTAGAGCCTTTAATGATAAGATTATCCTTGATAAATTTAACTTTTTTAAGGAATTAGGATTTAAGATGCAAGAAGATAGTATGAATTGTGTTGTAGATTCTTCTTTTTTATTTGGTAAAAAATTTTGTATAACAGGATCTTTTGATGAGTATTCCAGACATGTTCTTATTGATAAAATTACTAAAAAAGGTGCTATTTTTAGCAGTTCAGTTAGTAGATATTTAGATTTTTTACTTGTTGGGAAAAGTCCTGGATTAAAATTAAAAAAAGCTAATAATTTGGGCATTAAAATTCTTAGTCTTTTTGATATTAAAAATTTAGTCAATTTAGATGATTAAACTTATTTTATTATTCTTACGTTTCTAAATTCCGATGCTAAGTTTTTGTATAGAGTATTTATATCATTTGTGTATTCTACTTTTATTAAATTGCGAAAAAATTTTTCTTTATGTTTTAGTGATGGATTAATAAAGTGAGTTTTGACATTATATTTTGGGATTAATTTGTAAATTTCTTTTGCCCTATGTAGATTTTTTGTTGGTTCTATTTCAATATAATATCCATTGGATTTTTTAAAATCAAATTCATTACTTTGGACTTTAAAATTATAATTATTTAAATGTGTATCTGGATATATCTTAAATTCAGCGTTTTTTATTATGGCATTTTTATTTGTTGTTTGTATATCTTGTGGATAGGAGCCTTGTGTTATTTGTTGTGATTTTCTGTTTTTATGTTTTGTTGAATCTTTTTTTACATATTTTGTTAAACCTTCTTTAAGTTTTAGAATGTCATTTTCATTATTTGTCAATCTTTTATCTAATATATTGATTTGATCTTGTTTTTGTTGAATTATATTTTTATTTTCTTTGTATAATTCTTCGTTTTCTTCAATCTTATTTTTTAGTGAATTTATTATTTTTTCTATTGAAAGTAAGTTATTTTCAATATTTTTGAAGCCATTGTCATGGTCATTTTTGAATTTTGTTAATTCTTGGTGGAATGCTAATAGGATTTCTCCATTATTATTAATTTTACTATCAAGGTCACCTAATATTTGAGTGTGATTATTAAGGGAATCTTTATTGTTATTAATTTTACTATCAAGGTCACCTAATATTTGAGTGTGATTATTAAGAGAATCTTTGTTGTTATTAATTTTACTATCAAGGTCACCTAATATTTGAGTGTGATTATTAAGAGAATCTTTATTGTTATTAATTTTACTATCAAGGTCACCTAATATTTGAGTGTGATTATTAAGAGAATCTTTATTGTTATTAATTTTATTATCAAGGTCACCTAATATTTGAGTGTGATTATTAAGGGAATCTTTATTGTTATTAATTTTACTATCAAGGTCACCTAATATTTGAGTGTGATTATTAAGGGAATCTTTATTGTTATTAATTTTACTATCAAGGTTACCTAATATTTGAGTGTGATTATTAAGGGAATCTTTATTGTTATTAATTTTACTATCAAGGTTACCTAATATTTGAGTGTGATTATTAAGGGAATCTTTGTTGTTATTGATTTTACTATCAAGCTCACCTAATATTTGAGTGTGATTATTAAGGGAATCTTTGTTGTTATTGATTTTACTATCAAGGTTACCTAATATTTGAGTGTGATTATTAAGGGAATCTTTGTTGTTATTGATTTTACTATCAAGCTCGCTTAGTTTATGAATATTGTTGTTAATGGAATCTTTGTTATTATTAATTTTATTATCAAGGTTACCTAATATTTGAGTGTGATTATTAAGGGAATCTTTGTTGTTATTGATTTTACTATCAAGTTCATTTAGTATAGTATTTTCTGAGTTGGAATATTCTTTTTCTTGAATATATGTATCGTATATATTTTCTGTGGGTGGGTAATTGTAATTTTCATTTGGTATATATTCTTTTTGATTATCTTCATATCTTTGTTCATTGTAATCATTATAATCATTGTTTTTTGCTTGATAAGAGTCTTGATAAGGATCATTTAGTAAATTTTCTTTTGTATTAATTAAATATTTTATTCTTTCAATTTCTTCTTTTAAACTTTTAATTAGCATTGCATATTCTTCATTCTTTCTTTTGATTGATTCTATATTTGTATCATTTAAAAGATTTTCTATGTTTGTTATTTTTTTTTCATAGTTTTTAATTCTAAATTTTAAGTTGTCTATATTTTGTATGAACCAATCATCATCCATATTGTTTTGTTCGAAATCGGAATTTTTTGTAAAGATGTTATTTCTTATTTGTCTGTTATTTGCTATTTGGATTTGTGATGAATCTTTGAAACTAAGTTTATTAAGTTGTTTTTTTAATGTGTGTATATCATTTTCTTTTGAAACTTTATTTTGTTTGAAATAAATGGTTTTTTCTTCATTATTTTGATTGTTAAAATCTTCATTTAGATCTTCTCTAGGAATATAAATTGTTGAATAGTTGAACATGTAATCTTTGGTTATGTATTGTTTTTGTTCTCCAAAAAGTAATGTACACGAGATCAACATAAAAATTTTATGGATCATGGAAGCTATTTTTTTATATTTACCCATAAACATTAAACCTCATGAATATTATTTGATATTCATTTTAATTTTGATATTATCATAGTTTTTAAAATTGATCAAAAGAAAATAAGATTATTTATGTAATAATTATGAATTATTATTGTGATTATTGTAGTTTAAATTACAATTTAGTATTTAGTACATATTGATTTATATGTTGAATAACATAATTTAGTTATCAAGTCATATTTTGATTTACAATAGTAATTTTATTGGTATTGTGCCATAATGATACCAATAGAAGAGAAATTATGAATTTTAACTTCTTGTTTTACTTAATTTTTTATGAAATTAGAAAATATGGATGAAGTTTGGGCTTTGCCAGTTTGTTGTAATATTAAAGATTCGATTATTGAAGATTTTAAGGTGTCAGATGAATACAAAAATCAAGTGTTTAATATAAGTTATAAAGATAATATTATCTTAAAATTTATTGATATCATTGATTCTCATGAATTTAATTTAAAACTTTTTGATAATCACATAGATTTTGAAGGGCAAGTACCTTTAGTTTTATATTCTGATAACCTAGATACTTTATTAGAAGCAGAATCGAATGTTATTTTTGAATTAAGACCTATTGAACAAAATGATATTTGTTGTAGTTTGAACCTTCAAGAATCAGATGAATTTAAAGTTTATACTTCGCATTATGAATTTTCTGATCATTTAAATTATTGTAGTGACTTTATTTTAGTTAAGGTATTCTTTAGTGATGATAATTTAATAATTGATGCTGATCTTGATAATATTGCATTAGTTAAGCAGATTATTAGTGATAACTTTTGTATTTCTAAAGATAAGATTATTATTAATTCTATTAATAATAATTGTGTTAATATTTTATTTCCCATTGTCTTTAATGCTGTTGTGCAAGGTATAGTGATTTCTAAAAAACTTGGTCTTAAGGTTAATGTTATTTATTATAAAAGGCATTTTTTAATAGCAGAGTCTTTAAATTTAAAATTTTCTGTTGTAAATTACTTGTCAATTGAAAATAGGCTTAATAAGATTATGTTGGAGCTTAAAATTAATAGACCCTTGAACTTTTTATATAAATTTTATTTTAATTATCTTAATAAGATTTTTAGTAATTTATTTTTTGTAAAGGTACTACTACAGAAAAATCTTATATCTATTAATAGTAATTCTATTTTTTTTTGTGATAATTATTTTTTATTTGGAATTTCTGCTTATAGTTTTATTTATTCGAATTTTTATAATCTTGCGGTTAGTTTATCACTTGAACCTCTCAATTATTTGCTTGGTTATGTGAAGAGTGAATATAATATTTTTTTTAAGCTTTTTAAGGAGATGGATTTAAAAAATTCTATTATGCGCAAATCGTCTTCTATAAGTTTAAATAATGAATATAATGTCTTAGATGTTAAGAGAAAAGGCGTAGGATTTGCCTTTTTAAATTTAGATTCTAATATAGATTTTGCTTTATTAGATATTGGTAATTTAACTATTTCTATGAATTTGTATAAAGATAAATTGGATGTATTTATTCCTTATAAAATTATAGATATTAATCTGGTGAATTATTTGAAGAATGTTTTAGCTAAAGCTTTTAATTTATCTTATAATTGTGTCAATTTTTTTGTTGCTGATTCTTTCAAAGATGATATTGAATTTTCTTGTTCCTTATTAAAGGAGTCTTATTTTATTGAGAGTGCAGTTTTAACTATGAAAGAAGAGCTTTCTGTTGTAATTGATGATGAGGGGAGAAAAGAATATCCAATTATAGTTAGTAGAAATTTTGTTGTAGATATAGATGCAAAGTTTTATGTTGCTTGTTCTCTTGAAGTTGATGTAATAATACATTCTTTTCATATTATATTTAGTAATGTTAATTTTTTTGTTGAAAATGGTAAATTTGATAAACTTAGAGTAAATAGCAAACGTGCATTTTCAATTTTTGGTTTGGCAGTTGATTACGTTTTTGGGAATATTACTTATGATGTTATTGATTCTGTAGGACTGGAGTTTGTTGAAGATGGCGAATTTATTTTTTCTTTTAGGGTATTATTTATTGCATCTGTTTCTGCAATAAGATCATCATTAATTCAAGCTTTTGATTTTGATATATGTAAAACACCTATTGATCTTAAAAGTATTTTAGATGATTGGAGTGTGAGAATTGATACTAATTAGCTTTAATTTGAATGGAGAAAATCTTTCAAAGAGTATTGGACTTTCTTTGAGTACTAAAGAGCTTTTAATTAGTGTTTTTTATTCAGGGGAGAGAAATCTGATTGAAAGAATGAATAAAAGATTTTCATTAGTTCTTTTGGATTTAAGACCGGTGTATTCATCTTTAGTACCGGCTTTTATGTTAAATGGGCGTAGTATTATTACTGTTGAGGGGTTGGAGAACACAACCTTTTATAATACATTAACTAAAGTTTTGTTGGAGAGTGATTTTGGATTTTGTGACAGTTGTTTTTCATCCAATGTATTATTATTTTATTATCTTTTAAAACGTAAGGTTATAATTAGGACTGATATTTTAGGATATTATAGTACATTAAAGTGTCATTGTCTTGATGTTAATACCTTTTTAGACCTTTATTTACGGTTGGAAGAATTAGAGAAAAAATGAGTAGTGTGAAGGTGTATTACCCTGAAAATTTTAATGCACTTGTTAGTTTATTTCAGGAAGGTTCAAAAAATTATATAA
>NZ_LN609267.1:576559-584679 GCF_000825665.2 Borrelia crocidurae
TTAAAAGAAAGTTTAAACAATAAAGAAAAGTTTAATAAGATTTTTCTTAGAAGTAATTTTTTGGAAATAGGTCCATGTGTTACTTATGATGCTATTTTGCAATTTGGAGAGAAAAATATTCCACGTTTATTTTATGAATTTATTTCAATGTTAAACGATAGAATATGTCTAAATAGCATTAATATTGCTAATGGGTTTTATTATAAAAACACAATTTTTGATTTATATCCTTTATTGTTAAGTCTTGATGCTCAAATTGAATTTAAGAATATTTTGACTAAAAAAAACTATACTTATAATGCTTATAGCATTAATAGGGATGATTATATACAAAACCGTCATGTTTTATTTTTAAGCAAATTAAAATTTCCAATTACAAATTTGTGGAATAAGAGTTTTTGTAGTAGGATATTTGATTATACTTTTTCATTTAATTTTTTAGACGAGATAAATATTATTTTTATTTGTGTTTTGTTGAATGTTAAAAGGAATATCATAAGTGATTTTCTGATGAAAATATTTTATAATGACAAGGTTATTACTTTAAGGGATTTTCAAGTTTTACTTTTAAACAAAACTTTACCTTTATCTTTAATTGAGATTGAAGATTCTCTTAGAATGTTAGATAAAAGTATTCGTGATGTTAAAAATTTTAGTTTGGAAGAGAGAAGTTTGAAACATTTGTCCAATACTCAAATGCATATGACGCAGCTTCTAATTTTAAGTCTTAAAAAATTAGCATCATCATCACCTAATCGTTCTTGAAAATACTGTTAATAGAAAGGCAATAGAATTTAATATATCAAATCGTTTTTATGCATTATAATATTTATTTGTTAGTAATTTAATCAAAAAATAATTATTCAAATAAGGGGCTTAAGCTTATGGTTAAAAAAGAGGCTACAATTAAGGCTGTTAATGGTTTACATGTTAGACCAGCATCAACATTTGTCAAAAAGGCTAAGGAATATGCTAGTGATATAACTATTGAAGCTGATAGAAAATCTGTTAGCGGCAAAAGTTTGTTTAGATTGCAAACTTTAGAATTATCTTATGGTAAGAAGCTTATGGTTTGTGCTGAGGGTGATGATGAGGAGAGAGCTGTTAATGAACTTGTTGAACTTATTGAATCTTTTAAAGAGTAAGTGTGGAAGGTTAATATGACTTTATCGGGGAAAAGAATATCTAAAGGGATAGGTATTGGAGAAGCACTTTTTATAAAGAAAGATTTTGATAAATTAATTGATAAATCAAAAATCACTTCTTCGCAAATTGATGGTGAGATAAAAAAATTTAATGATGCTAAGTTAAAGGCTATATCTGTTTTAAGAGACCTTACAAGAAAGGTTGTATCTCAACTTGGAGCTGATAAGGAAGGCATTTTTGAAGGACAGATGTTAATTATTGAAGATGATGAGCTTTCTGAGTCTGTTATAAATTTTATTAAGAATGAAAATTGTGGCGCTGCTTATGCTGTTTATCTGTCTTTTAAAGAATTGATTGCAAGTGTAGAAGAATATGCAGATGTTTATTTAAAAGAGAGAGCTTCTGATTTTAAAGACATTAGAAATAGACTTATTGCAAATATTTTAGATAAGGTAGTTGATCTTGCTGAGGTTAAGAGAGATGTGGTGTTAATTACTGAAGAATTAACACCTTCTGATACAATGCAGGTTGATTTAAGTTATGTTAAGGGTTTTATCACCACGGTTGGTGGTGAAACTTCTCATGCTGCTATTTTAGCAAGAACAATGGGACTTCCGGCTCTTGTGATGTCACCTTTAGATATTGATAAAATTAAAGAAGGTGAGCAGTTGATAATTGATGGACTCTCTTCAATAATTATTAGTAGTCCTTCATCTAGTGAACTTGATAAATATTCTCATAAGATACTAAAATATAATGAGCATGAGAAAGAGCTTTTTGAATTGAAGAATCAAGATGCAGTAACAAAAGATGGTATTAAAATATTTCTAAAGGCTAATATTGGAACTCCAACAGATATTTTTTATGTTAATAAATATGGACTTGATGGCATAGGGCTTTTTAGGACAGAATTTTTGTATATGGAGTCTTTAAAGCCTCCTACAGAAGATGAACAGTTTGAAGCTTATAAAAAGGTTGTTGAGAATATTGAAAAAAAAGGTGTTGTTACTATTCGTACTCTTGATATTGGAGGAGATAAAGAAATTCCATATTTTAATTTTCCAAAGGAAGAGAATCCTTTTCTAGGATATCGTGCTCTTAGAATGTATATGGATTATGAAAGTTTGATTCAAAGTCAATTTAATGCAATTTTTAGAGCTAGCCATTATGGCAAAATAAGGATTATGGTTCCTATGCTTGCTAGGTATGAAGAACTTGAGATAATTAATTATTTTGTAGATAAAGCCAAGGAAAATTTAAAATCTAGGAACTTGCCTTTTGATGAAAATTTGGAAGTTGGATGTATGATAGAAGTTCCTTCTGCTGCTTTATTAGCATCTGAACTTGCTGATAAGTTGGATTTCTTTAGTATTGGTACTAATGATTTAACTCAGTATACTTTGGCTGTGGATAGGGGTAATCAGAAAATATCAAATTTGTATGATAAATATAATCCTGCTGTTTTAAAATTGATTAAGAATGTTTTTGATGCTGGTCATAGTGCTGGTATTGATGTTTCTGTTTGTGGTGAACTTGGAGGAGATGAAGCTGGAGCTTTAATTCTCATTGGACTTGGATTTAAATCTTTGAGTATGGTTCCTAGTGCTTCGCTTAGGATTAAATATTTACTTAAAAAGTATACTATGTCTGATTTGAATGAGTTGGCAATTAAAGTTTTAAATAGCAAATCAGAATCAGAGACTTTAAAATTTTTAGATAAATATATAGGAGATTAACTTATGGGATTTTTAGGGTTTTTTAAAAAGGTGGCTACTTTAGATTTGATAGCACCTGTTAGTGGCAAGGTTGTTTCAATTGATAAGGTGCCAGATGAGGCTTTTGCTGAGAAAATAGTTGGTGATGGAATTGCAATTATGCCTACTGGAAATGAACTTGTTGCGCCTTGTGATGGGAATATTGGTAAGATTTTTAAGACTAATCATGCATTTAGTCTTGAAACCAAAGAGGGAATTGAAATTTTTGTGCATTTTGGTATTAATACTCTTAATTTAAATGGTAAGGGATTTACAAGAGTTGCTGAGGAAGGTATGAGTGTTAAGCAGGGTGATGTTATTATTAGACTTGATCTTGAGTATTTAAAAGCCCATGCAGAGTCAATAGTTACTCCTGTTGTTATTGCAAATTCTGATGAAGTTTCAAGCATTGAGTATGTGTTTGGCAAGCTTGATGATGATTCTGAATATGTTGTGTCTTCTACTACTACTTTAACTGCAGATATTGAGACTAAAATATTACAAGCTAGTCCTGTTGAAGCGGGGAAAGATATAGTTCTTAGAGTTAAAAAGTAAGTTCGCATACTCATGAGTATGCGAACTTACTTTTATTTATATATTTTTTTCTAACATTTCATTTATTATGTTTATAAATTGATTTGGGTTTTTGCTTGGCAGTCCTGAAGTTATTATTGCTTCTTCAAGAAGAATGATGCTTATTTTTTCTAAGGTTGTATCATCTAAATTTTTTAAATTTTGAATAATTTTGTTGTTTGGATTAAGTTCAAGAATGGGTTTTGTTTCTTTAACTTCTTGTCCCATTGATAGCATGATTTTTTGCATTTGATAAGTAGGATCAGTGCTGTCAATTATTATTGCTGATGGTTCTTGTATGAGGGTTGCTGATAATGAAACATCTTTAACATGATCTTTTAATATTTCTTTTATTTTAGACAGTATATCTTGAAATTCTTCTTCTATTTTTTTGAAATTTTCATCTTTTAATTCATCACTTGTTTCATTTTTGTTTATTGCTTTTAATTTAATGCCCTCATATTCTGTTATGAAATTTAAAATAGCTTCGTCAATCTCATCATCCATAATTAGAGTTTCATATCCTCTATCTTTATAGGCATTTACAATAGGGTTGATTTTAAGAATATTTTCTTTGCCTCCAGTGATGTAATATATGCTTTTTTGTTCTGCAGGCATTCTATCTTTATATTCTTTTAGTGATACAAATCCATTTACATTAGAAGATTTGAATCTAATTAGAGATATTAGCTTATTTCTATTATCAAAATCGGAATAAACCCCTTCTTTTAAGCATCTTCCAAATTCTTTAGAAAATTCATTGAATTTGGTGGAGTCGTTTTCACTTAATTTTTCAAGTTCGCTAAGTATTTTTTTTACAGAAGATGCCTTTATTTTGGCTAATGTTTTATTTTGTTGTAAAATTTCTCTACTTACATTTAGGGGTAAGTCTTGGCAATCTATTATTCCTTTTATAAATCTTAGGTAATTTGGAAGTAAGCTGTCAGCAGAATCTGAAATAAAAATTCTATTTATAAATAATTTTACCCCAGGTTTAGTATTTGGATAATATAGGTCATAGGAAGCTTTACTTGGAACGTAGAAAAGATTTGTGTATTCAATACTTCCCTCGGCTTTTGTATGAATATGAATTAATGGATTCTCATAATCAAAAGTTAAATTTTTATAAAATTCATTATATTCTTCATTAGAGATTTCATTTTTATTTTTTGTCCAAATAGCCGTTGTATCGTTTAATTTATCTTCTTTCTCTTCAAATCCTTCTTGTTTGCCATCCTTCATTATAGGTTCTCTGTATTTAATAAAAATAGGATAGCTTATATGATTTGAGTATTTTTTTATAATTTCTTGAATTTTCCATTTGTTAGCATATTCGGTTCCCTCTTTATTAAGGTGAAGTATTATTTCAGTTCCATTTTCATCTTTATTTGTTTCATTGATTTCATATCCTGTTTTTCCATCACTAGACCAAATATATGCAATATTATCTAGAGCTTTTTTTGTTATAACTTCAACTTTGTCTGCTACAATAAAAGCACTGTAAAAACCAACACCAAATTGTCCAATTAGGCTTGCAGCTTTTTTTTCATCTTTTTTTAAGTTGTTAATAAATTCTTTAGTGCCTGATTTTGCAATTGTTCCGAGGTGACTAATTAAATCCTCTCTATTCATTCCAATTCCATTATCTTTTATTGTGATGGATTTTTCATCAAAATTTATATCGATTCGTGGATCTAATTTTATGTCTTTAAATTTTTCATTTGTGATGTTTAAAAATTTAAGTTTATCAATGGCATCAGAAGCATTTGATATTAATTCTCTTAAAAATATTTCTTTATGTGAGTAAAGAGAATGTATGATTAAATAAAGTAAATCATTGACTTCTGTATCAAATTGTTTTTTCATAGAATTCTCCTATCTTGTATTCGTTTAATCTTTACTTTTTTTATAATATAACATAATCTAAAAATAATGAATAAATAATTTTTCTATGAAAAAAATACGATAGGGGATAATGCAATGGATATTGGTATTTATGGATTAGGAGTTATGGGTAGTAATTTGGCATTAAACATTGCCGATAATGGTTTTAATGTTTATGTTTATAATAGGGATAATGAAAAAACAGAAGTTTTTCTTGCAAATAATTCTCATAAAAAAATTAGTGGTGTAAGCGATATTGAGACTTTTATTAGAAGTTTAAAAAAACCCAGAAAGATTATTTTAATGGTATCAAATTCGGCTGTTGATGAAGTTATTGAGCAAATTTTACCTTTTGTTGAAAAATTCGATATTATTATTGATGGTGGTAATTCTTATTATAAAGATACTATAAGAAGAGAGCAAGAATTATCTTCTAGGGATATTTATTTTGTTGGGCTTGGAATTTCAGGTGGTGAGAGAGGCGCAAGATTTGGAGCTTCGTTTATGTATGGAGGTAATAAAAAAGCTTATGAATTAATAGAACCTATTTTAAATAAAATAGCTGCTAAGACTAATGAGGGGGATGTTTGTTCTGCTTATTTGGGTAAAGATGGAGTTGGGCATTATGTAAAGATGGTTCATAATGGAATTGAATATGCCGATATGCAACTTATTGGTGAAGCATATTTTTTTATGAAGAGGGCTTTTAATTTAGATAATTTGAGAATTGCTGAAGTATTTGATAAGTGGTCAGAAGGTGAATTATCTAGTTATTTGATAGAAATAACATCTAAAATTTTAAAATATAAAGAGAATAATGAATATTTAATTGATAAAATTTTAGATGTTGCAAATCAAAAAGGTACTGGAAAGTGGGTATCAATTGAAGCTTTGCATTTAAATGTACCAGCAAATTTGATTTTTGAATCTATGTTTGCAAGGTCTTTGTCAATATTAAAACATGAACGAGTAATTGCTAGTGATATCCTTAAAATGGATGTGGACTTTGTTGAATTTGATCTGAGTGATTGGATTTTAGATCTCTATTATTCTCTTTTAGTTGCTAAAATATTAGCTTATTCTCAAGGATTTATGATTCTTAAGAATGCATCAGCTAATTATCTTTGGGATTTGAATTTAGGAAAAATTTCTTTAATTTGGAGAGAAGGTTGTATTATTAAGAGTGTTTTTTTAGATAAAATTAAGTTAGCTTACGATAAAAATCCACATCTTATTAATTTGCTTTTTGATGATTATTTTTTAGATATAATAAAGAATCATCATAAATCTTTAAGGCGTATAGTTTCAAAGGCCAGTGAAATTGGGATACCATTGCCAGCATTTTATGCAAGTCTTTCTTTTCTAGACTCTTATTCTACTAATTATTTGCCAGCAAATTTAATTCAGGCCCAGAGAGATTTTTTTGGTGCACACAGCTTTGAGAGAATAGATTCAAATAGGGGTGAATTTTTTCATAGTAGTTGGGAATAATTTAGGTTATGTATTTAAATATAATATTTAATGAACATTCCTCCTATGATATTTATTTTAAATCCTGCGTAAAGATAATGGTATGCGATAGATTGTGGATTTGATACAAATTCTATTGAAGGTGCCATTTTAAATCCAATTTCTATATTTTCTGTTATATCGTAAAAAATAGCTATTGGAATTCTAAATCCAAAACCCGCTTCCATGCTTTTAAAATTTGATTTGTTGGATGAGATGTGTATATTTCCTCCAATTCCTGTTCCGATAGATAGTTTTTCTATTAATGATATTGTAAATATTAAATCAATGGCTGAGAGTACAAATACATTAAAATCATATTTTTTAGATTTGAGTATACTTTGTGGTAATTTAATCCCATTAGTTCCTCCATAGCCTATTTCAATATCAATAAATGGAAATGACATAATATAATTAAATATTGGATTTCCAATACTTCCACCAAATCCTATTTTTCTATCTAAATATGAGCTTTTACCAAATGAATTGATCCACATACTTGATGTTAGTATTATTATCATTATTTTTTGCATGATGTCCCCAACAATTCATGTTTTTATCTCATTATATTTTATTTTTAATGATTAATAAATTTTATATAAAAATCTTCTTAATTGAATTTTTTGATGATTAATGTTAATGATATTTTGTATTTTTTATGCAACCCAAAGTTTTATACCAAGTCCAGCAAATACTTCCCATTTGTGTTTTGGATAATCATTTCCTATTCCCCATATGTTTATTCCTGGGCCTACTTTTAAAAACAAATCAAAATGTCTTTTAAGAATTGGTAAAATTAAGGATAGCGAAATTTTGATACCTATATTTGTTGAATTATATATTTCATGTGTTTTTTGCCATTTAGATATCCACCATAATCCATAAATTCCTATTCCAAGTGATGTATTTATGGGTTTAGGTTTATTAAATGAGTTTGATGAGAATATATTGAATTCTATAGATGTAAATAATGTATGAAAGTTTTGGAATAGATTTTTGAGTCCATTGTAGAATCCAAATTCTATTTCGATGTTTTTTGCTAAGTTAAGTTGTATTGCATTTGGAAATGGCCCTAGTATTCCAATTCCAAAATAACCTTTGTTTTTTGTATATTCATCTTTTGCTGTGCTATTAAAATAATTTATTAATATAAGAATCAAAATTGTTTTTTTCATTTAATAATGAATCCTCTCATTTTAAGTGTATGCTTAATTTTTAAAACCAACGTAATCAATATTAGTTATTATTTTATAT
>NZ_LN609267.1:584709-585376 GCF_000825665.2 Borrelia crocidurae
ATTGTATTGTAGCAGTTTACTTATTTGGTGTACGTTGTGTTGTAATTGGATTGTATTGATTATTTTATTTATAAAGAGAAGTAATTGATACTTCTCTTTATAAATTTTATGTAAACCAATACCTAATACCAAGAGCAGCAAATATTTCCCATCTAAATCCAGCTCCTCCATTCCAAATATTAATTCCAAGACCAGGTGCTACTTTTAAAAATACGTCAAATTTTTTTATAAATATTGCAAGATTTAATATTAGTGGCAATCTGGCTCCTATGCTTATTGGACCACTATTTGTGTGTGTATGATTCCATCTGGAGAACCATATTGTTCCATATCCGCCACCACCAATCGAAAAGTTAAGCATTTGATTTAATTCTTTAAAAGTATGCATATAAAATATGTAGTCTATTGCAAGAAATAAAGTTTGCCAATTTTGAAAAAGATTGTTTGCTCCATTATAAATTCCTAAGTCTATGTCAAAGTTTTCAATGTTTAATTCTAATGCAATTGGAAATGGTAATAAAATTCCTATTCCAAAATTACTTCTTGCTGTTGAATTGGCGAAAGCAGATGTTGACAATAATAACAGTATTAAGATAAATATATTTTTTTGTTTCATGGGTTCTCCTTTAATAAAGATTTAATATAGAAATTTAATTCTGTATTGATA
>NZ_LN609267.1:585394-588768 GCF_000825665.2 Borrelia crocidurae
ATGAATAGTTAATTGTGTCAATTTATCTTTATCTAAATTATTACGTGTTGTTATTTTTTAATTATTGATTGGCATTTATATTTTTGTTTATATTTTGTAGGATAATTATATTAGGGTGTATTTTTGTTATGTGTAATATTTGAACGTTTGATATTTGTTTAGTATTGAGGTTTTTGATTTATAATTGATACATGACTGGTGTTTTTAGGTACATAAATTTAAATAAAACCTATGGAATTTATTTTAGTTAGTTATATTATTAAGAGGCACTTATGGAATTAGAGGTAGATATGCAAGATACATTAAATCAGTATCTTCTATTTAGTTTAGATGAACTTTATGCAATTGAGATTAAATATGTTGTTGAAGTATTGGAATATACTAAAATTTCAAAGATACCAAGAACTCCTGATTATATGGCAGGGATAATCAACAATAGAGGAAAGATAGTTCCAATAATTGATATTAGAAAACAATTTGGCATGGAAGAGCGTAAGGTTAGCGATGATGAAGTTAAGAAAAAAGAAATTAATACTTCAAATATTATTATATTGACTTTAATATATGAAGGCGATGAGTTGAATCTTGGAATTTTAGTGGATCATGTTAAAGAGGTTCTTGAGTTGAGTTCATCTGATATTGATGATGCTCCAAGGATTGGTGCGGGTTTCAATTCAAAATTTATATCTGGTATTGGCAAATGTAATGATAAATTTGTTGTTATTCTTGATGTAAAAAATTTGTTTAATATTAAAGAACTAGCTAGATTTAAAAATACTACAATAAATGGTTCTGATGACGAGTAGGAGCTTTGAGTGTTATGATTTATAAACCAGAAGGGGAACTTGTAGTAAATAATATTTTTAAAGTTAAGGAAGATCTGTTAAATATTCTGAAAAATATGAAAGAAAAAGAGACATTGGTGATTAATCTTGCAAATGTGGAAAAAATAGATATTACTTTTATACAAATTTTATATGCTTCTAATAAGTATGCCAAAGATAGGAATTTATTTATAAAGATAGAATATCCTTCTGATGAGGTTTTAAGTTTATTAATATATGGTGGATTTTTAATAGATATTGAGGATATTGATAACTTGGATTTGGGCCTTAGTTTAATTGAATTTTAATTTTATGTGTTTAAGGGCAATTTATGAATAGTAGTGATATGATTGATAAATTTAAGGATTCTTTTAAAGAAGAGTCTATAGAGAATATTTCAGATATTGAACATGCACTTCTTAATATTGAATTTGAATCAGGAAAAGAAGTTATCAATTCTATTTTTAGGAATTTTCATACAATAAAGGGTAGTGCAGGGATGTTTGGTTTTAATTTTACAGCTTCTCTTGTGCATGAAATAGAGACGATTCTTGATCCTATCAAAATGGGTGTTGAAGAATTTAATCAAAGTACTGTTGATGCTACTTTGATGGCGGTTGATTTTGTTCGTGAACTCATTGAAGGAGATGAAGCTATTGATGAGATTGTATATAAGACTCGTGAAAAAAGTTTAATAGATGCAATTAAGAAGGAACTTGGTATTGATATTGGTGTTGTTAAAGATATGGTTTTGGCTACTAATAGTGAAGTTCAAAATTCGTCAATTAATTTGGATTCTCAAGAAGCAGAATTAAATTTGTCTTTAAATCAAAATAAATATGAAGATGAGGCTTTGAAGGTTGAGACTAAAGTTTATAGGGTCCTTTTTATTCCTTCAAGGGGAATTTTATTTCATGGGCACAAACCAATTAATTTTTTAAAAAAGTTGTTGAATTTGGGAAATGGACAAATTAAGGCTAGAGTAAAAAATATTCCTGATTTGGAATTGATATCTCCTGATAATGTTTATGTTGAGTGGGAATTAAAACTGGAGACAGAAGAGAGTAAAAGTACTATTGAGGATGTTTTTACATTTGTGGATGGACAGTCAAAATTTGTTATTGAGGAAGTTGATGCATCGTATGAGATAACAGATGATTCTTTTTTATTAAATAATATAACTCAAAATGTTAATGAGATGTTTCCTGAGAAAGAGCAAAATTTATCACATTCAAAAGAACTATATAATAATAAAATGTCCTTTAAGAGTGTTGAACATAATGTTAATGATGATACTGTCAAGAGTAAAGTCAATATTGCTAGTATTAAAGTTGATTCAAAAAAGTTAGATCATTTGGTAAATCTTGTTGGTGAACTTGTGACAATTCACTCTAAGCTTGCTAAAGAGGCTGAGATTAGTAATAATAATGTTTTAAATTCAATTTCAGCTGAATTTTCTTTGCTTATTAATGAACTTAGAGATTATACTACAGGACTTAGAACAGTTCCTATTGAGATTTTATTTGTAAAGTTTCAAAGAATAGTTAAAGATTTGTCTGTTCAACTTGGTAAGTCAATTCATTATTATTCTCAAGGTGGTGATACCGTTCTTGATAAGAGTATTATTGAGAGGTTAAATGAGCCTTTGGTACACTTAATTAGAAATTCAATCGATCATGGAATTGAACCTGATGAGGAGAGAGTAAAAGCCGGAAAGAAGGCCCATGGAATAATTAAACTTTCTGCACAACAATCAGGTGATTCTGTAATTGTTGTTATTGAAGATGATGGTAGGGGACTTGATAAACATAAGATAATTAAGCGAGCTATAGAGAAAAACATAATATCTGAGGCTATATCTAGCACTTTATCTGATGTTGATATTTATAATTTAATTTTTGAGCCTGGATTTTCAACAGCTGATGTTGTTACAAATATATCGGGTCGTGGTGTTGGAATGGATGTTGTAAAAAAACAGGTAGAATCTCTTAGAGGGAATGTAGTTATTGAGAGCGAGTTTGGTAAATATACCCGAATAAAATTAATTTTTCCTTTGACTTTGGCAATTATTGAAGGATGGCTTGTTAGGGTTTACGATCAGTATTTTATTGTTCCTTTGTCTAGTGTTGAATCTTGTCTTGAGGCTGATAAATTGGATTCTAGAGTATACGGACTTGAAAGTGGTGGTAATGTCATGGATTATAGGGGAAGTATGATTAGCTTCATAAGGTTGAGGGAATTTTTTGAAATATCTAATGAAAAAAGTAATAGTGAACATGTTGTTGTTGTTAACACAAATAGTGGTAAAATAGGAATTGTGGTAGATGAGGTTTTAGGACAACATCAAACCGTTATAAAAACTTTAGGTAAGGTTTATTCTAAAGTAGAAGGGGTCTCGGGAGCTACAATACTAGGAGATGGCAGCTTGGCATTAGTCATTGATGTTGATAATATAACTAAAATTATAAGGTAGTATATTCTTAGAGTAAGATATCTTGATAACTGTAAAGAAAAATTGATATGAAATAATAATAATGAAAATATTGGTAC
>NZ_LN609267.1:588773-592081 GCF_000825665.2 Borrelia crocidurae
ATTCAAGGTCTGATAAGACAGGTTTTTGTTAGAGCCTTTTCTAAGGATGTAGATGTTGAGATATTAAATCCGGGTTCTAATTCTTTAAATCTTATTAATGTTTTTTTGCAAAAATTTCCTGATGTAGTTATTATTGATGAAAATACGGCTAAGTCACATTTTGGAAATTCACTTAATAATGTTCTTAATAATATTTCACTTCCTGTTGTTTTTATAGCAGAGAATGAAGTTTATCCAAAATTTGGTTTTCTTGATTCTAAAAAAGATAAGATTAAATTAATAATCAATAAACTTAATTTTAAACTTACAGTTAATTTATTTAGAAGTGATTATTTAGATTTAATTAAATCAGAGATTAAGAAATTAGTGGATCATAAGTTTGTAGCTTCTTTTGAAAGTAAGAGAATAAAATCTCCTGATTTTTTTGAAAAGACTGAAAGTAAAGAGTCTGAAAGAGATATTACTAACATAACCAAAAGTTATAAAGTTGCAGATGTTATTAATGTTTCTCCTAAAAATGGTCCAGATGTTATTCTGAAGTATCAAGGTGTAATTAATAAAAATAAGACAGGAAAAGTTGTTTTTGTTGGGGCTTCAACTGGTGGTACTGAAGCTTTAAGAGTTTTTTTAAAATTATTCAAAAAAGATTCTCCTCCAATTGTAATTGTTCAACATATGCCTGGGGGTTTTACAACATCTTTTGCAAAAAGTTTAAATAATGAATTTGAAGTTGATATAAAAGAAGCTGAAGATGGAGATATTTTAAGACCTGGTCTTGTAATAATTGCAAATGGTCATTATCATTTAATTGTGAAATATGCTAATGGAAATTATTTTACTCATCTAATTGATGGTCCTCCAGTTAGCAGACATAAACCTTCTGTTAATGTATTATTTCGTTCTGCTGCTATGTATGCAGGAGAGAATGCCATTGGAGTTATGCTTACGGGAATGGGGGATGATGGTGCTAGTTGTATGCTTGAAATGAAAAATAATGGTGCATATAACATTGCACAAGATCAATTGACTTCTGTAGTATTTGGTATGCCTATGGAGGCAATCAAGATAGGTGCTGTGGATAAGGTCCTTCCTTTAAATAAAATATCTGAGTGTATTTTAAGGAGATCTTAATGGAAAATAATGATAAATTTTTGGATATTGATTCGTACATTGGTAATGTATTAACAGAACTTGAGACTTTTGATAATCGTTCAAGGCAAGTTTATGCAAGCTTAAGTAAATCGATTCCTAGGTTAATAGAGAAGCTTTCTAAAGATATTAAAGATTTGTCTTTTAATATTGGGTTTATTTCTGATATTGATGTTGATAATGACTATTCTTTAAATAACTTTATATCTAAAGTAATAAGAGTACTTAATGATTTTGTATCTTATTTTAATTCTTCAACTGAGATTCTTGAATCTCAATTTAGTATAATACGGGATAAGGTTAAGGATATAGAAATTCTTGAAGATGTAATTGAAAAAATGAAAAAAAGTTCTATCGATATGGAGATAATGTCGATTAATACACTAACTGTTGCCATGAGAGCTGGGAGAGCTGGAGGTGCTTTTTCTTATATTACAAATGAGATTAAAACTTTAACTCAATCTATGATTAAACAAGCAGATCAGCTAACTAGTAAGGGTAGAGATATTAAGGTTGGACTTGATCGGGCTAAAGAACAGGTACTTGAAAATAATACGGCTGAGAATAAAATTCTTGAAGAATTTAAAGAGGATTTGATAAAAAATATCGATGAATTTGCAGGAAGTATTGGAGAAGTTATTGCATTTTATGATAATGTATTAAAAATACTTAATGAATTTAAATTTAAATTTGTAAATGCTGTATCTTATCTACAATTTCAAGATAGACTTACTCAGTCTTTACATCATTTAAATGTTATGTATTCTAGCATTGATGTTTTTAAATTTAGGGATACAAGTGAAATTCAAAAATTAAAAGTTTTATCTGTTTTTACAGATTCGTCTAAAATGATAATTAGGGATGTTATTTCTAAATTAGATGAGAATTGTATGGCTTTTGAAGAATTTATTGATACATCTATTTCTTCTATTCAAGTTATTAATGATTTAAAATCAAATAATTCTTCATATGTTGATATTTCAAAGTCTGTTGAATCTTGTTCTATTATCTTATTAAATTTACTTAGGAGAATAGATGATGTTGAGAAAAATAATTCTAATTTTTTAAATCTTTATTATGAACAAATTAAGCTTGTTAAATCTTTAGAATTAATGTTTTCAAATATTTCAGCTATTTCTTCTAGATTTCAAAATATCAATATAGCATCTAAAATAGAGGTTGTAAAGAGAATTGAACTTGAAGATATGGAAGGCAATATTTCTGAAATGTCCAAAATTATTAATAATATTGATTTAAATATTACTAAAGGNNNNCAACAATCGATTTTATCTATTGATTTTTTTTGAAAAAGATGTATAATATTAATTGATAAGAACCATCATTGATAGACTTTATTGTTACATGTAAATTTTTAAGAAATTGTTTAGTAGAGATAAAGAGTAATATTTTTGAAATAAAAAGGATAGCTATTGATCATGTATTATCTTATGAAATGTTTCCCGTTAATTTTTTGGAAATATTTGAAGAGGTAAAAATAGATATTCATAGTATAAAAGCTTTAAGAGAGAATCTTATAAATATTGAAAAGATTTTAATTGACATAGAAAATGATATTAATAGTAATCTTGATTCAGAGTTATTAAAACACGATCTTAAGTGTATTGAGGTGGAGGATAAAGAGTTTATTCGCAGAATTGCTAATAGATTTACTTTGTTTGTTCATAAAAAGTATTTATTATCGCTTATTGAAGATGAAAAGGATGTTCATTCATTTGATGAGGGTAGTGTAATTTTATTCTAACTTTTGTATACTTTTATATGGGTTTAGGAGCGTTTCATGCAAAAAAGGATTTTGGTTATAGATGACAATAGAGCTATTAGGCAAAGTGTTGCTTATATTTTGGAGCAGAATGGTTTTGCGGTTGCTGAGGCTCAAGATGGTCTTGAGGGTGTATCTAAATTTAAGGAAGCTGTGGGACAGAGTGATAAAGATTTTGATCTAGTAATTACAGATATCAATATGCCTAATTTAGATGGAATAGGAGTAATAAAGGAGATAAGAGAGCTTGGAAGTTTTGTTCCAATACTTGTTTTAACTACTGAATCTGAACAATCGAAAGTTGATGAAGGTCGTAAAGCTGGCGCTACTGGTTGGCTTGTTAAACCTTTCAATCCCGATACTCTTATGCAAACAATAT
>NZ_LN609267.1:592120-595180 GCF_000825665.2 Borrelia crocidurae
GTCGTAAGGTTTAGTCTTATGAGTTTTAAGCTAGATAAACAGTTTTATTTTTATTTAGGGGAATTAATTAAATTTAATAGTGTTAATGCTCCTGCATTAAAAAGTAAGCCTTTTGGAGAACAAATTGATTTATGTCTAGATAAAGTATTAGAAATTGCTCGAGATATTGGTTTTAAAGTTTATAAAGATCCGGATGGATATTATGGTTTTGCTGAAATGGGTCAGGGCGATGAA
This sequence comes from Borrelia crocidurae, assembly GCF_000825665.2. NCBI lineage: Bacteria > Pseudomonadati > Spirochaetota > Spirochaetia > Spirochaetales > Borreliaceae > Borrelia > Borrelia crocidurae. The sequence continues at coordinate 592,355 of NZ_LN609267.1, forward strand.
CTTATAGGTATTTTAACTCATATTGATATTGTTGATGTTGGCAGTATATCCAAATGGCATTCAAATCCTTTTGAACTTGGTTTTCGAGATGGAAGAGTTTATGCTAGGGGTATTTTAGATGATAAGGGACCTTTAATGGCTGTTCTTTATGCTTTTAAAATGTTGCTATTAGAGAAAATTTGTTTTAAGAAGAGATTTAGAGTGATTTTTGGCACAGATGAAGAGACTGAATGGCGTTGTATTGAGCAGTATAAGATTAAAGAAGAGATTCCTGATTTTTCTTTTACTCCTGATGGTGATTTTCCTATTGTTAATGCTGAGAAGGGGTTATTGCAATTTGATGTTATTAGTGATGAAAAATTTTTTATGAATCTTGAGCTTGGCATAGGGTATAATGTTATTCCTGATGAATGTTCTTTTGAGCTTGGTGATGCTAATAAAGATGATTTTAGGATTTTACTTGATAATTTTGATGGTAAAATTAGATATAAGTTTTTTGAAAATAATGTTTTAATTCATGGCATTTCTGCTCATGCCTCTTTACCTGAACTTGGTGTTAATGTTGCTCCTTATGCATTAGATATTATTAAATCTTTAGGAATAAGAAGTAATTTTATTGATTTTTTTGAAGACAGGATTGGTTTTACTATCAATGGAGAGAAATTGTTTGGGAAGGTTTTGGAAGATTTGCAATCTGGAAAACTTACTCTTTGTTTAACAAAAATTAAATTGTCTAAAACATCTAATCAAATTTTGTCTTTTGATATGAGGTATCCTATAAGTTATAAAAGGGAAGATTTGGTAAGTTTAATAAAGAAAACTTTAGATTTATATTCTTTAAATTATAGTGAAGTTTCTTTTCTTGATCCTCTTTATGTTGATTCTAATTTAAAATTTATTTCATCTTTAATGGAAGTTTATCAGAATTTTACAGGTGAGAGTGATGTTAATCCTATTTCTATTGGTGGTGCAACTTATTCAAGAGCTTTGAAAAATTGTGTTGCTTTTGGACCATTATTTAAAGGTTCAGATAATACAGCTCATCAGGTTAATGAGTATATTAATGAAAATGAACTTATGGATCTTATTTTGATTTATAAAAATGCTGTTGAAAAACTTAATACTTAAAAATATACCGGTAGTCGGAGTCGAACCGACACGAGATTGCTCTCATCAGATTTTGAGTCTGACGCGTCTACCAATTCCGCCATACCGGCAATAGATTTTATTTTACTACAATAGTTCCTAAAAAATCATCATTTTTATCGAAAACTTTTTGTAAATTTGTAAGATCAGTGCCATTAAGTATATAAGCTTTAATTCCAAGTTTTAATGCTAGTTCTGTTGCTATTGGATCGAATGGTAAATGTGAACCAGGTTCCCAATCTTTTCCTACTATATTTTGTAATTTATTCCAAGTGATGTTTTTAAACCCTTTTGCATCATTATATTTTTTTGGATCTTTATCATATATTTGATCAATATTGGTTAAATTAATTATTTCGTTTGAATTGAACTTTTCGGCAAATTTTACGGTAATATAATCTGTTGAAAATCCTGATTTCCATCCTGATGCAACTAATATTTGTCCTTTAAATTGAAAATCTTCAGTTGGATTGCTTACAATATCGTTAATGCAAAATGGTTGCATTGCTTTGCTTATAAGAGTTGCATTTAGTTTAGTTGCCATTATTCCAATTTCATCGAGTTCATGATTTTTAAATTTAGGATTAATTTGCTTATAAGCATCTTGATATTCTCTTGCTGTTTTTCCTCCTCCTGTAATTAAAATAACTTTTCTGTTATGTTCTTTTTTTATCCATTGAAAAATAAGATTTTTTAAATTTTTAATGTATGTTGTATTAATGTGATTAGGATTGATTATCCCTCCCCCAAGACTAATTATCTTTATCATCTAAACTCCTTATTTGAGTCGGTTATTTTTTTATTTAAATTTGTATTATATAGTATATTTATATTCAGGTTGTTGGAAAATATGATTTAAAATCATATTACCTTATTAACTATACTATATTGTGCAATGTTTCCTTATATCTTATAGTTAAGAATATTTGTTATATTGAATTGTTTACAGGTTTTGTTTAGGTAGGTATTTAGTTAGGAGGATTTTATGTATAAGTACAAGGTTTCTGTGATTATTTGTTTTTTTAATGCTGAGAGTACCCTTGAAACGATGTTGAAGAACGCTGTTAATCAGACATTGCGAGATAAAGAAATTATATTGGTAAATGATGGTTCTTATGATCAAAGCTTAAAGGTGGCTCAAAAATTTGCGGAGAAATATGATTTTATCAAAATTATTAATCAGAAAAATATGGGAATATCCGTTGCTAGGAATAATGGTTTTGATAAATCTGAGGGAGAATATATAGTCTATTGGGATAGTGATGATTTTGTTGAGAATACTATGCTTGAGGTACTATATAATAGGGCAAAAGCTGATAATTCAGATATTGTTTGTTCTCAGTTTTATATTTATTTTCTTGCAAGAAAGATTAAAAGAAAATCAGTTCTTCCTTTTCCTAATTATCCAATAACCGGTGAAGAGGCTTTTAAGAATTTATTATTGACTGTTTTTTCTAGTTTTTATAAAAAAAATTTTGTTGTAGGTACAGTGTGGGATAAATTGATTAGAAGAGATTTGATTGTAAGTAATAATGTTAAATTTAATGATGTAATACTAGAGGATATAGTTTTTATGCTACATGCTTTTCTAAAAGCAAATAAAGTGTCTTTTGTAAATAATTATTTTTATACTAATTTTCAAAGGATGGGAAGTGCGAGTTCATCAATTAGTGTTATTAG
>NZ_LN609267.1:595250-607472 GCF_000825665.2 Borrelia crocidurae
TAAAAGTACAACCAATTAGATACTTGCAACTTTATTAGCTTAAAATTCTTTTAAGCAAGTTTATGTTATAAATTGGCATATTAAGGATAAACTTGTATATAAAGCTCATAAAGCAAAACTCATTTTTGTTCTTAATGAAGTTAAAAATTCAAAAGAATTTCAAAATTATTATGGAAGTCTTAAAAATTCCAGATTTAGTGAGTTACAAACTTTGCCAAAAATGATGTTAAAAATTTGGAATCTGAGTTCTGTATTGTATGTTAATTTTTCCATATTTATGTATAAGGCTTTCTTGAAAAATTAGTATTTTAATTCTTGTATTTATTTTGATACTATTTTATAATGGGGCTGAAGGAGAATTTTGGTTGAAAATAGAATTGCTAGATATTTCATTTTCGTATTATAAAACTAATGTTTATTTTAATGTAAATTTATCTGTTGAAAGGCCTCAAAATTATTTGGTTCTTGGTAAAAATGGAGTAGGAAAAACCACTTTGCTTAGGCTTATTAGTGGACTTTTAAATCCATCTGAAGGAGAGATATTATTTAATTCTTTAAAGACTTTTCCAAGAAATCCTTTAAATCTAGTAAATTTATTTTTTGTTCCGGAAGAGTTTTCTTTGCCTGATATTTCTTTAAATGATTATTATAAATCTTTGTGTAAATTTTATCCAAATTTTAAGGAAGAAGATTTTAAGGAATATTTATTAAGATTTGAATTAGATATTAATCTTAAGTTATCATCTGCGTCATACGGACAGAAGAAAAAAAGTATTATTGCTTTCTCTATTGCTACAGGCGTTCCTGTTTTGATATTTGATGAGCCTACAAATGGGCTTGATATTGCGTCAAAAAATGTTTTTAGAGATATTTTGAGTAATTTAAGAAATACGATGGTTTTTATTACAGGACATAATGTTAGAGATTTATCAGATATTGTAGAGCATTTGATCATTATTGGTAATAATAATGTTCTCTTTTCAGATTCAGTGTCTCATATTAAAAATAATTATAAAGTTAAGATTGTAGATAAATTAGATGGAGAAGAACTTTATTATGAAAAAGTAAAAGATGGATTTAAATCACTTTATTATGAAAGTGGTACTTTTGATAATAATAATTTTGATATTGAATTTTTCTTTTTATATGTTGTTAATGATGGTTTAAGGGATTTTTCAAAATGATTAGTTTACATAAATTGTTTTTATTATTTAATCATACGATTTTGTTTATCATAAGAAATTTTATTTTTACTTTGTTATGTCAATTTTTTTGATTTTTCCTTTAATTCATGTTTTATTCAAAAGTTATTTGGATTTTAATTTAGTTGAACTTTTGGTTGTTGATGATTCGTTAACCAATACAGTATTTTTTTTGATTTTATTTTGTATGATGTATTTCGTTTCAATATATAATATGTTTAGTTATTTTAAGTCGATTCATGATCCACTTAAAAATGTGTTTTATTTGTCTTTACCTGTTTCTACTTTAGAGAAATATTTGTTTGTTTTGTCTAAATTTTTATTTCTATTTCCTTTGTTTGTAGTCATTTGTTGTTATATGGGTGTAAATATAACTGTGTTATTAGATAAAAAGCTTTTTTTGGGCAATCAAATAAAGACTCTGTCTTTTAATGTGTTTTTTATGTTTGTTGGCAATACTTATCTTATTTATTTTGTTGGATTTTCTATGTTATTGTTATTTAGAATTGTATTTAAGAGATTTTCTTTTTTTAAATCAGTTGTTATTATAAGTTTATGTTATGCAGCATTGATTGTCTTATTTGATTTTATGATGTTTTTTGTTAATAACTACTTATTTGAACTTAAAAATAATTTTGATAAGTGGGGAGAGTATTATTTTATTAAGTATATTAGTATGTCTTTTGCATTATGTAGTTGTTTTTATTCATATTTTCTGCTTAGAAATGTGGGCAATTTAAGTACTAAAAAAATTAATTCTAATATTTTAGTGGGTTTGATGTCTTTTTTCGTTATATTTGTCTTTTGCTTTGTGACATTTTTACTTCTTTATGTAATTTATGCGCATATACTTCATGCTTAAATGGGTCATTTTGCTTTGTGACATTTTTACTTCTTTATGTAATTTATGCGCATATACTTCATGCTTAACAATGGGTCATGATTGATTTTTGAATTAAATAAATGTTAATTTCTATAATTAATATTTTTGTTTAAAATTTTAACTTAAAGGTAATCTTTTGTCTGTATATAAATATTACATAAAACATTTATTTTGTATAGAGATGAGTAAAATATTATTTTTAATTTGTATCAGTCTTTTTATAGTAGTGAATTGTCTCAAGAATTTATGACATTTTAAAATGTAGTTAAAGGCTTTGTGGGCCTTTGTATTGCGTATTGAGTTTATTTGGAGGGTGTTAATCATGGATAATCTAAAGATTTTAGTAATAACAGGTGGTGTAATTTCTGGAATAGGTAAAGGGGTTACTTCTGCAAGTATTGCAAGATTGTTTAAGGATAATTTGAAAATAACACCAATTAAATGTGATGGTTATTTAAATACTGATCCTGGGACTATTAATCCTGTTGAACATGGAGAAGTTTTTGTTCTTGATGATGGTGGAGAAGTTGATATGGATTTTGGTCATTATGAGAGATTTTTAAACCAAAATTCTAAATCTACTTGGAATATTACAATGGGAAAAATATATAAAAGTATTCTTGAAAATGAGAGGCGTGGAAAGTATTTAGGTAGAACTGTACAGCTTATTCCTCATGTTACTAATGAAATTAAAGAGACAATTTTAAATATTGCTAGAGAAGAGCATAGTGAACTTTTAGTTATTGAAATTGGTGGTACTGTGGGGGATATGGAGAATATCTTGTTTATTGAGACAATGAGACAGATAAGGTATGACATTGGAATTGATAATATTGCTTTTGTTCATTTAACTTATATTCCAAATCCTGCTGGGATAAATGAACAAAAATCTAAACCTACTCAACAGAGTGTTAAGACCTTAAATAAAGCTGGAATTTTTCCTGATTTAATTATTGCAAGAAGTTCTCAACTCTTAACAAGGCAAATAAGAGATAAGATAGCAATGTTTTGTAATGTTGATGCCTCTTGCATTGTTGATAATATTGATGTTGCAACTATTTATGAAATACCTATATCTTTTTATAAACAAGGATTGCATAAAATTTTAGGTTCAAAACTGAAAATTAATGTTACACCTAAGGTGGATGGTCTTGAAAAGTTAGTAAATGTAATAAAGAAAAATCTTCTCTCGCCCCAAAAGGTTGTAAATATTGCTATTTGTGGTAAATATACTGAACTTGGTGATTCTTATGCATCAATATTTGAGTCTTTAACTCATGTTTCTGCCAATTTGGATATCTTAGTTAAGACAACTGTCATTGACGGTATTAATTTTGATGAGAAAATGATGGAAGGTGTAGATGGCATAGTTGTGCCTGGCGGATTTGGAAGCCGAGGGTATGAAGGTAAGATTCGTGCAATTAAATATGCTCGTGAGAATAATATTCCTTTTCTTGGTATTTGTCTTGGAATGCAACTTGCAGTTATTGAGTTTGCGCGTAATGTTTGTGGGATATTTGATGCTGATACTGAGGAAGTTTTATCTGAAGATAATGCTATGTTGAATTCTATAAATCCTGTTATTCATTTGTTATCTGAACAAAAAGAACTTGAGAATAAGGGTGCTACAATGCGACTTGGAGGATATCCCGTTTTACTTAAAAAAGATACTCTTGCTTTTAAACTTTATGGAAATGATATGATTATTGAGAGATTTAGGCATAGATATGAAGTTAATAATGATTATCTTGATTTATTTGGCAAGTATGGTCTTGTCGTTTCTGGGTTTTCTGAAGATTTTCAAATAGTAAAAATAATAGAGATACCTAAAAATAAATTTTTTGTGGCTTGTCAGTTTCATCCTGAGCTTATTACTAGATTGGAAAGTCCGTCTAAACTTTTTGTAGGATTAGTAAAAGCATGTCTTTAATTTTGAAAATTTGATTTTATTTTATAAATTCAACATGTTTTGTAGGTGATTTTTTATGATATTTGGTTAGGAGGTATAAGATGAATGAAAGTGATGTTAAGAGAGCAATCTCTATGAAGAGATTGGTTAAATATTTTTTTGATGAACTTAAGTATAGAATGAAAATACCTTGTTTGAGACATAATAATCAATATATGAGTAAAAAATATATATTGCTTAATCTTTTAAGGAAAATAGCAAGCCTTCCGTTTTACGATCAATATGAGATTGAAGAACAATTTTTTCTTGATATTTTAGGAAAAGGTGTGTTAGCAGATGCGGTACTTATTAAAAGATTGGATTATGAAAAATGTGTTATTATTGGTATTATTGAGGCAAAAGCAGATCATGTTGATCTTGAGTATGAACTTAGTAGATTTTTGATTCAAGGTGATAAGGTTAATGTTCTTTTTTGGCAACCTAAAAGGATGCTCTTAAAACAAAATGAAGAATTAATGATATTAGATGCAGATGACATTTTTAAATTAGATAACGATTTTTATTTGCCATCAGTGAAAGAGAGACTTGAAGATTTTATTAATGTTTTTGTGAAATTTTTTTCTTATGAGGATATATTATTTGAATATAATAAAATAACAGGTAAGTATTCTTTCATTAGGAGTAAGTAAAATAATAATTTATAGATATTTATCCTTTATTTATGATATTATAAATAATTGTTAGATTAAATTTGTTTTATATTGTTAGAAAATTCTTTTTTATGGTAAAATTTTTTCATGTATAAATTTCCATTTTTTTGTAAAAAAAAATCTGCTACGTCTGATATTAAAGATAATGCTTTCAATGATGTTGACAATATTGATGATATTAGTACATGTGAGAATGAAAGTTCTTTAAAAGAAATTGTGAGGGGTTTTTATCACACTAAGTCTTCTATTAGTAATGTATTAGTTAATATTGAATTTTTATATAAAAATTTATTTTCTGGTTTTGTAAATGTTGAGAAGGTTTGCGTATCACTTATCAGTAAGGTAAATGATGGTCGAATTAAAGTAAATGCTATTTTTGAAGATATTGAAAAAAATAATAAAGAAAAATTGCAAAAAGTTACTGATATTATTATGGATGTTCAAAAAAGTTTAGAAACTATTAATAGTTTTTTAGGTGCAACTAATATGATTTCTCTTAATGCTAAACTTGAAGCTGCAAGAGCAAAAGAGTATGGAAAAGGATTTTCTGTTGTTGCTGATGAGATTAAAAGACTATCAGATCAGGCAAAGGGCGTTATGAACATGATTTCCGTTAAGGAAATTGAGCAGGTGTCTACAGATTTGATTTCTGAGAATATTAAGGAATTGCAATTAGGTATTGATAATATTTTTTTAAATATGATAGAAGAGCTTACTTCGCTTGAAGAATCATTTAAATATTGTATTGGTCAACAAGGTGAATTTTCAACTTTAATTAATGAGCTTGAAAATATTGAAGCTAGTGTTTCTTATTTGTCAAGAAATTGTGATTCTTTATCTGTTTCTAAAGCTTTTGTGTATTCTAATGATGATTTTTTAAAGGAATTGGAATTTATTATTTCAGAACATATGTCTTGGATGAGTGTTGTAAAAGCAATTGTTGATAATCAAAAAAGTATGGCAATTCAAAGTGATCCTGTGAAACATGGTTTTGGGTTATTTTATCAAGGTTTTGCTCCAAAAGAGCTTGAAGTTAGAGAAGTTTGGGAGAATATTTATTCTGATTATTTAAATATTCATAAGCTTGTTGTTGAGATAATCAAAATTTTTTCACAAGGTAATTTTAACAATGCTGATTTGAAGAATGCAAGGGATTTTTTCATGCGGGCTGAAAATTTATCGAATGAAATAATTAGTAGACTTGAATCTGTTAAAAACATGGTAGTTGAATGTGAAAATCAGAGCATTAATGTTTTTTGCTAATTTAAAGTTATTGTTTGTGTTATTCTAGTTTATAAGTAGTTTAAAGATTTTTCATTTAATTATTTTACTTTAGTTTAAGGTGTTTGCTATTAAAAGGTCGAGTTTTATTTTGGTAAGATAAGTATGAATTTAAAAGCTAAGTTTGTTCATTTGCATGTGCATTCAGATTTTTCACTCTTAGATGGAGCTGCTAAGATTGTAGATATTGTGTCAAAGGCTAAAGAGTACAATATGTCTCATATTGCGTTGACTGATCATGGCAATCTTTTTGGTGCTATTAAGTTTTATAGAGAGGCAAAAAAAGCAGGTATTAAGCCCATAGTTGGCATTGAAGCCTATATGTCAAATACTTTAAAACATATAAAGAAGAATGATGAATTTGGAAAACCGTATTATCATTTAATTCTTCTTGCAAAGAATGAGCAAGGATATAAGAATTTATTAAAACTTACAAGTGTTTCTTATCTTGAGGGATTTTATTATAGGCCTAGGATGGATAGAGATGATCTTGCAAAGTATTCAGAAGGGCTTATTTGTATGTCTGCATGTATTGGAGGCATTATTCCTCAGTTGATTCTTTCAAATAGATTTGATGATGCAAAGAATGAGATTCTTTGGTTTAAAAATACTTTTGGAGATGATTTTTATCTTGAATTGCAACGTCATGGAATTAAACAACAAGATATAGTTAATGAAAAATTAATAGCTTATTCTAAAGAACTTGATGTTCAGTTGAGTGTGTCTAATGATTCTCATTATGTCAATAAAGAGGATGCTACGGCTCAAGATATTATTGTTTGTATTGGTACTGGTGCTAAGAGAAGCGATTCTGGCAGATTTAAAATGGAAACGGATGAATTTTATCTTAAGTCTCCAGAAGAGATGTGTGAGCTTTTTAAAGATTTACCAGAAGCTTTGGCAAATACGCTAAAGATTGCTGAAAAATGTAATGATTTTGAAATTAAATTTCCAGGTCCTATTTTTCCTGAATATCATATACCCGAGGAATTTGATACTCAGGGTCAATATTTAGAACATTTAACACTTGAAGGTTTAAAATTTAGATATGCAAACATAACCGATAATATTAAGGAGCGTGCTTTTTATGAGCTTTCCACAATTATTAATATGGGATTTGAGGCATATTTTTTAATTGTGTGGGATTTTATTAAGTTTGCTCATGATAATGATATTCCTGTTGGTCCTGGTCGTGGTTCTGGAGCGGGTTCTATTGTTGCATATGCTTTACGTATTACTGATGTTGATCCTTTAAAATATAATTTGCTCTTTGAGAGATTTTTAAATCCTGAACGTGTTTCTATGCCTGATTTTGATATTGATTTTTGCTTTGAAGGTAGAGATGAGGTTATAAAGTATGTTACAAAAAAGTATGGAGAAGATAAGGTTGCACAGATAATTACTTTTGGAACTCTAAAACCCAAGGCTGTATTTAAGGATGTGGGTAGGGTTTTAGATATTCCTTTTGTTCAATCTAATGAGATTACTAAACTTATTCCCGATGGTCCAAAAGTTTCCTTGAGAGAAGTTTTGAAAGATAAGGCATTGAAAGAATATTTAAATAAGGGGCCTGTTTATAATGAGTTAATGGAAGCAGCTCTTGTTCTTGAAGGCATGAATAGACATGCATCAACACATGCAGCAGGTATTGTGATTGCTAGAACTTCTTTAACAGATTATGTTCCTCTTTATAAGGATTATAAGCAAGATACAGTTTCTACACAGTATACTATGGATTTATTAGAGGATTGTGGTCTTGTAAAAATGGATTTTCTTGGACTTAAGACATTAACTTTAATAAAAAATGCAGAGAAACTTATTAAAATTACTGATCCTGATTTTAGTATTGCTACTATTTCTGATAGTGATGCTAAGACGTTTAAAATGCTTTCTGAAGGGCGTAGTACTTCTGTTTTTCAGTTTGAATCTGAAGGTATGCAACAAATTTTGAAAGATTCAAAACCCGATAATATTGAAGATTTAATTGCTTTAAATGCACTTTATCGTCCAGGCCCTATGCAATTTATACCACAATTTGTTGCTGCTAAGACGGGGGCTAAGCGCATTAAATATCCTCATCCAGATTTAACAGAAGTTTTAAAACCAACTTATGGTGTTATTGTTTATCAAGAACAAGTTATGGAAGTTGCAAAAATTATTGGTGGATTTTCTCTTGGAAAAGCAGATATTTTAAGACGGGCAATGGGCAAAAAGAAAGAAGATGAGATGAATAGGATGAAAGTTGACTTTATAAAAGGTGCTCTTGAGAAAGGTTATGATGAAACTCTTGCAAGTGATATATTTGAACTTTTGAAGCCTTTTGCTGGTTATGGTTTTAATAAATCACATGCAGCTGCTTATTCTTTAATAGCTTATCAAACAGCATATCTTAAAGCTAATTATCCTGCAAGTTTTATGGCTGCTAACTTGACAAATGAAATTAATAATACTGAAAAGTTGTCTTACTATATTGAAGAAACAAAATCGATGGGAATTAATGTTTTAAGACCTGATATAAATCAATCTTTTAAAGATTTTCGTGTCATTGGTTCTGATATTTCTTATGGTCTTAATGGAATTAAAAATATTGGTGAACTAATGGTTGATCTTATACTGAATGAGAGGCAAGAGAATGGAGAATATAAATCTTTTGAAGATTTTATTAAAAGGGTAGATGAAAAAGTTATAAATAAAAAATTTCTTGAGGCTTCAATAAAGTCTGGTCTTTTTGATAGTCTTGGACAAAATAGAAGAACACTTATTGAAAATCTTGATAAATTAATAGCTTTTGTATTAGAAAATAAGAATGCAAAAAAACAGGGACAAAATAGTTTATTTGCTTCTCAAAATATTCTGGAAGAGACTTTTAATTACAATTTATTTGAGGAATATTCTTATCTTGAGCTTTTAGGATTTGAAAAGGAGCTTTTAGGGTTTTATGTGTCTGGACATCCTCTTGATCCTTATAAATCAGAATTGGAATTTTTTACAAACTTTAATGTTGTAAAAGATCTTGCATCTAGGAGAAATACTATTGTTAAATTTGCAGGTAGCTTAAACTTCATAAGAGTTGTTCATCTGAAGAAAAATAATGCTAGGATGGCTTTTGGAATTGTTGAAAATTTTGAAGGTTCAATCGAAATTGTGGTTTTTCCTGAGAGTTATGATCGATATAAACATTTGTTAATTGAAGATGATGTAATTGGTGTTATAGGGAAGCTTACATTTAGTAGAGATAAATTTTCCATAATAGTTGAAAAAATTCTAACTATAAAAGAAATTTCGATTAATAAAATTAATAATCTTCATATTAAATTTACTAATAAGGGATTAAATGATTCTAATCTTCTGATTTCTTTAAAAAATAAAATCTTCGATCTTGAGGATGATACGGGATTTTCATATGTTTATCTTTATTTAAAAAATAATGGTAGAGACTTAAAACTTAAAATGGATTTAATTCTAAATTTTAAACCTGATGAGTTTAAAATTAATGAATTAAGAGACCATAAAATAGTGGAGGATATTTGGTTTGATTAGGAGGATTAGTTGTGATAACAGAGACTTTAATTGTATTTTTGAACATTTATAGAATTTTAATTTTAATTAGAATTCTTCTTAGTTGGTTGGTATCCTCAGGAATTAGTTCTAATGCATTTTTCAAATTTATATATAATGTAACAGAGCCATTTTTATCTGTTTTTAGAAGCATTAGGTTTTTTAGATTTGGTATTTATGATTTCTCACCAATTGCGGCTTTAATTACTATTACGATAACCGAGAGAATGTTATCTTATGGCAATTATAAGCTTTCTACGTTTATAGTATTATTTATTATGGAAGCTTGGGGAATACTTAGAAGTATTTTTTTTGCTCTTATTTTTTTCTTTGTTTTAAGAGTGATATTTCTGTTTTTACATTTATTTGATGGTACTGATTTTATGAAAAGTGTTGATTCTTTGTTAGTGCCGTTATCTTTTAAGATAAAAAATATAGTTACAGATAAGCATATGTCTTATGCCGTTAGTTTAATTGTAGCAGCATCATTATTGTTAGCATTTATAATTATTTTTGAGCAAGCTATAATGGCTATTAATATTTTAAGCTTTTATTTGCCTTTTTAGGGATTTTTTGTGTTTTTGCATGAATTTCAGTATGGCTTACAAGGCATTAATGGTCTTGGCAGTAGGGGAATTGATAGATTAAATAATATTAGAATTACAAATGTTAAAGAGCTAATAGAATATTATCCAAAAAAATATGAAGATCGTAAAAATATGGCAGCATTTCCAGATCCATTACAAGTTAGAATTTGTGAACTTATGACGATTTTTACTGTTATAGAACATAGAGATTTTGGAAATACTTTTAAGAGAAATTTAAAGATTATAGGTAGGAGTGAAAATAGTGAGTTATTTGAAATTCTTTTGTTTAATAGAAGTTTTTTAGAGCGAATTTTTAAGATAGGTCAAAAGTTTTATATTTATGCTAGGTTTAGTTATAACGATTATACTAAGATGTGGAGTTGTTCTAATTTTGATAGTGAGATATTTAGTTATAATCCTGTAAAATTTAAAAAAATTATGCCTGTTTATTCTCTTAGTGAGGGACTTAGTTCTAAAAAAATATCTTCTTATGTGAAAGGTGCTCTTGCGTATTTTGTAAAATTTGGACAATCAGATATTCCTAAATTTTTGATAAATAAATATTCATTATTGTCTTTGCATGAAGCTTTAAATGAGATTCATTTTCCAAGTTCTCTTGAAATGCTTAGGAGAGCAAAAAAAACTTTAGTTTATAGAGAGATTTTTTTACTTCAATTTTTTTCAAGGGGTAAGAGTTATAGGGTTTTCTTAAGAGCAGAAAAAAATTTATCTAATGATTTGTTAAAACAAATTATTTCAAAACTTTCATTTGAACTTACAAGGGATCAAAAAATTGCAATTACTGAAATAATTAATGATCTTAAAAATAACAAACCAATGAATAGACTTTTACAGGGTGATGTTGGAAGTGGTAAAACCCTTGTTGCTTTTCTCTCTAGTATTCCTTTAATTGAAGCTGGATATCAGGTTGCATTTATGGTGCCTACTGATCTATTAGCACGTCAACATTATAATAGTTTGACAAATATATTAAAAGATTTTGATATTTCTGTGGTTCTTTTGACTGGAAGTTTGAAAAAAAAAGATAGAGATGAAGTTTTAGAAAAGATTCAAAGTGGAATTTGTAGTTTGGTAATTGGGACTCATGCTATTTTTTCTCAAGGGACAAAGTTTAAAAATTTGGCTTATGTCATTATTGATGAACAGCATAAGTTTGGAGTTGAACAAAGAGAAGAGCTTAGAAATAAAGGTGAAGAAGTTGATGTTCTTTTAATGTCAGCAACGCCTATTCCTAGAAGCTTAGCTTTAACCCTTTTTGGAGATCTTGAAGTGTCTTTAATTAAAAGGGGTCCTGAGGGTAGACTACCTGTTACTACATATTTGGCAAAACATGGCAATGAGGAAAAGGTATATGAATTTTTAAAAAATGAACTTGGAAAAGGACATCAGGTTTATTTTGTATATCCTTTAATATCATCTTCAGAAAAGTTTAATCTAAAGGATGCTACTAGTATGTGTTTAAATCTTCAAAATATTTTTGTTGAATATTCTGTTGCTATGATTCATTCTAAGCTTGAATCTTATGTGAAGGAAGAAATTATGCATAATTTTTATTTAAAGAAAATTGATATCTTGGTTGCAACGAGTGTTATTGAAGTTGGTATTGATTGTCCCAATGCAACTTGTATGGTGGTAGAACATGCAGAACGTTTTGGACTCTCTACATTACATCAAATTAGAGGACGTGTTGGTAGGAGTAATTTAAAGTCTTTTTTCTTTTTGCTTTATAAGGAACCTTTAACGGAAGCAGGTAAATTTAGACTTAAAACTATAAAGGAAAATACAGATGGATTTAAAATAGCAGAGGAGGATCTTAAATTAAGAGGGCCTGGAAATTTATTTGGTCTTGAACAGAGTGGCTATTTCAATCTTAGGATATCTGATTTTGTTGAGCATAAAGAAATTATAGGTTTAATGAGAGCAGAACTTGATATATTTTGTTCAAATAGAGATTTTTATGATAAATCAGATGTTAAGTTGCTAGATAACCTTTTAGTATCATATTTAAGTTCAGTTTCTAAGGGTAGTTAATATTAATTTTTATTCGCTTTTAAATGAAACCGGTAGAGAT
>NZ_LN609267.1:607478-611453 GCF_000825665.2 Borrelia crocidurae
AAATATAGAAGCCAAAATTCAAGAAATAAATGTAAATAATCTAAACAAAAATGTATTAATNNGGCACATGCTTGTTTTCCAATGTACATGTAATGCCAAGGTTCTGCTTTATAACCAGTTTCTTTTTCATGTTTTTTTGGATATGATAATGAGAATCCATATTTTGATGAGTTTTCATAAAGCCATTTTCCTTCTTTTGTATTTAATAGGTTATCATCTGTATTGATAAAATCTATTGTTGTTCCTAATTGGTGTTGTGAGTGATTAGAAATTGCTGATTGTATCTGTGCTGACTTTATGCCATATGTTTTTACATTATATTTGAATAAAAAATTTTGGTATTCTTTTGTTCTATATGCTGATATTATTTTTATTTGTAAACCATTTTTTTTGCCTGCATTTATAAGATCAATTAAGTCATTTATTAATATTTTTCTTAATTTGAGGTTTTCTTTGCCAATGTTTTTAAGTTCTTTGAAATTTTTTAAATAAACCAAGTCAGTTGGGTTATATCCTTTAGGAATAGGGATTTTTTTATTTACAAGTATTAGTAAATTGTTTTCTTCCGCTTCAAATAATGGTTTTAGTTCTTGAATAAATGAGATAGGTTGTTCTTTTATTTGTTTTTGATGAACTTGATCTAGAGTTTTTATGATATTAAGTAAAGTTTGAAAGTCTTGTTTTGATATTGTATTTGCTTCTAAAGAAGGGTTATTAATTAAATTACTAACTAAAAAAATTAGTGAAAAAATATTAAAAGATATCATTAGTATATAATTATATTGCATTATCCAGTTTAATATATAGTTATATTATGTTGAGCTTTTGTTATTGATGAATAACGTATTAGTTTTAGTTTTTAATTTTGTTTTTATAAATGCTAAATTAAGTAAGATTTGGTGTTATTGTATAAAAATTGTAATTAATGTAATTATTGTGAAATTTACTGTAAATGATACAAAGATATGTTAAAAAGCCAGGAACATTTTTGTTAGTTGTTGTTTTAGGTTATTTAAAAGATAATTGGCTAAAGGGAATTCATTATAGGAAGCAGCTTTAATTTTAAAAATATATTATAATAGCAATTAAGGATATTATATGAGTAATATGAATTTAAAATTCATGTTGATCTTATTTAATAAAGGTATTTTTGTTATTTTTTTATAGTATATTTTTTAAGTTGGTTTTGTTTGTTTTTCCTAACAATTTGAAAATTTGCTTTTTTTATATTTAGGAGGAGGTTATGCATTCATTAAGCAAATCCAAGAAAAGCAGTGTTTATCGAGATGTTTTTAATATTGCAATTCCAACAGTCATTGAATTCTTTTTGTTTAATATTGTTGCATTTACAGATAATATTATGGTGTCTTACCTTGGTGATTATCCTGTTGTTGGTGTTTCTCTTGCAAATAAATTGTTTGAGTTATTTAGTACTATTGCATTTGCTGTAATGGGAGCTTATAATATATTGGCTACAAGGCAATATTCGCAAGGTGATATTAATAGTTTTAAAAATACATTATGGTAAAAGTATTGCAATAATTTTCTTTTTTTCTTTTTTATTTATCTTAGTTTCATTATTTTATACATATTTTTTACTTGAATTCATATCTAACCTCACTTAATAGCCGTATCTTATGGCGTATCTTATGCTGAATATTGCTGTTTATTCTTTTATATTTGCCGTTGTTAAGGGAATTATTGCGAATTCTCTAAAAGTTGTTAAGGTCACTAAAATTCAGATTGTTACTTCTATTATTTCAGTTATTGTAAATATAGTTTTTAATTATATGTTTATTTTTGTTTTTAATATGGGAGTAATTGGTGCTGCTATTGCAACTACATTGGTTCGTCTACTTGAGCTTGTTTTTTATCTTTTTTATACTGTTTTTAATGTAAATTCACATTTTTATCTTAAGTTTGAAAACTTAAAAATCAATCCTGTAATATTTTCTGAGTTAATTAAAGTTTTTGTTCCAATCTTTTTAAATGATTTTATTTGGTATATAGGATATTTTGTTTTAAGTGCAATCTTTTCAAGAATTGATACTGCTAAATATGCAGCATATAGCATAACTTTTTCTACTTATTTTATTGGATTTAATATAGTTCATGCTTTTTGTTTTGCTGTTAATATTGTGATGGGACATGAAATGAATAATGATAAGTATGAAATAATGTCTGTTGCAATATTTTTGGGTAAAATAGGTCTTGCTTTGGCCGCTTTAACTTCTATTATAATGTTTACTTTATCATTTATAGCTCCTTATGTTTTTTATAAATTAGAGTATGCTAGCCTTACGGGGGTTATGTTAAGATATTATTCCATTTCAGCTTTTTTTACATCACTTGCATTTCAATATTTATTTGGGTTTTTCCGTGCAGGTGCATCTCCAAATTTTGGGGCTGTTATGGAGGGTGCTGTAACTTTAATTTATACAATTCCCATTGCATATTTTTTAGCAAATTATACTCAAACTCCTTTTGAACTTGTTGTATTTATTCCAACTCTTGAAGATGTCATTAAATTTGGCATTTCTTTACCTTATTTTTATAGTACTAAATGGATTAAGTCTATTAGAACAGGTTAATTATTTTGTTATAATATTTGTGTTGTGTGTCTAAATGAAATTAAAGGTAAAAATTTTTTAATTATGGGTTTAGGGCTTCATGGAGGAGGTCTGGCTGTTGCAAAGTTTTTGTTAAAACATGGTGGTAATTTAGTAATTACGGATTTAAGAAATGAAATTGAGTTAACTCCAAGTATTAATTCTTTAAAACAGTTTAAAGATAAAATTCGATACGTTTTAGGATATCATAATGAGGATGATTTTAAGAGAGCAGATGTTGTAATTAAAAATCCTGGTGTAAGCTTTGATAATCAGTATTTAAAGCTTGCAAAAAGAATTGAGAGTGAGATTAGTTTATTTTTAATGTTTAATAAAAATCCAATTGTTGCTATTACGGGAACTAAGGGAAAATCAACCCTAGCATCTCTTTTGTATAGAGTTTTAGTTGCTAGTTATCCTAATGCTAAGCTTGGAGGTAATATTGGAATATCTCCTTTAAATTTTTTGGACGAACTTGATGGAATATCGCCAATTATTTTGGAACTATCTTCTTGGCAATTGCATGATATTAAGAGTTTATCTCCTATGATTAGCATTATTACAAATGTTTATTGTGATCATCAAAATTATTATTCAAATTTTGATGATTATATAGAAGATAAGGCAAAAATCTTTATAAATCAAAATTCTGGAATTTTAATTGTGCAAGATCAAGCTTATTATAATTACTTTTCTAGGTTTAAACATAATCTTAAGATTGTTTTATTTTCAGAAATTATGCCCGTAGATTTTAAAGAAGATATCTTTTATTTTAAGGATGGAAAAGTATATTTGAATGATGGAGAGATAGGTGTTCTTAATGAATCGAAAATTGTGTTATTAATTTCTAAAATGATTACTGTTTTTGTTGCAAATTATTTGCATTTAAATTTGAATATTTCTTCTGAGATTGTGTCTATTTTTGATGGTATTGAACATAGGTTAGAATTTGTAAAAGAATTTAATGGCGTTAAGTATTATAATGATACGGCATCAACAATTCCTGATTCTACAGTTTTTTCTATTAAGAGTTTAAAGGTCCATGGAGAATCAATCCATTTGATTACTGGCGGAACTGATAAAGAATTGAATTTTGAAATTTTTGATAATATTTTAAGTTTTGTAAAAACTTGGATTTTACTACAGGGAAGTGCTACTTTAAAAATTATTGAATTTTTAAAATCAAGAAATGTTAATTATTTTATTTTTTCATCTTTAAAAGAATGTGTTTGTTATGCTAAAGAAATAGCTATGATAAATGATATAGTTTTATTTTCTCCAGCTAGTGCCTCTTTTGAGCTTTTTCATAATGAGTTTGATCGAGGAATTTGTTTTAAAAATTTAGTGAATAGTATGATTTAAATTC
>NZ_LN609267.1:611512-617677 GCF_000825665.2 Borrelia crocidurae
ACCTAATAGAATTTTTTGTATACAGAAATCATAACATCCAATTCTATGAATAATTGTTCCTCCAAATCCGGTTTTAAATTGAAATAGTCCAAATAAAGGGTGTTTTATATCAGCAGTTGGAGGAATTCCTAAAAAGTCATATTCTTTTATTGAGAGTTTTTTAAGCATTTGAATTGTTTCGAATTGTACCGCATAATTTGGCATTAAATGTCTATTTGTATTACTTGATGCACCATAAAGGTATGTGGCTTTATCTTTATATATACCAACAATAATGCCGGATATTAATTTTTCGTTGTGTAATGCAATTATAAGTTTTATTGTTGAATGTTTATCTTCTTTAAAGGCTTTTATTAGGTGTTTTATGTAATCTTTTGAATGAATGGCAAATTTGTCTCTTTGAGCTGTTTCTTTATAAAGTTCATAAAATTCATCAAAATATTTAAAATCATCATCTATTATCACTTTAATATTTTTTTTGTTGCTAAGGTTTATATTGTATCTTGTTTTCTTTTTCATTTTAGCTTTTATATCATCTATTGAATCGTTTAAATTTAGTATTGTTGTACTTGATGGTTGTATATCATCAAATGATTTTTTGAGATTTTTAAATTTAATTTTTAGTGGCATATATTTGTCTTTACTACTTCTTGAAGTATAGAACATTAAATCATATCGTATGAATATGGTGTTTTTATGTAAGTATTGTCTTATATTTTCACTAAATTTTTTTATTTGATTGTTAATTTTATCTATATTAATATCTTCAATTCTTTTATTTGAAAATTCTGGATGAGCAACATAACTTAAATAAAAATTTCCAAAAAGCCTTCTTTGCATTACAAGGATTTTGTTAAATTGATTATTATTTAATGCTATGGCTTTCCATGCACTTTGTTTGCTGAAATTTTGTTTTATAGCTGCCCATAACTTGCTTTGAAGATAATTTTCATTTAAGTTTTCTATTTCTATTTTTTGTGTATCCATTGTTTTTATTTAGTTAGGGTTTTAATATATCTTACCATTGGGAATTTCTTTTGAGAGTACTTTTTCTTTAGAATGTTCTAATATTAAGTTAATGCCATTTATTTTAAGTTCTCCATTTTCTGCCACAATTTGGGCTTGGAGAAATTTATCTATGCTAATTTTTGGTGGTGATTTTAATTCTTTTCCAGTGTCGATTTCAAGTATCACTCTTTCTCCAGGGATGGGATTATCTTTAAAATCTTCTACAATTATTATTTTAAAATTTTTATTTTCATCTTCAGTTGCAATTAACATTCCCTCAGATCTGATGCCTCTAAATTTTGCAGGTTTTAAATTGTCAACGATTATTATGTGTTTTCCAATTAGTTCTTCTTCTGTGTAGTGATCTGCAATGCTACTTACAATTTGTTTTCCATCAGGAGTTCCATCGTCAAGTTTTAAGATGAATAATTTTTCTGCATCTGGATTTCTGTCTATTGTTTTGATTTTTACTGTTTTTAAGCATATTTGTTCGCTAAATAAATTTATTGAATTTTTATTTTGTTCATCTTGCATGTTTGTTCTCCCCGAATATTTTAATTTTAAACTATCAATTAGTTGTTTTTCTAGTTTTGTAAATAATACTTCTGTAGATTGTATTGTTGTTAATCCTAAATTTGTTCCTAAAAATTTATTGGATATTTCATAACTTTTACCAAAAAAACTTCTTATTCTATCGCTTGTATGTGGCATGAATGGTGAGATTAATATGGAGAGATCTCTTATTAAGTATATCAGGTTTAATAGTAATTCTTTTGTTGTTTGGGGTGTACTATTTTTTGTTTTCCATGGTTCTTTGTCTTGAAATATTTTGTTACCTATTCTTGAGATATCAAGAATTTCTTTTAAAGCTGCTTTTAATTCTATTTGTTTGAAAAAATTTATTGTTCTCTCATATTTAATATTTACTATTTGCCAAAAATTTTCATTTAGTTCTATTTTGTCAATTTTATCTCCAAAGAATTTTTTATAAAATGTTAATACTCTATTAATAAGGTTTGAAAAATTTCCTATGAGTTCGCTATTGATTCTTTCCATAAAGTCATCCCACATAAATTGAAAATCAGCTTTTTCAGGTCTGTTGTAATATATATAAAATCTCCAAACATCAGAAGGTATTCCAGTGGTAATAACATCGTTTCCAAATATTCCAGTTCCTGCAGATTTTGAAAATTTTAAGTTTTCATAATTTAGATATTCGCTTGAAGCTAGTTTATTTAACATTGTCCAATTTTCTTGACTTCCAAGTTCTATAGAAGGAAACATAATAGTATGAAATAAGATATTGTCTTTTCCAATAAATTGTATTAAATTTGTATCTTCATTATTTTTCCACCAAGATTCCCAATCTTTGATTATTTCTTTTGTAATTGATATATATCCAATTGGGGCATCAAACCATACATAAAATACTTTATTTTCATATTCTTTTTTAGGGACAGGTATTCCCCATTTTAAATCTCTTGTTATTGTTCGTTCCTTAAGTCCATCTCTTAAAAATGCATTTGTTATTTTAATGGCATTGGTGTTCCAATTTGTGTTTTGATCAATTTGTTGTATCCAATGTTCCAATTCATTTTTTATCTTTGGTAGATCAATGTATAAATGCTTAGTTTTTTTTATAATAGGAATATGTTTACAAATTATGCATCTTGGGTTTAGTAATTCATTTGTAACTAGTAAATTAGAGCAATTTTCACATTGATCTCCTTTTGTGTTATTTCCACAATTTGGACATTCTCCTGTTACGTATCGATCTGCTAAAAACATTTGATCTTGTTGACAAAAAAATTGTTCATTTTCTTTTTCTGTAATATATCCATTTTTGTCTAACTTTAAGAATAAATCTTGTACTGTTTCTTTATGATATTTATTAGTTGTGCGTCCAAAAATATCAAATTTTATATTGAACCATTCATAAATTGATTTGTGTATTGCATGATATTTGTTGCACAATTCTTCAGGTGTGGTTTTTTCAATTAAGGCTTTAGTTTCTGTGGCTGTGCCATATTCATCTGTTCCACAAACATAAAGTGTTTCTATTCCCATCATTCTTGAATATCTTGCAAAAGCGTCTGCAGATAAGACTTGGACTAAATTTCCAAGGTGAGGTATGTTATTAACATATGGTAATGCTGCTGTAATTAAGTTCTTTTTTTTCACTTGATTTATTTTTTCCTTTTTTGATACATTATACTCATAATATCCATAATTTTAATATTAACATATCATTTTGTTTAGTTTTTTATTAATGTATGCTTTTGTTAATAAATTATACTTGCGAGGGGATAGAATATATGGGTTTATTTAATTTTAAGGATTATGTTTATGCTAAAGCAAGAAAAAATGTAATAGATAATGGGGATAAGGCTAGTATTGTTTTTCCTGAGAGCACTGATATTAGGATTTTAAAAGCCACCATTAATATTTTAAGAGAGGGTCTTGCAGGATTTGTAGTACTTATTGGAGTTAGAGATACTATTTTAGGAAAGTTAAGAGAACTTGTGGGTTTTAGAGATGATATTTTGGATATGATAAAAATTATAAATCCTAGTTCTTTTAAAGACTTTAATAGGTATTTTGATGAATACTTAAGTTTGTGCCATGATAAAAAATTAAATGTTAGTAAAGCTAAGGAAGAGCTTTTAGATGATATTGTATTTTCTATGATGATGGTTAGGCTTGGTGATGTTAAGACTTGTGTTTGTGGTGCTTTAGCTTCTTCTGCTAAAGTTTTAAAAAGCGTTTTTAAGATACTTCCTAGACTTAGAGAAACTAAATTTGTGTCTTCTTTTATGATTATGGATACTCGTAATGTTTTTGCTCAATTTGAAACTTGTTTTGGGTATGAAGGGATTTTAATGTTTGCTGATTGTGCTGTAATAATTAATCCTGATTCTATGCAACTTGCAGAAATTGCAATGCATAGTGCAAATTCATTTAGAAATATTTTTGATCAAGATCCAAAGGTGGCTCTTTTAAGCTTTTCTACAAAAGGATCTGCTGATTCTTTAGAGGTTAGAAAAGTAAGAGATGCTTTAGATATTGTTAGGAGCAAATGTTCAGACTTACTGATTGATGGAGAACTTCAGGTTGATGCAGCTTTAGTTAAAAGTATTGCAGAAAAGAAGTGTAGTGATTCTCTGGTTGCCGGTATTGCAAATATTCTTATTTTTCCTAATTTAGAGTCTGGTAATATTGGATATAAACTTGTTGAGAGATTAGCTTTTGCTAGAGCATACGGTCCTTTTTTGCAAGGACTAAAGAATCCTGTTAGTGATCTCTCAAGAGGTTGTTCTGTAAATGATATTGTATTAACAAGTGCTTTAATGATATGTAGTTAATTTATTTGCAATTGTAATGAATTCCTTAACGGAGATTTCTTCAGGTCTTTTATCTAAAAAGTTTTTCAAAAAGTCTTCTTTAAGAATGTTTTCATTTTTAATAAAGTTGATAATTGTATTTTTAAGTTTTTTTCTACGACTTGTAAAGACTGTTCTGATTAATTTATTGAATATTTGAAAATTTTTAATGTTTCCTTTACAAGGAGTTAATTTTATGGTTGTTGATTTAACTTTAGGAATTGGATAAAAATTTTTTTTATCAATATCCATTATTTTAATTACATTAAAATGTGATTGTACTAATATTGTAAATGATGAGTAATTTTTGTTTCCTTCTCTGGCAATCATTCTGTCTGCTAGTTCTTTTTGTACTGTAAATACCATGTGTGTTAATATTTCATCTTCAATTAGAGTTGATATTACCTTTGATGCAATGTTATAAGGTAAATTTGAAACTATTTTATTGATGCTTGTTTTTTCTTGCTTATATGTTTTTAAGAAGTCACCTTCAATTAGTTTAAAATTTTTCAGTTGACCAAATTTTTCATTTAGGATTTCTGAATATTTAGGGTCAATTTCGAATGCCGTTAAAAAATTTGCTTTATTTAATAAGGTCGCTGTCATTGCTCCAAGTCCTGGACCAATTTCCCAAATTTTTTCATTTTTTTTAATGTCAAGTGCATCTATTA
Source organism: Borrelia crocidurae (assembly GCF_000825665.2). Lineage (NCBI taxonomy): Bacteria > Pseudomonadati > Spirochaetota > Spirochaetia > Spirochaetales > Borreliaceae > Borrelia > Borrelia crocidurae. The sequence continues at coordinate 616,572 of NZ_LN609267.1, forward strand.
TTTTTGCTCTTATGTTTTCATTAATCAAATAATTTTGTCCCCATATCTTTCTTGGTGCTATATTTTTATTTTTTAACACATTCTTTATGCTGTTTATGCTGTTATAATTTATATTCATAGATAATAAAATAATATCACATAGCTATTATCATGAGTTTTTTATGTTTTCTCTATAGTATTTTTCTTGTTCTAGCCTGTAGATTAGGTAAGATAGTATCATAGTGCTTAATATTAAAAATATGCCTATGTTTGAATTGTTAATTACCTCAACTTTGCTAAAAATAGTGATTGTGTTTTTTATTGTTCTGAATATATAACTATTGATTAGATCAAAAAATAGAAATAGATTTGTGCTAGTTGCATAAGTCAATAGACTAAATATTGTTATTATTAAAAATATTAAAATTAGAGGAGTAACTATTATATTTGATAGTATTGATATTGGTTGAATATTGAGATCATTTATATAAAGAATAGGAGCTGTTAGTATTTGAATTAAAAAAGTTGTAAGCATTGGGTATATAATTTTATTTAAGTTGTATCTTTTATTAAGTGCAATAGAAATGCATATCCCAATTACTGAGAGATAAGATAACTGAAAACTTATTGAATTTAATGTGTATGGGAAAATGATGGCGTTTATTATAAAACTAATTGATAATGTGCTAAATAAGTTAATTTTTCCGTATATTAATTTATAAATTATAAAAGTTTTTAACATTATAAATGCCCTTAATGCAGATGGTGATAAGCCTGTTAAGATTAAATAATTGAATAATATTATGCTTATGATTGTATATTTTAGTTTGTAATTTATAATTATGCTTAGTAAGTAATTTAAAATAATGTAAATCAAATAAAAATGTAGACCAGATATCACTAGTATATGTGATAATCCTGCTTTTTGAAATAAATGTTTTTCATATGTTGTTATTTCTGATTTATTATTTGTAAGAATTGCTTTTAAAAAATGAGAATATTTGATACTAATCGAATTTAAAAATTTATTGATGAATTTATTATATTTTTCTCTAAGTTTTACCAGTAGTGGTTTTTTGATGCATTGAATTTTATTATTTTGAATTTTGATGATATCTCCTATATTA
>NZ_LN609267.1:617762-633237 GCF_000825665.2 Borrelia crocidurae
GAGATATAGATAATAATGTTTGTTATTTGGTAATAATTGTTTTCAAGTGTATTAAAAATTAAACTAATTTCAAAAATTATAAGTAAACTTGTGTTGATTATAAATGTTAGTGAGAGATGAGCATTTTTTTTGATTATAAAGATTAATATTGGAATTATATTTAAGTATATTAAATTTAGTTTTAGATAATATCTTATTGATAAACTTAATGCACTGATTATAAATAAAAAAATCACTAGAAATCTCTTTTTGAAAGTATGTTTTAAATATATCAGATCATTAATATGTTAGATCATTTTTGTATTAAGTATTATAAAGTTTGACAATCGTGTATTTATATATCTATAATTTATCATGACATTGTTGAATAAATACCCTGTAAAGTATGCTTTTTTGGAAATCTTATTATCTTATTTTATAGTGACTCGTATTTCCCCTTTTCAAAATGTTAATGTTGACCTTTGGAACTTTAATAAAAATCATTATTCTTATTGGTTGTATAGTTTTTTTAAAATTCTTTTTATTGTGCATTTTGCCAGGTTAACAAGTTCTTGTGATTTTAGGGAGGAATTTTATATTCCAAAATTTAAGTTTGTTTTCGTTTGGCAAGCATTTGCAATTTTTGTTAAGTTGCTTGTTTATATTTTTTTTGTATTAATTATTTTATGTCTGTGTTTTTTATTTTTTACATCAGAGTCCGTGATACCTTGGATGGAAATGGGTAGTTCTGGTTTTATTTGGGAAATCAAGAGTACTCAATCACTTCTTTTAATGGTTGTTACTTCTCTTTTTACAGGAGGAGTTGAAGAGTTGTTTTTTAGATCTTTTTTTATTACTAAACTTAAACAAATGGGAATTTCTTTATTCATTTCGAGTTTGATTAGTAGTGCTGTTTTTGCTTATGGGCATTCTTATTATGGATTTGTTGGGTTTTTTATGTCTTTGATCTTTGGGATAATTTTTGCTGGTATGTATTTGAGATATAAAAATGTATATTATTCAATTTTTGTTCATAGTTTTTATAATGTCTTTGTTAGTTTTTTACTTTTTTTGTCAAATTACTCAAAGTAGCTTTTATAAGGAGGTTTTATGCTAGATACTGTTCCTAAACGTTTCAATGAAATTATAGGGCTTTATGGAGATCTTGATATCTTTATTTATAAAGAGAATGATTCGCGAGATTTTAAGAGGCAAATATATTCTGATTTTTGGAAAGAAGTTAAGAGTGTTGGATCTGGTCTTTTGCATTATGGAATGAGGAAAGGAGATAAAGTGGCTCTTATTTCTGATTCAAGAAGGGAATGGATAATCATTGATATAGCTGTTATGAGCTTAGGTTGTATTGATGTTCCAAGAGGTAATGATTCATCTGAGGATGAATTGACTTATATTATTAATCATTCTGAATCGAGTTTTATCTTTGTAGAGAATGCGAAACAGTTACAAAAAATCATTGCTAAAAAACACGATCTTAAATTTGTTAAATATGTTGTGGTTATTGATGATGATAAGCTTTATGAAGATAAGTTGGGGAATATTACAATAATTTCTTATAGGCAATTATTAAGTTTGGGGCATGATTATTTAAAAGATTATCCTAAAATGTTTGATCTTGAACTTGAGAAAGTTTCTGGAAAAGATGTTGCTACTATAATATATACTTCAGGAACAACAGGCTTTCCAAAAGGTGTTGTGCTTCGTCATGAATCTTTTATTTTTCAGTTAGATAGAATTAATGATTATTTGCCGTCACTTGAACCAGGTCAAATAATGATATCTATACTTCCTCTTTGGCATTCATTTGAGAGAACTTGCGAATATATAGTTGCTCTTAATGGTCTATCAATTGCCTATTCTAAGCCTGTAGGTCCTATTTTGCTTAAAGATTTTGCAGCTTTAAATCCTCATGCGATTATTTCTGTACCAAGAATATGGGAAGGAATAAGGGCTGGGATTATTAAAAAAGTATCAGAATCATTTTTAAAGAAAATTTTATTTAATTTTTTCTTGAAAGTGGGAATTTTTTATGTAAAGCTTATGGAGAAGTTTTTAGGACTTGTTCCTCTTTATAGAAAATCCAACTTTTTAATTTCGTTTTTTGTGAAGATTATTTATCTTATAGGATTAATTTTAGTTTTTCCTTTTAAATTTTTGGGACATATTTTGGTTTTTAAAAAGATAAAAAAAGCACTTGGAAAAAGATTTATATTTGGTATTTCTGGTGGGGGAGCTTTGGTAGATTATGTTGATTATTTTTTTAAGGCTGTAGGTATTGTTGTCCTTGAAGGTTATGGTCTTACAGAAACGGGACCTGTTTTGAGTGTGAGGCGTCTTAAGTCTCCTGTTGCAAATACTGTTGGGCCTTTATTTCCAGATATTGAGTATAAAGTAGTTGATCATAATGGTAATGTTTTGCCACCAGGTGAGAAAGGTGAACTTTGGGTAAAATCCCCGCAGGTTATGAGTGGTTATTTTAAAGATGAGACTATGACAAGGGAAGTTTTAACAAGAGATGGTTGGTTTAAAACGGGAGATTTGGTTTGTGCTACGATTAATGATGAAATTTCAATTGTTGGAAGGAGTAAAGATACAATTGTTCTAAGAGGTGGAGAAAATATTGAGCCTGAACCTATTGAGCGAGCTTTATCAAAATCTGTGTTTATTGAAAATGTTGTGGTTGTTGGACAAGATCAAAAATTTTTAGGAGCTATTGTTGTACCTAATTTTGAGGTTCTTGAAAAATGGGCTATTTCTAGTGGAATAGCATTTTCTTCTCATGATGATTTATTATCCAATGAACTTGTGAATAAATTTTATTCTAAATGCATTTTGGATATTGTTAATCCTAAATCTGGATTTAAAAGTTTTGAGAGAATTGTTGGATTTGTTTTGTTAAAGGATGCTTTTGTTATTGGTGACGAACTTACTAATACCCTTAAACTTAAGAGGTATTATATACTTGAGAAATATAATAAGAAGATAATGTCTATCTTTAATAAAGATGATTGTGAATTATTATAATAGATTTTTAGTATATTTAAGTTTATAAAATTTACATTTTTTGTATGTAAGGTATATTAAGTAAATGCATGCAGTTTTTTATTGTTTGTAAGACTGCTTTTGCTAGAGCAATTCTTGCGTGTGTGAGTTCAATGTTATCTTTATCTATTATTTTTGTATCTTGATAATATGTGCTGAAGTTTTTTGCAAGTAAATAAGAATAATTAGCTATTATTGAAGGATTGCGATCTTTTGATGCTTTAATTATATATTCTTCAAATTCGGAGATAATTTTAATTATTTCCCATTCGTTTTCATTTACTAGTAAATCAAAATTAGTATTTTTGTTAGGTAAATTTAGATTGTTATATTTGTCAAGTATGCTATTAATTCTTGCTCCTACATATTGAATATATGGACCTGAATTTCCTGTAAATGATAAACTTTCTGTTTTGTTAAATAATATGTCTTTGTGTATTGCTGTTTTTAATAAATAGTAGTGAATGGCTCCCAATGATATATTTAATGCAAGTTTTTGTAAGTTTTGTTCATTTTCATATCTTTTTTTGAGTTCTAACATAGTTGATTGACTTAAATCATGAATTAAATTGTCAGCATCAATTATATTTCCTTCTCTTGATTTCATTTTGCCCTCAGGCAAATTTACCATTCCATATGATAAATGTATTAAATTATTTTCGTTAGTAACTCCTAATTTATCTGCAACATAAAATAAAGTTTTAAAGTGGTGAATTTGTTCACTCCCAACCACATAAATCATTTCATCGAAATCAAATTCGTTTTTTCTAGCTACTATATTTCCTAGATCTTGAGTTAAGTAAATAGATGTGCCATTAGCTCTTAAGAGCACTTTTTGTTTAAAATTTTGATTGTCTATATTGTTTTTTTCTGTAGGTATGTTGATGCATATTGCTCCATCTTCTCTTTTATAACATAAACCTTCTTTTAATCCATTAATTACAACTTCTCGTCCAATTTTAAATATTTCACTCTCAAGATAAATTTTGTCAAATGTAATGTTTGTAGTATTATATGTTTCTTTAATGCCGTCAATTGCCCATTTATTTAGTTTTGTCCAAAGTTGAACTGTTTTTTCATCTCCTTGTTCCCATTGACATAGTAGTTGTTGTATTTCATTCTCTGCTATTTCACTATTTTGACTAGCATATTCATTGTATTTTACATAAAAGTCGCCAATTAAATGGTCTCCCTTTTTTTGTGCAATTTCAGGGGTTATATTATTCCCAAATTTTTTGTAAGCAAGCATTGATTTACAAATGTGTGTTCCTCTATCATTTATTAGATTTATTTTTGTTACCTTGCTACCAGAAGCCTTTAATATTCTTGACAAACTTTCTCCAATAATGTCATTTCTAAGATGTCCTACGTGTAATGGTTTGTTTGTATTTGGTGATGAAAATTCTATTATTGTCTTTTTATTTTGGAGTGAGTTATTAGCACCATAATTTTCTTGTTCTTTATTGACTTTCTTGATTGTGTTTTGAATGTATTCTTTTCTGTTAAATTTTATGTTTAAATAGGGACCCATTGATTTTGTTTTATATTCATTTCCAATTTGTTTTATTATCTCTTGAGTGATTACAGGCATGCTTAGTTTTAATATTTTGCTAAATTTAAATATTAGTATTGATAAATCTCCCATTTCACTTTTTGGGGGTTTTTGCATTACTATATTTATTTTGTCTAATTTGATATTTGAACTTAATGCAAGTTCTTTTATTGTTTTTTGAATTTTATTTTCTAGATCTGCTTTTATTGTTTTAATCATTCTTTTGTCCTTTAATGTTTTTTAAAATGCCCAACAATAGAAAGATTAAAGATGTTATTAAAAAAATATTTGAACTATAAGCTGGTATTTTTGTTATGTTGTAATTTTTAATAATTTGAAATGTAATATTAAACAATTTCAAATTGCCAGTATTTAATATTTCTCTGAAAAATGAAATTATTGTACTTAGTGATATAAATATTATTATGGGTGATTTTGAGTATTGCCATATGCTTGGCGATTTAAAAGGTTCATTTTTGTGAAAAGAGATTATTATAACTGTCAAAATAGGTATTGAAAATCGTAAATTTTCATAAAGAATAGGCGTTACATATTGCATAAATGGATAAGTTATACTGATAACTAGTCCTATTATTAGTAGGTAAATTTCTAGTATGTGATTTTTAAATTCTATTTTTTTAATAATTACTGCTGGCAATAAAATGCATAGTGATATCCAAGTTGATATTATTGTTCCTTCTAAAAAATTTTTAGTATATGCAAAAATTGGAAATAACATTAAAGATGTTTTTAAGTACTTGTCTGTTATGTAAAATGTTGTTTTATTCATAAAATTTACCTTGAATTATTTTGTTTTAAATTGATTTGTATCTGTGTTAATTTTTGTAATATGATCTGAATTTGTTGTTCCAAAAGTTTTGATACTTTCAATGGCTTCTATTAGTTTTTTGATCTCTTCTTTTAATCCTTTCATTGAGTTTGATACAGTAATATTAATTTCTCCTAAACCTGATACTGTGTTTATTATTTCTTTATTTCCTCTAAACATTTCATTTGAACCTATTTTTACTTCATATGTTATTTCTCTCATTGTGTTTAAAGCTTTTAAAATTTCTTGGCTACCGATTGATTGTTCTTGCATGGTATGATTTATTTCTTCTATGACTTGAACCACAAGGTTTATTGAATTAAATATTTGATTGAAAGCTTTATTTGTTAGTTCTGATGTTTTAACTGTCTGGTTAATAGAATCCATTATTTCATTTATTGATGCTGCTACTGATTCTGATTGTGAAGTTACCTGTTCTGCAAGATCTTTTATCTCTTCTGCAACAATTGCAAAACCTTTACCAGCCTCTCCAGCATGAGATGCTTCAATAGCAGCATTCATGGATAGTAAGTTTGTTTGGCTGGCTATAGATGATATTAGTGCATTAGCTTCTTGTAGTCTTGTTGAATTTTTATAGATATCTTTGATTTGCATAATTATTTCTTCTTGTTTTTTTCTTCCATCATCAGAGAAGGCTTTAAGCTCTTCTGTGCTTTTTGCTGCTTTTTGTGTTATTTCTGTAACTGATTGTATGCTTCCTATCATCTCTTCAATAGCCGAAGATGATTCTTCAACGCTTGAAGCCTGGGTTTCGATTGAATTATCAAGTGATGCAATGTTTTTAGATAGATTTTCAATTGTATTTGTTGTGTTTAAAATAAATTCAACTTGTTTTTCTATTTCTCCTTGTGTTTTTTCTATATATCTATTTGAATTTGTTATTGTATCATAAGCTTTATTTATTTCGTTAAATAATAAATCACCATTGTCTTTTAACAGCTTGACCCTGCCTTGTAGCGAATTTATTACGTTTTTTAAGTTTTCAATGAAATATCCAAAATGGTTTATGGTTGCACTTATTGAATCTTTTCCTTTTGAGTTAATTTTAATAGTTAAATCACCTTCTTTAACTTTTGGAATAATATTGTTAAATAGAAATATGTTACTTGATATGATTAATTTTATTATTTGTAGTTTCATAAAAAATCTAATNNCTATTATAAACAAAATTATTATTGATGCTGACATTAATTTGATGTTGTTAAGTTCGTTTGAAAATATATTGTTATGATTCATTTGTATTGCTAGATACCAAGATGAAGATGTAAGTCTTGTTATAGATATTATGTTATTATTGTTGCTAATATTGTAATTACTTTTTCTTTTAGTCATTGCATTAAGTAGTGGGTTTGTTATATTTGTATTGTTTTCAAATAGGTCATTTATGGATAATTTGATGGGCTTAAGTGTATCTTCGTTTTTTTCGCCAAAAATTTCTCCTTGATTGTTCATTGCATATATATTGAAGTAGTGTGAACTTTTGTGATGATTGTCTTTTTCCAGTAAAGACCTTTCTAATAGCATAAATATATTATTTCTCAGTTGTTTAATGTGTTCTAATATGTCTACATATAAAACAACATATCCATTATGATCCATTCGTTCACTTTGTTCTAATTTTATGTTTGCATCATTTGTGTCATATAAATCGTGTTGTTCTTTTTGAGGAAGTTTGTAAATCATTGGTATATAGTATTTGTTATTTATTATTGTTAACTCTTGGTTTAGTATAAGTGTATGATGATTGCCTATGTTGTTGTCTTTTTGCATTTCTTGCAGGTTTATGTAGGTATGAAGCCTCCTCTCATTATTTGAATATAATATTTTACCATTTTTATCTGTGTATTCTAATATCTTTATATAAGATGGAAATGAACTTAATTGTTCACTAGTTATGATATTTTTGAAATGTTCATTTTGTTGTTTATTTATATTTTGATTGTGATGTTTTGCAAAGTTGTCAATAGCTATTAACATGTTTCTTGTATCTCTAGAGAAACTTTTTATCATTATGTTATTTACAAATTTCGTGAAATTTTGAAGTTCTGTTGTTATGATTTTTTTGTATCCACGTTCTAATAATATGAAAATCGTCATAGCAATAATTATTGTGTAAATTACAATAACAATATTAAATTTATAAAAAAGAGTAGAACTAGAATGGTTTCTTTTCATTTAAAGCCTCGCAAAACTTTTTACAAAATATCATAACTTACTAGTATTATATATATTTNNGTATATAATAATATACAAATTAAAGTCCAAAGATTCTTTAAAAAAGAAAATCTAAACNNNNTATTTATATTATACTATAATTCGTTAACATGGCTTGAAACTTTATTTTTATGGATTGAATTTTGGAGAATTTTTTATGCGTGAGGATTTGGTAAATGTTAAATTAAAAAATATGAGATTTTTTCTCTATCTCATGCTTTTTATTTTTATTTGCTTTGGTTTTTTGTTTCTAGGTCAAGCTTATTTAAATTATAGACATGAATATTTAAATCGTATTGAGGCTGATTTTAAACTTTTTTCAAGTAATGTGGCTTTTAAGATCAAGAATAAATATGATGGTGCTGTTAGTGTTTTGAAAAATTTGATTAAGGATAATAATGTTTTAAATGTATTACATAAGGTTTCAAATAATTTTGTTTCAAATGTCGATTTAAGATTTATAGATTTAAATACAAGTATTGCTACTTTTTTTAAGTTCTAAAGGATTTAATGATATAAGTAAAATTTTTCAACATATTCCTCTTGAAGCTAATTCTTTAGAGGGAGTTTTTTATATTCCTGTAGAAAAAAATGTTTTAATTTCAAATAAAAATTTTGCGATATTTAGATATAAATAATATTATTGAGGATCCAAGTTATTTTGTACCTGTAAAGGAGCGTAGTGTTTATTATTCAAGTTATAAGAGAGTAAGAAATAAGCTTTATTCTCTTGTAAGTATGCCACTTATAAATGATAATCATGCAGTATTAGGAGTAATTTGTTTTTTTGTTTGTTTTGATAGTTTATTTGTTGATATTGCAAATCAATTAAATTCTTATTTTAAACTTAGCAATAAAAATTATGAATTTTTTATGATTGATAGAGATTTTCAACCTTTATTGTTAAATCTTAATGACTTAAATATTAATAATTTTTCAGAAAATTATGCAAATAGTGTGTTAAGTAGTGTTATAGAAGGTGTTAGAAGCGATCCTAATATTGTTAAAAAAATTTTAAAGCATAATACTTCTTCTTATTTTTTAAGTACTTCTCAGATTGCTGGACAGGTGGTTCAAGGCGTTATTTTTAATATGAATCATGTTCCTTTGAAATTTCAATCAAATGCAATATTTTTCTTAGGTTTTATATTTGTTGCTTGTCTTATCATATTTTGTCTATGTATCAAGTTTGTTTTACCCTTTTTTAGTGATTTTAAAATGTTAATTGAGCAAAAAAAGGAAAGAGAGGATATTTTAAAGCTTGATTCTACCTCAGAATTCAAATATAAATCTTTTATCTTCTCTTATATTAATACTGAATTTGATAATTTGTTTTCAAAGACTACTAATATCATTAATAATATTAAATTTTATGTACAGGAATTAAGAGGACGTTTAAACGAAATTAATATACCAGAAGAAAGTATAGAAAGAGTGCATAATAGTCTTACTACTTATGATGGTATAGGAGATGCTTTTTCTAAATTTGAAAAAGCAGTTATGAATATTTTAAAAGATTTTGAATCGACATCTAATCCAATTAATGAGCATAATAAAAATATATTGGATATTGCTGCTAAATTTGAAGAGAATACTAATGCTTTTTATGCAATAGATAAAAATTTAGAAGTTTTTAATAAAGTTGTAGTGTCAAATTCTGCAAGTATTGATACAGTAAAGAGTAAAGTTTTTGAATTGAATTCTGTATTTGATAGTGTAAATAAAAATTTCTCCGACCTTTTGTCTCAAACCAATAATCTTCAAAGTGCAAATAAGCTTTTGGTGTTAATATCAGCTCAGACTAATATGCTTGCAATGAATGCAGCTATTGAGGCAGCAAAAGCAGGGGATGCTGGTAAGAGTTTTGCGGTTGTTGCGGAGGAAATTAGAAAACTTGCTATTAATTCTGGTAAGTACTCAACGACTATCAAGGATGAACTTAAAAAGGTTAATAATATCATTTCAGTTATAAGTGCAGAAATTGATTCTATTTATAAAGATTTCATTGATATTCAAGATAATATTAATAATAATTCTATGCAACATGAGAGAATTAATGTTACTCTTGCTAAACATGTGAGAGAAATAGGTGAATTTAAAGAGCAGTATTTAGCTCATGACATTAAAATTAAAGACACTAAAAATATGTGTAAAGAAATATTTAATAGTTATTTTGTTATTAGTGGCAAATTTCATAATTTGAATAGTGATCTGAGTGAATTTGAGGTTTCTAAAATGAGTTTAGATGCATTAGAAACTTTGCGTGAACATATACTTTTGATTAATGAGTTTAAAGAAAAAATTGCTAGAATGAGAAATGTTGTTGAGAATATGAATAATGAATTTTGGGATGTGTAGTTTAATTTTTCTGATTAAATCCTATATATAGTATTTCTTCTTCAAGTAAAAACCCTGTTTTTATTTGAACTTGAGTTTTTATTTTATCAATAAGTGTTTTAACCTCTCTAGAGGTAGCGTTATTATTATTAATTATAAAATTGCCATGATAATGTGATACTTTTGCTCCTCCAATTTGGAGTCCTTTTAAATTGCATTCTTCAATTATTTGTCCAGTGGGTTTTAAAAAATTTTTATTGTTTTTAAATGTGCTTCCGCTACTTGGAAAGAGGTAATGTCCTTTATTGATTCTTATTTGCTTATTTTGTTTCATAATTTTTTCAATATGTTTTTTATTACCTTTCTTTAAATTTAGCGTTGCTTTTAATATTGCAGTATTTTTGTTTTGAAAAGGCGAAATTTTATATGCAAATTCATTTTTATTAAATTTTTTACATATAAAATTTCCATTTTCATCTATAAAGATGATTTTATCTAATATGTCAGAAATTTCACTTCCAAAACATCTTGCATTCATCCAAATTGCGCCCCCAAGTGTTCCAGGAAGTCCATATATAAACTCTAGTCCGCTTAATTCATTTTTCAATGCAAAGTTACATAGATCGTTAAAATTGGTTCCGCATTCTGCAGTAATTTGATTGTCATGAATTTCAATTTTATTTAAATGTTTAGTGTAGATAATAGGAAAATTAATTTCTTCTTCATCGTTTATTAATAGATTTGAGCCTCCCCCTAAAATAAATATTTTAATTTTTTCTTGTATTGCTGTTTTAAATATATGTTTTGCATCTTCTATTGTTTTAGGGGTTAAGAATAATTTAGAAATACCCCCTATTTTATAAGTTGTGTAATTTGCCAGATTTGTTGTTTGAGGTTGAATATTTATCTTTTTAAGAAAATTACTTATATTCTTTAAATTTGTTTACTAAATCAAGATAGATTAATTTATTTTTTTCAAATTTTGATTGTTCTCTAGACGTAATATGGTTATATAGAATAAGTTATATTTGTCAAATTGTTTTAAATGTAATAGACTTGTTATAATAAGTTATATAAAGATTTGTGTCAGTCCTAAGTTTTTTAGGATATCTTTTGAATTTTAAACTTAATTTTTGATGGTATTTATGCTTCTTAAGTTATACAATACAAAAACAAAATGTTTATCTGAAGTAAAGAACTTAAGTGAAACTAAGATTTATGCTTGTGGTCCTACTGTTTATAATTATGCTCATATAGGTAATCTTAGAACTTATATTTTTGAGGATCTTCTTATTAAATCTTTAAAGTTATTTAAGTATAATGTTAATTATGCAATGAATATTACTGATATTGGGCATTTAACAGGTGATTTTGATGATGGAGAAGATAAAGTAGTAAAGGCTGCAAAAGAGAGAGGTCTTACTGTTTGTGAGATTGGCAAGTTTTTTACAAAAGCTTTTTTTGATGATTGTAAAAAGTTAAATATTTTATATCCTGATAAAGTACTTGTTGCAAGTGAATATATTTTGAATATGATAGAAGTAGTCAAAGTTCTTGAAAAGAATGGGTTTACTTATTTTGTAAATGGTAATGTTTATTTTGATATTTCTCGTTTTAAAAATTATGGACAAATGGCTGGCATTAATCTAAATGATATTAATGAAAATTCCGTTTCTAGAGTTGAGTTAGATCTTTCAAAAAGGAATAAATCAGATTTTGTTTTGTGGTTTACAAATTCAAAATTTCAAAATCAAGAAATGAAGTGGGATTCTCCTTGGGGATTTGGCTATCCAAGTTGGCATTTAGAATGTGCAACAATGAATTTGAATTATTTTAATAGTACTCTTAATATTCATTTGGGAGGTGTTGATCATATTAAAGTGCATCATGTAAATGAAATAGCTATAATGGAATGTTATTTAGGTAAAAACTGGTGTGACATGTTTATTCATGGTGAGTTTTTGATTATGGAAAATGAAAAGATGTCAAAGTCAAATAATAATTTTATTACTATTAAAAACTTAGAAGATGAGGGATTTTCACCTTTAGATTTTAGATATTTTTGTTTAACTGCTCATTATAGAACACAACTGAAATTTACATTTCATAGTTTAAAAGCTTGCAAAGTGGCTAGAGAAAATTTGCTTAGTAAGTTGACCTCTTATTATTCTTCATTAAGTCAATTTGATATTAGTTTACTTAGTCAGGATGATGAAAATGTTGAGTTTCTATTGGAACATAAATATTATGATAGTTTTTTAGAAAGAATAGCTTTTGATTTGAATATTCCTAAAGTGTTGGCTTTGCTTTGGGATATTGTGAGGGATAATAATTTAAGCTCTCTTTCAAAACTTAAACTTGCATTTAAATTTGATGAAGTTTTGTCTCTTGGATTACGGGAAGAAATTTTGAGAGAAATTGACAGGAGTAAGATAGTTATTGATGATGTTATGAATTCTTTGATTGAAGAGAGACGATTTGCCAAATTGAAAAAAGATTTTAAACGTGCTGATGAAATTAGAGAATATTGTCGTTCTAAAGGTTTTATATTAATTGATACTGAAGAGGGTACTAAAGTTAAGCGAGGATAGTTTTTGGCAGTATTTATTAGAGGACAATATTTTATTTTAAGTTTAATTTTTTTAATTTTTTTTGGTTTATTTGTTTTTTCTGGATTTTTGTTTTATTTAAAGCCTGTAATTTATGAAATATCACCTATGCCTGCTTCTCATGAAGATGTAATTGTGATTAAAGGACGTAATTTGGGTGATAAAATTGGAGAAGTTAATATTAATGATCATTATTTAGTGAAAAGTAGTATTATTAGTTGGAGCAATGAGAGAGTAGTTTTTAAAATTACTAATGAAATTAATTCTGGGCTTGTTTTTGTAAAAAATAGGCAAGGTATTAGTAATGAGCTTTTTCTTGTTATTAGTAGACAAGTTCCAATAAAACTTGAAAAAGACAATAGTCCTTTTCTTTTTTTTGAGGAAAATTTAGTTGTAATGACAAATACTCCTGTTGTATTGAGGGGTAAAAATTTAATGTCAGATTCTGGAATTGTTGAGATATTTATTCAAACCAAACATGAACTTTATAAAGTGCTCTCTAGAGATATATTGAGTTTAAGTGAGATGGAGATAAGATTTATTCCCCCTAAAACTTTGAATATTAATGGTGAAATTTTTGTAGTGGTTGATGAACTTAAGAGCAATAAACTTCCTTTTAAATTTAATGAAAATTTTTTTGCATGGAATTTAAAGAAGGGTAGAAATTTTAAAATTTCCCATGAAATTTCTTTTTTAAAGAATAAGCATAATAGTTCTAATGAAATATTAGATAATATTAATTTTAATATTTTTTATTTAAGTCCAGTTGAAAATGAAAGACAAAAAATTCAGTTTGCAGATAATAATGGAACTTTATTGAATTTAGATAATTTGTTTTTTAAAAATTTGAAATCAGATAAGTATCATTTTAACTTTGAAGTTAAGACTTTTCAGTTAAATTTAGATATTTTTGATGTGAAAGCTTTGGAGAGTATTAGGGTAAGTACAGATGCTAATATACGTGAGTTTAAAACTTATGTTTTAGATAAAAGAGATCATTATTTATCTTATGATTCGTTTGATTTAACTTCAATTAATTTGAATGTCAATAATAAAGATTCCGCTTATGAATTGGCAAAATCTATTATTGATGCTTTAGTATCATATTTTACACTTGTAAATAATGATTTAGCTTTAGATAAATCTATTGAGATGAAAGAAATTTCAGTTGATAATTTAATTTTGCTTACTAATTTATTGTTTTTTAGACATAATATACCTTTAAGAAATGCTATTGGATTTTATTTCGATAATAAGTCTTCCAAACTTCAAAAACATATTTGGTGTGAGTTTTTTTTAGAGCATATTGGTTTTATTTATTTTGATATAATAAATGCAGTATTATCTAAGGATAGCTCAAATTATTTTTTGAATATGTCAGAGAATTATATCCATTATGGATATAGAGAAGATTATGATAATGATTTATTATTAGATGAATATGTTGATTTGGTGTTGTTTAAATATAAAAGCTTAACAAGTCATGATCATTCTTTGAATTATAAGATTACTTTGGAGGAAAATAGTAATGATAGATAACATTCTATTTGATTTAATTGAAAGAGAAGCTAAAAGAGAGCGAGAAAATATTGAGTTAATTGCTTCAGAGAATTTTGTTTCATCAGATGTGAGACAAGCTGTTGGAAGTGTTTTGACCAATAAATATGCCGAAGGGTATCCTTCAAAGAGATATTATGGTGGATGTTCTGTTGTTGATGATATTGAAAATTTAGCCATATCACGAGCTATGGAATTATTCGGTGCAAGTTATGCTAATGTTCAGCCTCATAGTGGTTCTCAAGCTAATATGGCTGCTATAATGTCACTTATTAAGCCTGGGGATAAAATTCTTGGGATGGAATTGTCTCATGGTGGTCATTTGACACATGGTAGTAAGGTTAGTTTTTCTGGTATGTTTTTTGATGCATATTCTTATGGTGTTTCAAGAGATTCTGAGATGATTGATTACGATGATGTTAGAAACATAGCTAAGGCATGTAGGCCAAATTTGATCATTGCTGGTGCATCTTCTTATTCAAGAGAAATTGATTTTAAGAAGTTTCGTGAAATAGCAAATGAAGTTTCAGCTTATCTTTTATGTGATATTGCTCATACGGCAGGTCTTGTTGCTACGGGTTTTCATAATTCTCCTATTGATGTTGCACATTTAACTACAAGTACTACTCATAAAACTTTAAGAGGTCCTAGAGGAGGCTTAATTCTTGCAGGTAAAGAGTTTAATACGATGATCAATTATAATAATAAAGAGAGAACTTTAGATTCAGCTGTTAATTCTTGTGTTTTTCCAGGAACTCAAGGTGGACCTTTAATGCATGTTATTGCGGGCAAAGCAGTGGCTTTCAAAGAGGCATTAAATAAAGAGTTTAAAGATTATATTTTTAGGGTTATAGAGAATACTAAAGCTATGGCTGAGTATTTTATTTCAGAGGGTCTTAGAATAGTTAGTGGTGGCACAGATAATCATTTGTTTTTGGTTGATCTTAGTGGTTTAGGTATTACAGGATCTGATGCTGAGAAGATTCTTGAAAGTGTAAATATTACGCTTAATAAAAATGCAATTCCTTTTGATTCTAAAAATCCTTCTGTAGCTTCTGGAATTAGAATTGGTGCTCCTGCTATTACTTCACGAGGTTTAAATAGGGATGATTCTATTAAAGTTGCTCATTTTATTATTAGAGCTTTAAAGACAAAATCTACGGATGAACTTAGAAAGATAAAACAAGAAGTTATAGGGTTTATTAGTAGTTTTGATATGCCTTAATTTGCATTTATAGGTTGATTGTTGCAGTGTATAATTTATTTCAGATTATCTTTTTATTGTTGCCATTTATTTTGATTTTTAGTCCTTTTATT
>NZ_LN609267.1:633269-635969 GCF_000825665.2 Borrelia crocidurae
GTATAATTTATAGCATTTTAGGTGGCTTTAGGATATCTACTACTACAAGGGATTATTTTTATTCTAAATCAAGGGAATTTGAGTTTTATAAGTTATCATTTTTACTAATGGCTAAATTAATTTCTATTTTAGGATCGATGACCGGTGAGCAATTAAATTATATTAGTTTTATAATGAGTTCATTAAATTTATCTGAAAGAGATAAGAGTGAACTTTATAATCTATTTCATTTTTCTGTAACACAGAATAGGAATGCAGACAAAATATTATATACTCTAAAACTTGGCTATTTTCAACGTAAAGACCTTTTTGTGTGGCTTGTGTCGGTTTTAAGAGAAATTAATAATTTAGCTAGATATAAAAGTTTAGAAGGTGATAAATTTATTTCATATGTTAGTTCATTTCTTGAACTTGATTTTGAAAGTTATGATTCTTATAAGAATGTTGATATAAAAGTTGTTAGTCCTTATGAAGTATTGGGGTTAAAGTATGATGCTAGTGATGATGATATAAAGAGAGCTTATAAAAAATTGGTTATACAATACCATCCAGATAAATTTGAAAATGAACCTGTTAAACAAAAAGAGGCAAATGAAAAATTTATTAAGATTCAGGATGCTTATGAAAGAATTTCTAAAGAGAGAAATTTAAAGTAGGAATGAATTGGCATAAATTTAATAATTTGTAGGATTTGTTAATTTTGTGAGTAAAATTGTTTAAAGAGTTAATTTGCTCTTTAAACAATTTTTTTATTAAGAAATAGATATTTTAAGTAGTATAAATACACTTCCATTTTGATCTTTAGATGCCAGGATATTGTTTGAATCCCATCCAATAACTATGTTTGTTAATTTAATTAAGTTTTCTAATTCTATTCCAGCTTTTAGATATAAAGTGTTATTTGGAAAATTAAGGGCTCCTAGCATATGAGCACCTACATATGGAATTATATATGTATTTGGTGACATAGATTTTAAAGGTATTGCATAATCAAGGTATAATGCACCTCCAAGTTGAGTTGCGCTAGCAAATTCAATGTTGGTTTTATTTGTGGTGGTAGTGTTTGGAGTAAGAGCTGCTATTATGTCATCTGATTTAGGTTTTTCTCTTAAGAGATCATAAATTCCTATTGAGGCTATCCAACCAAGTCCAGGGATAATACCTTTTTTATTATCTTCGTAAGTTGAAAGTTCTGCATTCAATGTTTGAAATGATTTTTGGGCGATGTTTTGTATTAACGTATTTGAAGATGTAGGTCTATATAGACTTTTTCCATAATTAATTCCAAATCCGATGCCGGATTTTTTATCTTGTGCGCCAAATATTCGTTTGTTATAAGATTTACTTCCCTTAATTTCCCAAGATTCTTCTTCTCCTTCATTTGTATTCCAGGCAAGTCCTATACCAGTTCCCACAGAGAATTCAAAATTGGGAGTTCTTTTTGTATCGAATTGAAGCTTATTGCTTACTGGATCAAATTGCTTTTTTTCATCTGTGTTTGCTTTTCTAGATATGTGTCCAAGTATAGAAAAATCACTTGCAAATGGGTCTATTCCTAAATCGGAACCGGCATTTAGTAATAGATAAGTATTTTTATTGTTAATTTTTGTAAGACCAAGTTTGTAACTAACTCCAATGGAAGTTATTATAGATGCATTTGATAGAGTTGGATTTACAAGATCTGAGTCTGTGACAGATGTATCTTTAAGACCATATGTTATTGAGGAATTATTGAATGTTGAGTTTCCGATTGCTCCTGATATTCCAAAATTTAACTCAAGAGGATTTTTGACACTGATATTTGAATTATATTGTGTTAAATTGTTTTGTATTGGTTTCCATTTGACTTGCGTACCATAAAGTATACCTTTGTAAGTATCGTTATAAGGAATTGCCTCTTTATTTTTTTTATCCTCTTCAGAATCTTTGTCATTTTTTTTATTATTTCTATTTCCTGTTCCTGTTGCTCCAATTGATAGTATGAGTTCTAATTGTGATGGAAGTTTGTATCCAAATTGAAGAGTTCCTATTTTTTTAGCTGTACTTCTTGAAAGAATTGTTCTTGTTGTTGCATTTTCCTTGTTTGGAAAACCGTAATATTGGCTTTGAATTTTACTTATTGGTGCGAAACTAAATAATGATTCTTGATTAAAGTTAAAATCAGTCATTGATTCCATTTTAAGGTAAAAATCGTACATATTAATTTGTGCTGTAATATTTCCTACGCTAAATTTTATTGGTGTATTACTTTTTCCACTAGCGTTTAAGCATAGACTTTCTACTTTAACATAAGCTGAGAGAGGATCATTATTACCTACTTCTTTTGTATTTATATATGGTGTAATCTTAATTCCCACATTGGTTTTATTTTCTAAACCAGGAACAAGTTCATCCATATCAAATCTAAATTGGCTACTGTTGTCAAAAGTTAATGTAATAGGGAGTTTGAAATTTTGATTAAGTTCGGGTGTATTATTGCTTGTATTTGTATTGTTTGAGTTATTACCATTAGTATCAGTCTCATTATCTTCAGCAAAAGCCATTATATGACTTAATATTATTACGAGTAAACATATTATTGTTTTTGTCATTATGATATCTCCTTTGTTATAAGATATAAACTTCTTTGGAAGTTTTTTTTAATAATTGTATAGCTTATTATATACCTTAGGTATTAAGGGTTTTATGATTTTATAATAT
>NZ_LN609267.1:635985-650374 GCF_000825665.2 Borrelia crocidurae
AATTCAAGTAATTTTAAGATATGTATAGATTATTCAAATAAGACCAACTATTTGTTGGTCTTATTTGTTAATATTATGATATATCTAAATTTATTATTTATTATAATAAGAAGTAAACCAGAATTCCCGATATTAAAATGTATCCAATAGCATATATAATGGTTTTAGATAATAATTTTCCTTCTTGTCCAATAAGTCCTGCAGTTGTTGTTGCGATTGTTATGTTTTGAGGAGAAATCATTTTTCCTCCTGTTGCTCCTGTTGTATTTGCAGCTGATAGCCAATATGGATTAATATCAATATTGTTTGCAATTTGTGTTTGTAAAGGTCCAAATAAAACATTTGAAACAGTATCGCTTCCTGTTAAGAAAGTCCCCAAAGCGCCAATTAATGGGCTAAATAGTGGATATAATGTTCCTGTTAATGTTGAGATACCATCTGCAAGATCTTTGATCATGCCACTATGTGTCATTAATCTTGATATTGATACTATGCATATAATTACAAATGAAGACAATGCTAGTTTTTTTATTGTGAGGAGGAATGTTTTTAGTTGATCAAGTATAGGGACACCTCTCATTGAATAAGATATTATTGTTGCAAGAATAATTAGAATTCCTGGTGAAGTTAGCCATTTAAATTGTAGTGGATTTGCTCCTGGATAAATTTCGAGAATTGTTTTAAAGTTTGATAAGTATTTATTTATTGAGTGAAACAGTGGGGAAACAATTATTATAAGTGAAACTATTAAAATATAGGGCATGCAGGCAAGGAATCCTTGCATTTTTGATACTTTTATTTTATTGCAAGTTTTATTTTCTTTGTCAAAAAATTTTGCATAGATTATTATTATTGCCATTACCGGTATGCTTCCAATTATTGCAGGAAGTTCTGGTCCTAGGATTTTTGAAACATAAACTTGCGATATTGCAATAGATGCACCTGATAGTAGTGTGAGTATAAACATTCCTCCTTTAAGGCTTTTAATTCCGCCTCCTACAAGAATAACCAATATAAATGGTATCAAAAGTGTTGGAATTATTAGTTGTAAAGAGGTGTCATAAGATAACATTTTAACGTCTAATTCTGTTGCTTGTGCTAGAGATATTATAGGAATTCCTACCGAACCATAAGCAGTTGAAGATGTATCCATGATTAGACATAAAAGACATGCAAAAAATGGTTCAAATCCCATTGCTATTAGTATTGATACAGGAATTGCAACAGCAGTTCCATATCCTGCAACTCCTTCCAAGAAGTTACCAAATCCCCATGCTACCAACAAAATGATTATTCGCCTGTCAGAAGATACATTTGATAACATTGCTTTTATGATTTGCATGTCATTTTGGCTTTCAGCCATTTTATATGTAAAAATAGCAGCTACTATTACAATAATTATTGGCCATATTCCCATTATTGTTCCTTCAAGAATTGCAAGACTTGTATTGCTTATTCCTAGGTTTTTGTCAAATAAAACTATTGTAATAGTAACTATTAAACATATTGGTATGACATAATAAGCTGGTTTTTTTATTATTCCAAGCCCAATAATAATTATTATAATTGGAATTACTGCTTTAATGAAATTATATAAATTCATAATTGAATGTGAGCTCCTTTTTCTATTTACCATTTAATTCTATAACAAATTTTTATGCAATAATATACAATATTTATTGTATGAAAATTATTTTTATCATTATGAGCATGTTTCTTTTATGTAATGCTTATAAACTATTTTCAATTACTTTGTTGCAAATTGAAAAAGTGGTTTTGGATGCCAAGTCAGTCGTTTTGCTTGATTGTGATACTAAATGCGTTCTTTATTCCAAGAATCCAAATTTGGTTTTTCCTCCAGCATCGCTTACTAAGCTTGTTACTATTTATACTGCTTTAGTTGAGGCAAAAAAGCAAAATATAGATTTAAATGCTATTGTTCCCATTAGTAGTTCTGCCTCATATTATAATTTGCCTTTAGATTCTTCATTAATGTTTTTAGAAGAAGGTCATAAGGTAACTTTTGAAGAATTGCTTAAGGGGCTTGTAGTTTCTTCTGGTAATGATGCTGCTATTGCTATTGCAGAATTTATAGTTGGTAAAGATTTAAATAATTTTGTTAATTTGATGAATGATAATGTTTTTAAATTGAAACTTATAAATACAAGTTTTGTTGATACATCAGGTTATAGTAAAAATAATAAAATTACAGCATTAGAGATGGCATTATTTGCAAAAACTTATATAGATGAATTTGAATTTATGCTGAAGATACATTCTCTTAAAGATTTTATTTATCCAAAACTTGAAAATTTGGGTAGTACTTCTTCTTCAAAGATGTTAAATTTGAAACAAGATAATAAAAATATTTTGATATTGAATTATCCTTATGCTGATGGATTGAAAACGGGTTATATTAAGACATCTGGTTTAAATTTAGTTGCCACAGCTAAAAAAGATGATATAAGATTAATAGCTGTTATTTTAGGGGTTAGTAAGGGAGTTGATAATATTGGAGAGAAGAAACGTTCATTAATTGCACAAAAATTGTTTGAATATGGATTTGATCATTATTCTAAATTTTTTTGCATTGGCAAAAATAAATGAAAAAAGATATAATGGGGTTGTGATTTATTTTTTCTTTAAAATAGTTTTGAATAGATTTTGAAGAGAGGTTATTTTAGATAATAAATTCTAACATTAAAATATTGAGTGCTATGCTAAGAAGTGATTAAAGATTTAGAGGATCGATTCTGCTGATTACTTTTCAATTATAAATATTAGGTTTATTTGTTTAATTGTATTTGAAAAGTAAAACGTTTAACAGTATTTTATATGGTTTTATAAAAATTTTTTGAGAGAGTGATTAATTTTATGTTAAATCATTTTAATTTTAAATTAAAGAGAGATGTTACGATAATCGTACCGGGTGAGGCTTTTGTATCAAATGATAGGGTTATATCTACGATACTTGGGTCTTGTGTTTCTGTTGTCCTTTATGATGGATTTCGTAAGCTTATAGGATTAAATCATTATGTATTAGTGAAATCCGATTTAGTGGTAGATGACCTTAAAAAGGGTAGGTATGGTGTTTATGCTATTCCTATGTTAATTGATGCTATGATAGAAAATGGTGCATCAAAAAGTAATCTTAAAGCCAAGCTTTTTGGGGGTTCAAATTTTATGGCCAAAGGGACAATAAAGGTGGGTGTTGAAAATTCGTCGTTTGCACTTAGTGAATTAGAAAAATGTGGTATTCCAATTTTAGCTAAAGATTTGGGGCATTCTAAATCCAGAAAGATTTTTGTTTACCCTGAGGATTTTAGGGTTGTTGTTGAATATCCAGATGGTGCTAAAGTTTTTTAATTTTTTATATACAATTTAGTGTATATTTAAATCTTATTTGTAATATGTATCAACTTGATAAATTGAGTATGTGTTATTTAGTATGTTTTTGTTAAAAATTGATTTTTTAAGTTGTGTTATATTTGATATATGGTAACTATACTTATTTGTAATTGTAAATTTTTATTGGAAATAATAGATGGAAAATATTGTAATACATTATTTTAAACAGATATCTCAAATTCCTAGATGTTCAAAGAATTTGAAAGGTATTAGTAATTTTGTTAAACAAGAAGCCATAAAATTTGGATTTTCTTTTAAAGAAGATAATGTTGGGAATATTGTTGTGAAGATTAAGGCTAATGAATGTGATAATGTTTTGCCTGTTATTTTACAAGCTCATACAGATATGGTTTGTGAAAAAAATGAATCTGTTGTACATGATTTTGAAAAAGATCCTATAAAGATCATCGAAGATGATGGATATTTTTTTGCATCAGGTACTACTCTTGGTGCTGATAATGGAATTGGGGTTGCAATGATGCTTGCCATTATGAGTGAATCTTCTGCTTTTAAACATCCTGCTTTAGAACTTCTATTTACTGTTGATGAGGAGATAGGATTAATAGGAGCTATTGGACTTGATCCTAATTTATGCAGTGGCAAGATGTTAATTAATCTTGATGGAGAAGAAGAAGGCTATTTTTTGGTTGGTTGTGCTGGTTCTAGACTTATTCATATTGATTTTGAGCCACGATATAGAAAATCTAGAAAAAAAACATGTGTTGAAATTTTATTTACAGGACTTCAAGGAGGCCATTCTGGCGTAGATATTCATATTAATTTTGCTAATTCTTTGAAATTGATTTTTTTTGCATTAAATTCACTTAGAGAAAAAATGTCGTTTGAGATTGGACACATATCTGGTGGATGTAAAAGCAATGCCATTCCTAGAGAGTCTAAGGCATTAATACTAATTGAAGATGAAGATTATTCTTTATTAGAGAGAGAATTAGAATTGTTTAAGTGTTATGTTCATGAAATGCATAATCTTGATGTTGGTTTTGAGATTGTTTTAGATAGAGTGAATTTTTGTGGTGATGTTTTAGATGACATAGATCAGTGCAAACTTTTAGATATGGGAATGGCGTTTTTTAATGGAGTTCAAAAGGTTGAAGATTATGATGAAAAACTTGTTAGAACATCTTTAAATTTTGCTAGTCTGTTGAAAGTTGGAAATGAATATCAGTTTGTATTTACAATAAGATCTTTATTAGATATTGAAAAGGAATATATTTGTTGTCATTTAAAAGCTATTAGTAAGCTTGCAGGTGCTAATTTTAAAATGATTTATGATTATTCTTCTTGGCAACCATCGAAACATAGTAAACTTCTAAGTCATTTGAAAAATGTATATAAAGATATGTATTTGAAAGAAGCTAAGACGGTAATTGTTCATGCTGGTCTTGAGACAGGAATAATATCTGAAAAATTTGGAGAAATAGATGCGGTGACAATTGGGCCCTGGATCAATTATCCTCATACACCAAGGGAACGTGTTGATATTGCTTCAGTTGTTAGAGTTTATGATTTTTTAAAGAAAAGCTTGGAAACTTTGTAAGATGTGAGTTTTTTTGATGTTATTTGGTTGACTTACTTTTTGAATATATATAAAATAAAATTTGCATATAATTGAGTAATTGGTGGTTGTAGCTCAGTTGGTAGAGCTCCGGGTTGTGGTTCCGGAGGTCGCGGGTTCGAGCCCCGTCAATCACCTTTTATTTTTTGTTAAATACACCCATGGCTCAATTGGATAGAGCATTGGACTTCGGATCCAGAGGTTGCAGGTTCGAATCCTGCTGGGTGTGAAGTGTTGGTTTTATACTTGCAAAAGCTTTTTAAGTTTTGTATACTACCTAAGGTATGCAGGAGTGGTGGAACTGGCAGACACGCTAGACTTAGGATCTAGTGCCTTAGGCATGTGGGTTCAAGTCCCACCTTCTGCAAAAGTGCGAAAGTATCTCAGGGGTAGAGTGTCACCTTGCCAAGGTGGAAGTCGCGGGTTCGAATCCCGTCTTTCGCTTAATTTTGGGAATTATTAATGTTAAATCATTTTAATTAGAGGAATATTGTGATATTAACTAGTAATGTAAAATTAATGCCTGGTTCTAAAGTTGAAGCTGTTATTCAAATTTCAAAAGAATTTGTTAAGGCAAAATATAATGAAATCTTGAAAGATTATTCTTCTCGTCTTAAAGTTAAAGGATTTCGTACGGGTAGAGTTCCTTTTAGTATTATTGAAGGTAAATATTCTGACAATATTAGGGCTCTTGCTATAGAGAATCTAATTCATAAATCTTT
This sequence comes from Borrelia crocidurae, assembly GCF_000825665.2. NCBI lineage: Bacteria > Pseudomonadati > Spirochaetota > Spirochaetia > Spirochaetales > Borreliaceae > Borrelia > Borrelia crocidurae. The sequence continues at coordinate 641,692 of NZ_LN609267.1, forward strand.
GGAAGAATTCTTTGAAAGTGCAATTTATAAGCCATTAAGTTATGCTGTTCCTAAAATATTAGATGAAAAATTGGAAATAAATTTTGATAAAGATTTTGAGTTTACTTTTGTTTATGAATCTTATCCTGAATTTGAAATTTCTGATATTTCAAATTTTAAAGTGGAAATTCCAGAAGTTGTTATTTCTGATTCTGATATAGAGGATGAGCTTAAATTGTTACAATTTGAAAATTCAATAATTGTTGAGGATAATGGTAGTGTTAAAGTAGGTAGTATTGTTAGGGTAGATTTTGTGGAACTTGATGATTCTTTAAATGAGATTTTAACAACAAAAAGAGAAGATTTTGTTCTTACCGTTGGGGAATCTGATAATTATTATGGGTTTGATGATGATATTATTGGAATGAAAAAAGATGAAGAGAAAATAGTGAAAAAAAATTATGGTAGTGATTATAAGTTTAGCGAACTTGCTAATACTTCTAAGAGATTAAAGATAGGTGTTAAGGATATAAAGAGACGTGATATTCCTGAGCTTGATGATGCTTTTGCAAAAGATGTTAAAGATAGTTTGAATACTTTGGAAGAGCTTAGGGATTATGTAAGAGAAAATATGTTAAGAGTTGTTCAGGAAAAGACCAACTCTCTCAAGCTTTCAAAGTTATTATCTGGTATTGCAGAAAAAGTAAATATAGATGTACCATCTTCTATGTTTGAAGCTGAATTAAAAAATGTTATTAATGAATTTTCACATCAAAATAAGATTAACATTACTCAGTTGCAAAATTCTTCTACAGGTTTAGAGGATGTTAATGATGTTTTTAAGGAAAATGTACTTAATAAATTGAAATCTAAATTAGTTTTTCAGAAAATGATAGATAATGATTCAAGCGAAGTTACGGAGCTTGATTTAGAGAATGAACTTATTAAGCAGGCTCAAAATTTAAAAATGGCTCTTCAGGATGTTAAGAAATTTTATAAAGAAAAAAAATTATTTGGACTTTTAAAGGATGAAATTAAAAGACAAAAGGTTAAAGAGAAAATTTTACAAGATTTGGAAGAAATTAAACTTGAAAAAATTTCCTTTAGAGATTTTGTTAATTATAAAACAGGTGAATAATGATAAGAGAATGTATGCATAATTTGGTGCCTACTGTTGTAGAGCATACTGGAAATTATGAACGTGTGTTTGATATATATTCAAGATTATTACGAGATAGAATAATTTTTTTGAGTGGTGAGATTAATGATTTAAGAGGAGATACAGTCATTGCTCAACTTTTATTTTTGGAATCTGAAGACTCGAAAAAGGATATATATCTTTATATAAATTCTCCAGGAGGTAGTATTACTGCAGGACTTGCAATTTATGATACTATGCAGTATATCAAGCCAGATGTGAGGACGATTTGCATTGGTCAAGCGGCTTCAATGGCTGCGTTTTTACTTGCGGGAGGAGCTGTAGGTAAGAGGGAATCGTTGTCTTATTCAAGGATAATGATTCATCAACCTTGGGGTGGAATAGGTGGCCAAGCTAGTGACATTAGTATACAAGCGAATGAAATTATAAGACTTAAGAGGTTAATAATAGATATTATGTCTGAAAAAATAGGAGTTTCTAAGGAAAAATTAGCTCTTGATATTGAAAGAGATTATTTTATGACACCAGAAGGTGCTTTGAATTATGGAATCATTGATAGCATTTTGGTGAGGAATTAATTTGAGTTTTAGGTGAGATTATATGGCAAGAAGTAAAAGTCAAAAAATTGAAGGGTGTTCTTTTTGTGGTCGTACTAGAGCTGAGGCTGAAGGTAAGATTATTTCAGCAAAGTCTGTTGCCATTTGTTTTGAATGTTCTAAAATATGTCATAATCTTTTTAAAGAAGAGTCAGACAAACCAGCAAGTAATAAGGCTCCAAGAGGGCTTCCAACTCCTAAGCAGCTTAAGAGTCATTTAGATAAGTATATTATTGGGCAGGAAGATGCCAAGAAAGTATTATCTGTTGCTGTTTATAATCATTATAAAAGGATCTTTAAGGGAAGTAAGCGAGAGACTGGAGTTGAGCTTGAGAAGTCTAATGTACTGCTTGTAGGGCCTACTGGTAGTGGTAAGACATTGCTTGCAAAAAAATTGGCAGCTGAGATGAATGTTCCATTTGCAATTGCTGATGCTACAACTCTTACTGAAGCTGGATATGTGGGAGAGGATGTTGAGAATATTTTGCTTAAACTAATTCATGCTGCTAATGGAGATGTGAGTTTTGCAGAGAGAGGTATCATTTATATAGATGAGATAGATAAGATTGCAAAAAAAGGTGAAAATGTTTCAATTACAAGAGATGTATCTGGAGAGGGTGTTCAACAGTCTTTACTTAAGATAATTGAAGGTACTATTGCAAATGTTCCACCAAGAGGTGGTAGAAAACATCCTTATGAAGAAACTATTGCAATTAATACTCACGATATATTATTTATATGTGGTGGAGCTTTTGTTGGACTTGAAAATATTATTAAGAAAAGAATTAATAGGAGTTTTATTGGTTTTTCATCTTCTAGTTGTAAGGATACAGGTGGAGATAATTCTTTAAAATATTTAGAAATGGAAGATTTGATTAAATTTGGTCTTATTCCAGAGTTTGTAGGTAGACTTCCTGTGCATTCTTATCTTGATAAATTAGAAAAAAAAGATTTGATGAAAATATTAGTTGAGCCCGAGAATTCTATTGTAAGGCAATACTATCATATGTTTAAGATGGATAATGTTGATCTTTTATTTGAAAAAGATGCTCTTGATGCAATTGCAGAAGAAGCTATGCTTAAAAATACGGGTGCTAGAGGTTTACGTTCTATTTTAGAAGAATTACTTAAAGATGTGATGTTTGAAATTCCTTCTAGTAAGCAAATTAAAAAAGTTATTGTGACTAAAGATTCTGTTTTAAATACTAACGTTGAGCCCTTAATTTTAACGGGAAGGCATGTTAATAAGCCTTGGGCAAAAGAACTTTATGAAATCAATTCTAAATCTAATTAATGCTAAAAAAGATGATCTTCCCATTATTCTTGTAAAAGACAATGTTTTTTTTCCCAATGTGTCTTTGTGGGTTAGTCTTGATGATAATGCTTCGATTAATGCAATATATCAGTCTATGTTAGAAGACAGGTTGATTTTATTTTTTTGTGTTAAGGATCTTGAATCTGTTTCGGCTAATGCTAAGATTAATGTAGATAATTTATATTCTATTGGTACTTATTCAAAGATTATTCAGGTTATAAAAGTTACTGAGACTTTGGTAAAAATTTTGGTTGATTTCCATGATAGAGTTGTTCTTAAGAGTATTTTAAAGAAAAATGATTATTTTAGAGCAAGAGTTGATTTTATATCTGATAAATGTGAATTTAATGGTGAACTTTTTACTTATGCTAAATTTTTAAAAGAGACTTATGATACTTACAAATCTTATTTGCCTCCTGCAACATCAAAAGATGATGAGAATGTAAATTTTTTTGATAGTCCGGCTAAATTTGTTGATGTTATAGCTTCTAATGTAAATTTGGAATATAGAGTTAAAGTGGAACTTTTACAAGAGTTAAATGTTAAGGTTAGAATAGAAAAATTAATCATGAATTTAAATATTGAGACTGAGCTTTTAATGCTTAAGAAAGATATTAAGAGTAAAGTTAAGTCTAAGCTTGATAAAGGACAAAGAGAATATTTTTTGACTGAACAAGTTAAGGAGATTCAAAAAAGATTAGGTAAAGATGAGACTGACTATTTTGAGAGATTGAATGTAAAAGATATTCCTAAAGATATTAAATCTAGAATTGAGAGAGAAATATCTAGATTGGCTCGTACAAATGCAAATTCACCAGATGTGAATATTATTAGGAATTATATTGAATTATTGCTTGAGTTGCCTTGGAATGAAAATACTGTGATGAAGAATTCTTTAAAAGAAATTGAGATTATTTTAAAAAATTCTCATTATGGTATGAATGAGGCTAAAGAGAAAATAATGAATTTTTTAGCCGTTTATCATATTAATTCTAAAGTCCAAGCTCCTGTTTTGTGTCTTGTAGGTCCACCTGGAACTGGGAAAACTTCTGTTGCTTTATCTATTGCTAAATCTCTTTCTAGAGAATTTGCAAAAATTTCGCTTGGTGGGCTTAGAGATGAGACAGAAATTAGAGGACATCGTAGGTCTTATGTTGGAGCTCTTCCTGGGGTTTTTATTAATGCAATCAAAGTTGCAGGTAAATCCAATCCTGTTGTTCTTCTTGATGAGATAGATAAAATTAATAGTACTTATAAAGGAAATCCAGAAGCTGCTCTTTTGGAAGTTTTAGATTCCGAACAAAATACCAGGTTTGTTGATCATTATTTAGAGATTCCTTATGATCTCTCTAATGTGTTGTTTGTGGCGACAGCTAATTCGATAAATGAAATTTCTAGGCCTCTTCTTGATAGAATGGAGATTATTAAGATAGAAGGGTATTCTTGTGTTGAAAAGTTAGAAATTGCAAAAAATTTTTTGATACCAAATATTATTAAGGAGAGTTGTTTAGGTAAAGTTTATATCAGAATAGAAGATGATGTTATTTTACATATAATTAGAAACTATACTATGGAATCTGGAGTTAGAAATTTAAAAAGAGTATTGACCAATTTGTTTAGAACGGTTTTAAGGGAATTGCTTTATAGTTATTCCAAGGAAGATATTATTGAAGGCAATTTTTATTTTCCAAGTTCCTTGATACATGGTAATAATTTACTCTTTACTCATGATCCTGATATTCGTGGTATTTATAAGATAATTAATATGCATAACTTTCATTTTTATGTAAATTGTGAAAGTAGGTTTAATTTGATGCGCATTGATTCTTCTGGGTTTGTTTATGGTCTTGCTTGGACAAATTATGGAGGTGCTGTACTTCCTGTTGAAGCTATTAAGTTTGATAAGAAAGGTGACATTATTTTAACAGGTAGTCTTGGAGCTGTTATGAAAGAAAGTGCACAATTGGCGTATTCTGTTGTTAAAACTTATTCTTCAAAACTTAATTTGGATATAAATGAAATTCCAGAAATTCATCTTCATTTTCCAGAGGGAGCTATACCAAAAGATGGACCTTCTGCTGGGATTACTATTGCAACAGCTATTGCTTCTGTTTTATCTGATAAAAAAGTACCTTTGGATGTTGCTATGACCGGAGAAGTGACTCTTAAAGGTTCAGTTCTTTCTGTTGGAGGTATTAAAGAAAAGGTTCTTGCGGCTTATAGAAATGGTATAAATAAAATTATTCTTCCAAGAGATAATGAGAAAGATTATGTTAAGCTTCCAGAAGATATTAAAGATAATATTGATGTTAAGTATGTTTCTCATTTAAGAGAAGTATTTGATTATTTAAACATTATTTAAAGTTTATGTGATAAAATTTATTAAAGGAGGGGCTATGAAAGATGGAATTAGAAAACCTTCAGGCAGTAGGGCATCTTTGAATTTTCAAGGTATTATTAAAAACCCAACAAAAAATAATTTTTTAAACTTTTCAAATAACAACTTTGGTAAAAATTTTACTAAAAAGAAGAAAGGTAAATAGCATGACTAGAGTCATGCTATTTGTTACATTACGCTCTCTTGGAATAATATTCTACAATCATTTGTTCATTTGCAAGAGTAGGTATTTCATCTCTTGATGGAGTTCGAATTATTTTGACATTGAGGGCGTCAGCGTTTACTTCTATCCAATCTGGTAATTTTCTAAGAGTAGATGTTTTTTCTATATTAGACCTGACTAATTTTTTTAAGCTATCTTTTTCCTTTACTTGTATTATATCGTTTGCTCTTAAAGTAATGGATGGGATTGTAACTCTTCTTCCATTAAGTATAATAATACCATGTGAAACTATTTGTCTTGCATGAGCTCTTGAAATGGCAAATCCAGCTCGATAAATAATATTGTCAATCCTTCTCTCAAGTAATGCCAAGAGATTGTCACCAGTGACTCCGTGTTGTCTTCTTGCTTCTTTAAAAACATTAGTGAGTTGCCTTTCACTAACACCATAAGTAAATTTTACCTTTTGTTTTTCTATTAATTGTTTTCCATATTCTGTAACTTTAGTTCGCCTAGATCTTCCATGCATTCCAGGTGGATTGGGTTTTTTTTTAAGTAATTTGTCATATTTTGGCTGTTCAAAGATATTAACCCCAAATCGTCTAACCAATTTTCCTTTAGCTATACTTTTCCTGTTCATTAATTCCTCACATTTAAATAGCAGGGGCAGGACTTGAACCTGCGATCTTCGGGTTATGAGCCCGACGAGCTACCCAGCTGCTCCACCCTGCGTCTTGAAACATAGTCTAACATAATTTTGTTTGTAGTGTCAATTAATTTTATATTCTTATATTAATATATGTGTTTCGCATATTTCTTGATGACATTCTTTTATTGTATGTTTTATTTTATCTACTTTTTGTATTAACTTTTCTAAGTTATCTTCATACTTTAAATCTAGTTTGATGTAAAGATTTATTTCATCCCCTTCGATTTTAAAAATTTTTGTTCTTATTATTGATATTAATATTTTTCCTAATATATTCTTAATTTCTCTTTTTAAGTTTATGTTTTGTTTTGAGAGAAGATTATTTGCATTGTCGATAATTACGTGTAATCCTTCTTTAATCATTATAAAGCCAATACATATGGATATTATTTTGTCAAAACCTGTCCATACATAAGTTGCAAGTAATAAACTTAACGTGGTACCTCCATGAGAGAATATGCAATTTTTATCGGATGATGATAATGCTAGAAGTAAGTAATTGTTATATCTTTTACCGATTTGAAATTTTACTACATGCTCGATTATCTTTACTAAAAAGAATATAAAAGGTATTAATGGTATCCAAATGCTTTTTTTAAAAGAATTATTTGAAAATATTTCTAATATGTTTTTTTTACTATGATGTTCATGATTCATATGCAGTTCAGGTTCTTTGTGAAAATCTATTATTTGATTTAGTCCTGTTGAGTTTATAAATATTGTAAATCCTGAGATTATTATGGCGATTCCTATAATTAATGCTATTAGATTTTCCATTTTTTTATATCCGTAAGGATAATGAATTGTTTCTGGTTTATTTGTAATTTTTAAACTAAAATATGTAATTGTCGATAAAATGAAATCCGATATAACATGAAGTGCATCTGCTATGAGAGCAAATGAATTAAAAAGAATGCCAACGGTAAGTTTAGATGTTATTGATGCTACTTCTGCTAGTACTGAAATTAATCCTATTCTCATAATTATTGTATCTTTTTTTGTTTCATGAGTTAAATCTTTTTCGTATTCATTATTGTTATTGACAAATCCTAAATTTTTAAGCTCTTCTTTGATAGCATTGATTTTGCATAATATTTTGTGTATTTTATTTTTTTTTCCATAGTGGATTAGATTACGAATTAATATTTTTTCTATTCCTTCTGCATGAAAATTTGGATCCATATAAAAATTATTGATTTGAATTTCTTTATCTTGTATTTTTGCTTTTAAATATGAAATCGCATTAACGTTATTTTCTACATAAGCTATATAAATTTCATTTTTTTGTAAGTTTTCAAGATTGAATTGAGTGCATTTATTGATATTTTTGCTATTAATTATTTTAATCATATTTGCACTTTTCCTTTAGTTTATTGCATAATCCTATTATGTGTAAAGATAACATTATTTTTTTTAATATTCAATTAATTTCATTATATCACTAAAGGGAATTGGAGGGATGTCTTATGTTGCAATCTCAATTATTTGTTAAAAAATGCAAAAGATGTATTTCTAAAGATGAAGTTTTAATGAATAATGTAAAGAATGTCGAAAATGTTTTTTACGATTTTCTTAAAGTTTTTGATAAAAAGGCTTTAGAAAATATGTTTAATTATTATTATGAAAATTTTGATTTTGATAAAGGAATATATGATTTTATTGATAAATTTATTCCAATGATTGATTTTTTGTCATTAGAAATTTTGGAACATGAATTTAATTTTGATGAGAAAAGAATTATTTTAGATATTTTTGATGCATCTGCATGTACTATGAAATCCAATCAGTTAAGCGATTTTGCAAAGGCTATCGTTTCTCTTGGTATTTTGAGTTGATATTGAGACTTAATTTTTCATATAAGATTTATATGTCATATTGTTTTATTTGCTTTAAATATTTTTGATAGTTCTTCTTTATTGAATGGAAATTTAAGTAGATCGTTGAGTGTGTAAATTTTAAAAACTTTTTTATTTAAGTTAAATTGATTAGGATCTGTTATTAATATTTTAGTATCTTCTTCGAAAAATTCTGACATTACTTGACGACATATTGCGCATGGGACACTTGCTGGGATTGTTGTGACTAATATGAAATCGATTTTTTGGACTCCAACAGATGATATCATGTTTATTATTGCAGCTTGTTCTGCACATCTAGTTGCTCCAAAGCTTGCGTTTTCAACATTTGAACCTTGAAAAAATAAATTGTCTTTAGTTTTAATACAAGCTCCAACTTGAAATTTTGAGTAAGGAGAATATGCGTTATTTCTTGCAGTTTCAGCTAATTGAAATGCTTTTATAATTGCATCCTGTTCATTATCATTCATTTATAAAACCTCTTGAATTTATAGCGTATTCAATTATAACA
>NZ_LN609267.1:650404-653054 GCF_000825665.2 Borrelia crocidurae
GTAAAATGTTTAATTATGAGATGTAATTATTGATTTATGTGAAAGGTTTGTTAATGTTTTTTTATGATTGATGTTATTGAATTTATTAAAAAGTATGACAATTTTGTCATTGTTGGGCATAAGGATCCCGATTTTGATTGTATAGGTTCATCTTTGGCGTTGGCTTCTTTTTTGCGCAGAATAGGCAAAGGAATTATTCTGTTAAATGAAGGTCCATTTGTGAGAAAGGAAATAATTCCTTTTAAAGAGAAGTTTTTGTCTAAATGGCCAAATATTAATTTGTTAGATTATGCTGTTATTATTTTGGATTGCTCTATATTTGATCGCATTGGAGATGAATTTGTTTTTTATGTAAAAGATATGCCTATTCTTGTTATTGATCATCATTCTTCAGGAGACAAATTGGATACCCTTGGATATATTGATCCTGGTGCACCTTCAACAACTTTTTTGATTGAAAAATTAATTAGAGCATTTGGATATGAAGTTACTAAGGAAGAGGCATGGTATATTTTAGTGGGGTTTTGTACAGATACAGGATTTTTTAGATTTATTTCAAGAGATGATCCTGCACCCTTTGAAATGGTATCTAGACTTGTATCTAAAGGCTTGATTCTTAAAGATATTTATAATTATATTGAATCTGTTAAAAGTTTAGCCTCAATAGGTGTGCTTAGTATGATGCTAAATAATCTTAAAACATATTTTGATGGTAAGGTATTGTTAACGGTTTTACCCTTTAATGCTAAGAGAGACAATAATATTAGTGGAGTTAATGAACTATTTTATTCACTTCTTGCTAATGTAGAAAATAATGAAATACTAATTATCTTGAAAGAAACAGAAGATGGTTCTATTTTAGCAGGACTTCGTTCTAAGGAATATTTTGACGTGGGAGAACTTGCAAAATATTTTGGAGGAGGGGGACATAAACATGCTAGTGGATTTAAGATTAAAAATACTGCTTTAAACCTTTTAGAAAATCAAATCATTGCATATATTAAAGATGCTATTAATTCTTGAGATTCATTAAAGGTATTTGTCCTTTTGGATTAAAATCTTCTGTTAAAGTTAAAAATCCAGATTTAAATGATAGTGTTGTAGTTCCATATACTACTACTATGTTTTCTATCCAGTTAAGTTGTTTAATGTGTTGGGGGGTAAGAGATACAATGATGCTTATTTTATTTTTATATTCTTTTAAATTTTTTATGTACTCTAAACTAGCAGGTGTTGATACATTAAAAATAACTTGTTCATATTTTGCAATTAAATTTTTTATTTCTTTTAATTGTGTGGGATTTATGCTATTTAGTGGATAATAATTATAATAATAGCCATAACTATTTTGAAATATTTTTTTACCTTCTTTAATCATTGTATTATAAGGTGATATTAATAGCGTTTTTTTGTGCTTTGATATCTTTTTTGATAGTTTTATTTTTGTTATGCTCCTTAATGTATTTTGTTCAAAAAAAAATTCAGCTTCTTTAGTAGGTATTTCTTTGGCATTGTCATATTTGGGGAAAAGTTCTTCTTTGTTTCTTTTTTCTTTTAGATATTCTAATTTTATTCTAAGTATTCTTTTGTTAGATTTAATAATGTTTTCTTTTATTGTATTGTCTTTTTGCATGAGGTTTAATAGTTGATTGTAAGCATTATTTTGTATATCTTCATTTAATGATATTAATAAAATATCAGTTTCTGTTCTAATAATTCGTTCAATTGTGTCATAAATGCTTTCATTTTGATATCTTACTGCATTCATTAGCAGGTCGTCTGTTATTATTAAATTGTCGTATTGTAAGTCTTGCCTAAGAATTTCCTTGATAATTTTAGTTGATGAGGATGCAGGTATTTCTTTTCCGTTTGTAAGCATTGGATATGCTAAGTGTCCACTCATAATCATTGGAATGTTTTCTTGTATTAGTATTTTATATGGCAGCAACTCATTTGTTTTAATTTCTTTTAAATCTGAATTGATTATTGGCATTTTTATATGAGAATCAATAACAGTATTGCCATGTCCGGGAAAATGTTTTGCTGTTGAGATAATGCCTGCTTGTTTTTGTCCTTTATAGAAAGCCAATGCAAATAGAGATACGATTTGTGGATTATTTGAATATGTTCTTGGACCTATTATGAAATTTTCTTCATTGCTGTAAATATCTGTTATTGGGGCAAAATTTATGTTAATTCCAAGTTGTTTTAATTCATTTGCTATATGATATCCAGTAAAGTAGGCATCATTTGGTGATAGAGTTGCTGTGATTCCAAGATTTCCTATTGTTTTTGATGTTTTAAGTTTTATATGTTGTGTCCATCCACCTTCTTGATCTGTTGCTATAAATAAGGGAATTTTAAATCTATTCTTTTGAGAAATTGTTTGTGCTTTATTGATACTTTCTATTAATTTGTATAAATTTTTTGCATTCCATCCAAAAATTTTGATTCCACCTAAATTTTTTTCTTTGATGAAGTTTAGGGTGAAGTTTGTTATATTTTCTTTTGGATAACTTATCATAAATATTTGTCCCAATAATTCTTTGTCATTCATCTGACTTTACAGTTTTGTAATTTACTAAATTTTCTTTATTTTCTAGCAATTCCAATAATTCATAATAAGAACGATTATTATTGAATGCACTAT
>NZ_LN609267.1:653066-653135 GCF_000825665.2 Borrelia crocidurae
AATAATTTTGTGCTATTCCTCAAACCATTACTGCACCTTTTACCGATCTTCATCCGTAATCTTATTTTT
>NZ_LN609267.1:653184-663710 GCF_000825665.2 Borrelia crocidurae
CCTTTTTTATATTGACGGAGGTAAATTAATTATTATTTCTCTATTCATTTTAGGTATGGGTTCATTACTTGATAATACTATTTATATTGACAAAATATCTTTGAATTTATACACTTTAATGGCTACAGGCTGATGTAGCTCAGTTGGTTAGAGCATTCGGCTCATATCCGAGTGGTCGTGGGTTCAAGTCCCTCCATCAGCATTAAGGAGTTTGTATTATGAGGGTAGCAATTATACTTGCAGATGGGTTTGAAGAAATTGAAGCTGTAGTTCCTATGGATATTCTAAGACGTGGGAATGTTGATTTGAAAGTTATAAGTTTAAATGATAGTAAGCTTGTGTCAAGTTCTAGAGGTTTTATTTTTGGAGCAGATGAGAAGATATCAAATTGTACAGCAGATCATTTTGATTTAATAATACTTCCTGGAGGAATGCCAGGTGCTACGAATCTTTTTGAATCTAAAGATTTAGATAGTATTTTGAAAAATATGAATTTACAGGGCAAGTTGATTGCGGCTATTTGTGCATCTCCAGTAGTTGTACTGGGGGCAAAGGGACTTTTGGGTGAGAGTAAATTTACGTGTTATCCGGGGTTTGAGAGTGATATTACTGATGGTGAGTTTGTTAATGAAGATGTTGTTATTAGTAATAATTTTATTACTTCTAAGGGTGTTGGAACGTCTTTTGAGTTTGCTTTTGCTTTGTTGAAGATTGTTAAAGGAGAGGGTGTACTTGAGGATGTTAAGAGTAAAGCTTTGCTTTAATGTGAAATGTGCAATGAGTAATTTCTATTGATATTATTTATTTGATTTAAAAAAATGTTTTATAGTGGAGAGTCATTTTTTGTATATTGGATTTTGTGAGTGTTTTTGATTAGCTTATAGGTGTCTTCAAGTATAGTTAGTTCTTCGTTTGTTGGGATTACAAGTATTTTTATATTACTTTGATTACTTGATATGTCATATTCTGTGTTTTTATCTATTGCTAAATTATTCTTTTGAAGGTCAATTTTAATTCCAATTTTTTCAAATCCTTGAAGGGATAATTTTCTTATCTCATAATCGCTAGTACCAATTCCTGCTGTAAATATTATTGCATCAATATTAAAGTCTAAAGCTGCAAGATAAGAACCAATGTATTTTTTTATTCTGTAAGTCATTATTTCAACCGCAAGTTTAGAATTATATTCATTATTGTTACTTTCTATCCAAATATCTCTTAAATCATTTGATTTGCATGATATACCAAGCATACCACTTTCTTTGTTAAGAATATTTTCAATTTGTTTTGTAGTTTTTTTTAGTATTTTGCTCATTAAGGGGATAATGGTAGGATCTATGTCTCCACTTCTTGTGCCCATTACAAGGCCTTCAAGTGGAGTGAGGCCCATGCTTGTATCATAAGATCTTCCTTTTTGAACAGCATTAATACTTGCTCCATTGCCTAGGTGTAATATTATTAAATTTAGATCTTCTATATTTTTATTGAGTATTATTGCAGTTCTTTTTGTTATATATGCATATGAGAGACCATGAAATCCATATTTTCTAATATGATAGTCTTTATACCAAGAATATGGTGTGGCATATAAGAATGCCTTTTGATTCATGGTTTGGTGCCATGATGTGTCAAAACATGCGACTTGTTTTGCATTTGGAAATAATATAAACATTTGTTCTATTACTTTTATTGCAATTGGATTATGAAGAGGTGCAAGATGAGATATTTTTTTTAGTTCATTTAATACATTTTGATTAATTATTACTGAGTTCTTGAATTTTGCACCTCCATGTACAATTCTGTGTCCTATTCCTTGAATTTGATCTAAATAATTAATAATTTTTGTTTTTTTGTTTGTTAAAGTTTTAATCAAATGTTTTAGTGCTTTTTTGTGAGATTTAATGTTTAAATTTGTTAATTCTAAAAATTTATTTTTAAACTTAATTTTGATTATTGCTTGGGTTGTTTTGATTTTTTCAATTATTCCTGATGCTAATATTTGTTCACTTTGATATTGATATTCATAAAGTGTAAATTTTAATGAAGAACTTCCCGTGTTTACTATTAGTATTATTATATTTTTCATTTGATTATTATTATAATAATAGATATAAATTTTTGTATATCCAATTTATTTTATCTGTTTCTTTAATATTTTCTAAATTTAGAAAAACCGAGTTTTGATATTCTTGATTTAATTTTAAGATATTAGGATTGTCTTTAATAATTTTCATGATCTTTTCTGCAGGAATGCTATTTATGTCTAAATATTCAATTTCAAGTAATCCATTTCTTTCTTTAAGGCTTGTAATGTTGAGTTTTTGTGCAAGTAATTTTAGTTCCGATAAAATAAGTAGGCTATTTAGTTCGTTGGGAATTGGTCCAAATCGATCATAAATTTCAGATCTTATTTTGTTATTTTCTTCTTCACTTTGAATTGCTGAAATTTTTTTGTAAATTGATATTTTATGTTGTTCATTATTTATATAGCTATTGGGGATAAATCCATTGTAATTAATTTCAATGTTGATTTCGTTTTTTTTTGAATTTTTTCCCATACGTTTTTCAATTGCTTTATTTAGCATTGTTAAATAATAATCTAGTCCAATAGATTCAATTTCTCCATGTTGTTCTCTTCCAAGTAAATTACCAACGCCTCTTATTTCCATGTCTTTCATTGCAATTTGAAATCCTGCTCCAAGTTCTGAAAATTCAGATATTGCTCTTAGTCTTTCAATGGCTCCTTCATTGAGATTTGAATTTTCTTTATATAAAAAATAAGCAAATGCTTTTTTTGAACTTCTGCCAACTCTTCCTCTTAGTTGGTATAATTGTGCAAGCCCAAATCTATTTGCATTGTTGATGATTATTGTATTTGCATTTTCAATATCTATTCCATTTTCAATAATTGTTGTTGCTAGTAATACTTGATATGATTTATTTATAAAATCTTGCATAATGTTTTCAATTTGCTCACCCGTAAGTTTTGCGTGGATAGTTGCAATTCTTGCATAAGGGACTACTTTTTCTATCATTGCTTTTATTGAATCTAGTTCTTGAATATTATGGTGTACAAAAAAAACTTGTCCCTCTCTTGATAGTTCATTTTCGATTGCATGTTTAATTAATATTTCACTAAATTCTTCAACGTAAGTTTCTATTTTAATTCTGTTTTGGGGTGGAGTTTTTAAAACAGAAATGTCTCTTAGTTTGATTAATGACATGTGAAGAGAACGAGGAATTGGAGTTGCTGATAATGCAAGAGAATCGACAGAGACTTTTATTTCTTTTAGTTTTTCTTTTTCTTTAACACCAAACCTTTGTTCTTCATCAATAATAATGAGACCCAAATCTTTATATTTTATTTTTTTTGATAATATCTTATGTGTTCCAATTATTATGTCAATGTTTCCTGTTTCTAAATTGCGAAGAATTTCCTTTTCTTTTGATTTTGTTATAAATCTGCTAATCATTGCAATTTGAATTGGGAAATTTTTAAATCTTTTTTTAAATGTATTGAAGTGTTGTTCTGTAAGAATTGTTGTTGGAGATAGTATTGCTACTTGTTTTTTCCCCATAACAGCTTTAAATGCTGCTCTCATTGCAACTTCAGTTTTTCCAAATCCAACGTCTCCGCATAAAAGTCTGTCCATTACTTTTGGACTCATCATATCTTGTTTGATTTCTGATATTGCTGTTAATTGATCTGGAGTCTCATCATATGGAAATTCTGATTCAAATAATAATTGCCATTCATCATCTTGAGGATATTGAAATCCTGTAATATTTTCTCTTTCTGCATAAAGTGAAACAAGTTGATCTGCAATTTTATCAATTTTTTTTGTTGCATAAATTTTTTTCTTTTCCCAAGTTTTTGAACTGATTCTATCTAGTTTTATATTTTGAGTTTCATTGCCAATGTATTTTTGAATAAGGTGTGTTTGTTCAATAGGAATAAATAATTTTTCATTATCAGCATATTCAATTTCAATATAGTCTTTTTCAATAAGACTTGTTTTGATTCTCTTTATTTGTCTAAATATTCCAATTCCATGATTTATATGGACAATATGACTATTTTTTTCAACCTCAATAAATGAATCTATAGGTTTTGTTTTTGATGATTCGAAATTTTTATTTGTTTTTTGTTTTTTGTTAAAGATATCTGCTTCAGTAATAATAGCTATTTTTTCTTCGTTTATTATAAGAGAGCTTGATATCTTAATAACTTCAACTTTGATTTTAGGTATGTCTTGAAAAATGTATTTTAATTTTTCTTTTTGTGAGTTGGATTCTGCTGTAATAATTACTTGAAATCCATTATCAATCCAATTTTGTATTTCTTGTTTTGCAAGTACAATATTTGAAAAAAATCTACGTTCGCTCTCAATTTTAAATTCTATAATTTCTTTTGTAGGCTTTTCTGTTTGCTGATTTATAGGAGTTTTTATAAAATATATATTGGTTTTTAATTTTAAATCGTTGGGATTTATAAAGATTTCTTTTGGTGATACTAGTTTTATGTCTGATTCTATTGCTTGAGTGTAGAGCCTATCGTATTCTTTATATATCTGTTTGATTTCTTCTTGTAAATTTGGTATTTCAAAATTTATAGTAATTGTATTTTCATTTATTTCCTGACTTAAGAGAGTCTCTCCTAATAATGGATAAAATACTTCTTCTGTTCTTGCGTTGTATTTTGTTTCGATTTGTTTAAAGAATTGTTTATATTCAGATTCTTTGATGTAGTTTTTTAATTTATCTATGTTTTCTTTTTTCCAAATTATTTCTTTTTTTGGAATTATGTTAAATTCATAAATAACATTTTTTTGTTTTAATTGATTTAGGGGATTGAAATAATTGATTTGCTTTATTTTGTCATTATTAAGTGAAATTCTTGTTGGTTCTTTGTGATTAAATGAATGTATATCTATTATTTTGTTATTTATTGTAAATTCTCCGGGTAATGTAACCCTCATTGTTTTTTCGTATCCCATTTTTATAAGTTTTTTTTCAAAATTTTCTATGTTAATTATTTTATCTGTTTGGATTTTATATATGTTATTAAATAGATCCTTTTTTGTAGGAATTTTACTAAGTAAGGATTTTAATGAAACAATATATATGCCAGGATTATTTTCATAAAAGTTGATTAAAAATTTTACTCGATCACAGAAAACTTTACTTTTTGAGCCAATCCCTTTGTATATAAGAGGGCTGAAGTAATTAAGTTCGTATATTTGATCTGTGATTTGTGTTAAATCATTTTTAATTTCATCTGATATATTTTCATTTTTAACTATTAGTATAACTTTATTATTACTATATTTTTTTATTTTGTGAATTAAGAAAGCTTTAAAAAATTTTTCGTATCCTGTTAGTGTAAAATGTATATTTTGTTCAAGAAGTATTAGTGGGGTTTGTTAAATTATGATGTGATTTTTTAATTTGGTGTGTAAAATCTTTTTCTATATTCATTTTTTACCTTTTTGTTTTCGTAGTTTAGTATAATATTATATATTAATAGATATGTTCTGTTTCGTTATGTATAATATTAGTTAGATTTTGAGGAGTTTATGGAATTTAGAAAGCTATTGTTTGTTATATTTTTTATGATTATTCCTTCGATATTTTTTCCTAGGGATTATAAGGGTCTTGATTTTAAGATAAAATTTTTCAATCAATCAATTTATCGTGTGAATAGTAATGTTTCTATTGAAGTTTTGCTTAGTAATTCATCTGATGATTTAATTACTCTTGAGGTAGGAGATGTTAATACTTTTGGTTTTGATTTTGATGTTACAGATACTACTAATATAAAGGTTAAGAGATCACTTGAATATGTAAAAAATAGATCAAAAAATATTGCAATTCCTGTTAGAACTCTGATTTTAAGACCTAATGAGAGATTTTCTGTAGTAATGAGTTTAAATCAATTTGTACAATTTGATAAAGATGGTGTTTACTTTGTTAAAGGTGTATTTTTCCCAAATATTTCAGATCCTCAAGAACGTGTAGAGTCTAATGTTATTACCTTATTTTTGAAACCTAAAGTGGATAATCTTGCAGAAGAATTTGACTTTTCTAATTTAGCTTCCAATCGTGAGGTACAAAATGTTTTAAAACGAGAAAATTTATCTCCTGATAAGGTTATTGAATATTTGTTTTCAGCATTGCGACTTGGAGAGAGAGAAAAATTCTTTTTATATATTGATATTGAAAGTCTTATTTTAAATGATCAAAATAAATCATATCTTTATAAACAGGAGCTTAAATCGGGTTCTAACAATATGATTGAAGAATATAAGGAATATTTGTGGAATAATGGTAATTCTTATATTTCAAAAGTTCCAAGTAAATTTTCTATTGTTGAGACTTTTTATACAGATTCTACGGGTAGAGTTGTCTCTGATGTGTATTTTGAGGATGGTCATTTTTATGTTGCCAAGCGATATACCTTTTTTTTAAAAAAGTATGATTATTATTGGATCATTTATGATTATACTGTTCAAAATACTGGAATTAAGGAGAAATACTAGGCCTTTTATTTTGAAAATTAAATGGTTTTGGAGTATTTTATATATAATAACTTTTATTGATTTGTATGCTAATTTTAAGCATGAAGTTGTCAAGGGAGATACTTTATATTCAATTTCTATTAAATATAAGGTATCAGTAAAGGAACTTAAAATTGCAAATAATTTAAAATCAGAAAATATTAAGATTGGACGTATATTATTTATTCCAAGTTCTTCTAAATCTAAAAATAAGCTTAATAATAAGAAGGTTAATACTAAAAAATATAATCAGAAAGCAAAGGTTGTTAAATATGGCACTGATAGTAAAATTTATATTGTTAAAGTTGGGGATACTATTGAAGATATATCAAAGAAATATGGCGTAAAAGAAAAGGAATTGATTGCTTGGAATAATTTAAGTTCTAAAATTCTTAAGGTTGGTTCTAGGTTGAATTTAGATGAGCCTGATTTTTTAAAGCCATATTTAGTTAAGAGAGGTGATTCACTTTCAAAACTTTCTGTTGATTTTGATATTAGTATTTCAGATATTATGCGATTTAATTTTTTAGATAGTAAAAATTTGGTCATTGGACAAAAATTATATTTAAAGAAAGCTTCTAGCAATGTGCATTTTCATTATGTAAGACGGGGGGAGACACTTGGTAAGATAGCATATATTTATGGTGTTACCGCAAAACATCTTGTTCGTTTAAATGGAAATAATGCAATAAATTTAAAGGCAGATTCGATTTTGGATGTTTCTAGATTTGTAGAATCAGATTTAGCAACTCCTAGTGTTTTGAAATTGGAGGAAAAGGCTAAAAATAATGAAACTTTTATATCTCATAAGGTGTCTGTTGGTGAGACCTTATATAGTATTGCTCGTCAATATGGAATTTTGCTTGAAGATTTAAAAAGTTGGAATAATTTAAATGGAAATCATATCGTGTATAATCAGGAACTTAAAATTTATGATAAGAGCAAAAGCTCAATTATTGATGATAAAGTTTTAGATGGAATTGTAGGTGATGATAATTCTAAGAGTAAAGTTAAAGCTATTGCAAATGTTGTTTCTGCCAAGAATAAGAAGTTGAATTTGGATTTTTCTAATGTATTAGAGCATAGAAATGCCTTTGATATTAGTTCTTTAGTTGTGCTTGAGCCTAAAATACCTATCTTTGAATTTAATGGAATTTTTTATTATTGGTATAAGCCTAAAAAAGTAAGCCAGCCAAGTGAATTTTATTCAGAGGATTGGCATTCTCCTCTTAATGCATATAAGAAAGCAAGTCAGCTTTTTAAAAGTTTTGAAAATCTTGTTCAATCTCGTCCGATTAAAAATAATAGTTTAAAAAATAGAAATAATAATGGAATTACAACGTGGACAAGGGGGACTTGATCCTGGTGCTATTGTTAAGGCTAAAGATGGACTTAATAATGAAATTTTTGTTGTTGAGGATGAATATGTTTATGATATTGCTTTAAGGCTTTATGTTTATCTTAAAGAACATGGAGCTAATGTTGAACTGACAATTTTATCCCCCGATCATTTAATTAGAGATAGTGTGACGGCTAATAATACTTTTGTTAATGTTAAGAATGAAGTTTATAATGATTATGATTTAAATAAGACAGATACGGTTGATTCTTGGATAAATGGTACTCTGGAAGGTTTGAAGAAAAGATTATCTGTTGTAAATAAATTTGTAAATAAATATAGAAATATTAAAAGAGAGGATATGCTTTATATTAGTTTGCATGCTGATAATAGTGTTGGCGCTCCTAGATGTATGGGATTTTATTATCATTCTGAGGATGAAGGAGGATTTGATACTCATTCGAAGAGTATTATTGAAAAAATGACAGCAGATTTTAAAAGACCTCCTTATATTAAAGGACAAAATCTTTACATGTTGAAAAATAATATTGTGAGGACTAAATTGTTGGTTGAAGTTAGAAATTTGGCGTTTGATGAAGAAGCTTGGGCGATTAGGTCTTCCAAGCTTAGAAATTTAGATTCTAAAATTCTTGCTGATGCTATTTTGAAAATTTTGTAGATTTGTTAATTTTTTGTTATGAATTTATCTACTTGACAAAAGATTTTCAATTTAGCATAATGTTTAGGTATTCATTCCCCTATAGCTCAGCGGTAGAGCAGGTGGCTGTTAACCACTTTGTCGGAGGTTCAATTCCTTCTGGGGGAGTTTTTTTATTGTAAAATTATTTTTTCTATGTCTTCTCGCTTTATCTTAAAGTAATTGAGTCTTTCAAGTAATTTTTTGTTATTTCCATTTCCTAAGTTAAAATACTTTTGTATTTGTTCTCTTTTCTTTTTTGATTGGGGTCCTGTTATTCCAAGTTCTATTAAATCGCTTAAACTTAAATTTTCTTTTTGTTTTTCATTATAAAAGGTGCTTATTTTTTGTAAAATTTCTTTTAGTTCAGATTTAGAAGATATTTCAACTTCTTGATTTTGAGTTTTAAGATAAGCATGCTTAATTTTATTATTATCATTTAAATAACCTGTTCTTTTAAGTATTTGTTTTCTAATAATACTTCCTGCTTTGTCGCTATCAGTAAAAATAATTATACCATTTGTTTCTATTGCTTTTTTTAAAACATTAATAGTTGCTCTTTGTAGATATAACCCACCAGTTTCAATTATAGTGCATTTAAATAGAGCTTTTATTTTCTTAGCATCGTCTTTGCCTTCAACTACAATTATTTCTTTTATGTGTTTCAGATTTTAATTCCAATTTTCAAAAAATGCTCTTAAAAGTTTAATTGCTTCTATGTGATCTGATATTGCAATAGTTTCTCTTAAAGAGTGCATTCCCCACATTGGAGTGCCAATATCTATTGTTTCAATACCTGTTTTTGAGTTTGCAATTGGGCCAATTGTGCTTCCGGAATTTGTATCTGCTTTCATTAGTATTTCTTGAATTTTAATATTATTTTTTATAGCTAAAGCTTTAAGTTTTGCCCATCCATTTGCTGTTGTTGCATATTTAAAATTGGCATTGCTTTTAATAGTCACACCTTGTCCTAGGCTTGTTTTGTAGTAGGGGTCATGTTTACATATGTATCCTGGATGTATTCCATGTGCTCCATCCATTGAGATATTAAATGATTTTTGGAGTTTGATCATATGTTCTTCTTGTCCTAAATTTAGGACATAATCTATTCTTTCTAAAATTTCTGTTAGTAGTGTTGAATTAGCTCCTCTAGACGTTAGAGATCCAATTTCTTCATTATCAAAAAATACAGCCACTTTGTTTTTTTTGTTATTTGTGTGAACAAATGCATTCATTATGGCATGACATCCTGATTTGTTGTCAAGATTTTTTGATGCTAAAAATTCACCTTCACTGCCTATAATTTTAGAAGGTTCAGAGGCTGTGAATATTAAATCACATGATAAGAAATCTTGTTGAGATATTTGTAATTTTTCTAGGATAATTTCTTTAATACTTTTTTTAAGACTTGTTATAACGACTATATTTTCGTGAGTGTTGTATGTAAATCCTTCATTTGCTTTTCGGTTTAGGTGTATGGCTACATTTGGTATAGTACCAATATTGTCAATTGTGATCAATTGTGAATTAATTATTCCTTCTTTCATGAAATATACAATTCCTGCTAAACTTAAGTCTCTGTCAGTCCAAGTTGAGATTATTGGGCCACCGTAAATTTCAATATGTTGAAAGAATACATTGCCTTCGTTCTTGCTAGATTCTATTTTAAGTTTTAATGCAGGACTGTCAGAATGGGCTGATGATATTAGAAATGGTTCATGTATTTTATTGGTGTTAATATTGAATGCAATAAGACTTGTTCCCTCTTTTTTTATGTAATAATATCCCGTTTCTAATTTCCATTTTTCATTAAGTTTAAGTTCTTTGGCATTAAGATAATATAATAATTTTTGTTCGATATAATTGATTAGATGGTATGGTGTTAAGCTTTTATCTAGTAAATTTTGAAAATGTGATATATCTAATGTTGCAT
>NZ_LN609267.1:663722-669954 GCF_000825665.2 Borrelia crocidurae
TCTTTCCCCTTTGGTTTTATTGTTTTAATATTTAATATTTTATTATAATAGCTTGTGCATGTATATAGGTTTGTGTATATGTGCTAAGGAGATTGTTAAATGGATAAATTTTATAACTTGATATTTTTTACTTTGATCTTTATTGCTTGTACGGCGTCTTCAGAAATTGATTTACAAGATGATGCTAGCGGAACAATATTGGTAGTGTTTAATGTTAATAAAGAATTTGAAAGGATCAGAAGAGAGCTTGTTACAACTCTTGTAGGAGGTGATGTTGCTAAGATGTCGCTTTTTCCTGTTGATGAGATAAAGCAGTATTTTCGTGATGATGGGGAGAAAATAGGTTTAAAACTTTTAGATATTAAATCAAATGGTGATTCTCTGAAATTAGTTGTTAAGTTTGATAGTTTGATAAAAGTTGCAAGAGATTATCTTGCAAAAGAAAATCTGCCTTTGTTTAAGATAGAAAATAAAAATGGGAAGAATATTATTGATATTGATTTAAATTTAAAGAATGTTACTAAGGTGATTAATGAGAATAAAGAATATATAAATGATGCACTTGCGGCATTATTGCCTTCAGAAGAAATACCAATGTCTGAAAAAGAATATAGAGATGTGTTGATGTATTTTTTATCAGATTTTACTGATAATGCAAGTTCTCTGATTGATAATTCTAACTTTAAAATTAAAATTAAGACATCAAGAAAAATTCAAGAGCAGCTTGGATTTAATCAAATTAATTCAAATACCTTAGAACTTAATTTAGATATGATTAAGACTGTAAGTCTTCAAAAACCAATAAAGTTGAGATTAGTTTATTAACTTTGTTGAAATGTTTATTTCAAATATAAATGAGAGATAAGAATTATTTCTTATCTCTTTTCATAAATCCTATTAATACTCCTGTTATTAAACTTCCAATTAGGATTGATGCTATCCACATTAATGGATTAGTTATTATTGGTAGAATAAAAATACCTCCATGTGGAGCCATAAGTTTTACTTTAAATAATGCAGATAGAAAACCTCCAATAGATGAACCTATTATGCAAGCAGGTATTACTTTTAGAGGATCTGATGCTGCAAAAGGAATTACGGCTTCTGTTATAAAGCATGCTCCTAAAACATAACAAACTTTGCCAGCTTCATGTTCTTCTTGTGAAAACTTGTTCTTAAAAATGCTGGTTGCAAGTGCAATTCCTATTGGGGGAATCATTCCTCCTGCCATTACGCTTGCGTGAGGAATATAGTTTTCTGCGGTTATCATTGCAATTCCAAATGCATAAGCTGCTTTGTTTACCGGTCCACCCATATCTATTGCCATCATTCCTCCAAGTAATGCACCTAGTAATGCCATATTTGTTCCACTTAGTGAATTTAACATATTTGTTATAGATGAATTAAGATATGCAATTGGTGCTAATAATATATATGTTAAAAATCCAGTTATTAGTACTGAGAAAAATGGATAAGTTAAGACAGGATTAATGCTGCTTATGTTTTTTGGTATTATTTTTTGACTTATTGATTTTATTGTTAAGGTAACATACCCTGCAATAAACCCTGCTAATATTCCCCCTAAAAATCCTGCATTTCCTTTACTCATCATTAGTCCTGTAATCATCCCAGGTGCAAGGCCAGGGCGTTCTGCTATACTAAATGAAATGTAACCAGCAAGTATTGGAATCATTAGAAAAAAAGCATTCCCACCGCCGATTTGCATTAAAATATCTGCTATTTTATTGTAATTTGGATCGGTTAGGTCAAAAGCTTTAATACCAAACATGAATGATATTGCAATTATTATTCCTCCAGATACTACAAATGGAAGCATGAAAGATACACCATTCATTAAGTGTTTATATATTTCCGTATTACTTGTATTATTTGTTATTGTGCTTTCTGTTTTTTGTGATGTTTTGCTTCTATAGATTTCTGCTTTGTTATTGATGATATCTTGAATGAGTTCTTTTGCCTTATGTATACCGTCTTTAACCCCTACTTCAATTAGTGGTTTGCCATTAAATCTTGTTTTATTAACGGCTTTACCGGATGCAATAATGATTCCTTTTGCTTTTTTAATATCTTCTTCATTGATTGGATTTTCAATTCCACTAGAGCCATTAGTTTCTATTTTAATTTCGACGTTTAATTCATTTGCTGCTCTTTTTAGGCTATCGGCTGCCATATATGTATGGGCAATTCCTGTGGGACATGCAGTTACTGCTAAAATAAAATTTTCAAGATTCATTTTATTCATTATTGTATCACTGTTAGGAGTATTTAAAATAATTTCTAAAAATCTATTTTTGTCGTTTGTATTCATAATCTCTTGTCTTAAGATGTCGTTATTAAATATGTTATTAAGATAAGAGATTGTTTTAATATGGTCATTGCCAGTTGTATTTTCAGGAACAGCTATCATAAAAAATAGTTTTGAGGGTTTTAAGTCAGCAGCACCAAAGTCAAATCCTTTGTCTTTAACTCTTAATATTGCTATTCCATGTTTTTCAACAAAATTGCCTTTTGCATGGGGCATTGCAATATATTCTTCAAGACCCGTTCCGCTTATTTCTTCTCGTTTTTTAATATCTTTTATAAAATTTTCTTTGTTTCTTAGGTATCCATTTTCATTTAGCATGTCGGCCATTTTTTCAATTACGTCATCTTTGCTTTTGGCTTCGTAATTCAATAATATTAATTTTTTAGAAAATAAATCTTGCATAGGGAAGCTCCTTGATATAGTGTATAATTCCTATTATAATAGGCATGATATATTATAATTATATCATATAATTATAATATGTTAAGTTGTTTAATTGTATTACTTAATTAATTAAGTAATACAATTAAACAACTTAATAATAAAGGAGACTTAATTGATATATACTCTTACGCTTAATCCTGCTATTGATTATAAGATAGTTGTAGAAGGGTTTCAGCAGGAGCATCTTAATCATGTTGTTGAGAGTAGTTTTCTTGCTGGAGGAAAGGGAATAAATGTAAGTAATGTGCTTAAAAATTTTCAAATGGAAAGTATTGCTTTTGGATTTTTGGGTGGTTTTACGGGTGATTATATAAAGAGCTATCTTAATTTAATGAAAATAAGACATAATTTCGTTAATATATCTGACAATACTAGAATTAATATTAAAATGATGTCATATGGAAAAGAAACAGAAATTAATGGTAATTCACCTGTTATTCTTGAGAAAGATTTTGGATCTTTAATTGTAAAGTTGAAAGAGTTAGATGTGGGTATTTTAGTTATGTCTGGGAGTATTCCAAGTTCACTTGGATTTAGAGCTTATAATGAGATAGTTGAGAATTTGTCAAGTAATTTGAGGGTTATTGTTGATACTAGTGGTCCTGCATTACAAGAAATTATAAAAATTAAGCCTTTTTTGATAAAGCCAAATATTAATGAACTTAAAGAACTTTTGGGTATAAATTTGACTTCTGATAAAGATTTGATTAATGTTGGCCATAAACTTGTAGAAAAGGGTGTTCAAAATATCATAATCTCAATGGGAGGTGAGGGGGCTATTTTTATAAATAATCAGGATGTTTATATAGCTAGTGTGCCTAAAATTGATTCTTTGAGTACTATTGGTGCAGGAGATTCTGTTGTTGCTGGATTTGTATATGCTTATCACAAGGGACATTCTTTTGGCGATTCTTTTAAGTTTGCAGTTGCATCAGGTACCGCAACAGCATTTAAGGGACAACTTTGCAATTTGGATGATGTTAAGGGTATTTTAAGCAAGGTAAATCTTGAAAAGATTTCTTTAGATTAATTTAAGCATTCATAAACATTAATTTTTTATACGATCTTTGTTAAAGTTTTCGTGCTTTAGAAATTCATTATCGGGAGCGACGGGACTCGAACCCGCGACCTCCTGCGTGACAGGCAGGCATTCTAACCAGCTGAACTACACCCCCAAATGCAATACCTTATGATTATATTGTTTTTCTTTTTATTTGTCAATTTATTTTAACGTGTTTATGTATTCTGTAATTTTGGAGTCTCTATTGATTTTCTTTAAACTGACATTTTTAATTATCTCTTTGTTTGATATTATTTCTATACTTTCTCTAGCTCTTGTTATTGCAGTGTAGAGTAATTCTTTTGTTAAGAAAGGGTGATTTTCTATTATAATTTGTATGTGTTGATATTCAGAGCCCTGGCTTTTATGTATTGTTGTTGCAAAGCTCAGTTCATATTTATTTATTAAGTTAAAGTTTATTTTTTTATATTTTTCATTTTCTCTTTTAAATAGAGCATAAATTTTAGAATTTTCTTTAAAAAGTATTCCTCTCTCCCCATTAGACACAATACATTTTTATAATCATTATTACATGTGAATTATTATTAATTGTTACAACCAAATACCTCCTTTTCATATTGTAAAATATAATTTAATTATGAGATATAGGTTTTTCTTATATTTGTTCCAAGATTTTTTGAACATAAAATTGTGTTACTAGAGCAGTGTATGAATTATTGATTCAATTTCTTTGTCATTTAACGAGTTAAGATTGAAATTGGGAATGTTATTGTATAATTTTTTTGTATGTTTTAGTAATTCATTTTCAATATTTATTTTATTTAGGTTTTTTAGAATTATGTTTTTGCTATCATTAAATTGAGTTTCAATTAAGTCCATATCTTCTTTATATATTGCTTTGGCTAATAAATTTATTTCATCATTGCTTCTAAAATTTTTTTTCAGTATTTCTACACTATCATCATTTATTTCTTTTATTTTTGTAAGGCTGGAATATACATTTCCTCCAGCTATTGATGGAAGTTGGTTTTTATCCCCTGTTATTATAATTTTTGTATTTGTCTTTAATGCTTTTAATAATCTTAAAAAGGTATTTGCATCTATCATAGATGCTTCATCTATTATAATTATTTCGAATTCTAAAGGATTATTTTCATCATATTTGTCGTCTTTATTTATGAATGACATTTTTAATAGTTTTTGTATTGTGCTATATTGTGTTTCAAGGTTTTTAAATGGTTCTTTAATGCTTGATTTCAATTTTTGACTTGCTTTTCCGGTTGGTGCTACAAGAGCTACGTTTTGTTTACAATCTAAATGTATGTCAATTGCTTTGAGAATATAGTTAATTGTTGTTGTTTTGCCTGTTCCTGGTCCACCACTTAATATAAAAAAATTACTTTTTAAAGCTTTTTTAATTGAGTTTATTTGTTCTTTACTTAAATTTGTAATATTTAAGTGATCCATGATGTTCTGTATTCTATCATCACTTATTTCTGTTTTATTGTTCTTAAGTCTTTTGTCTATTTGTTTTATTAATTCTTCTTCTTCTCTAAAATTTTTTTGGGTGTAAATGTAAATATTATTTTCTAATATTAAAGGAGTTGTTATTTTTTCATTTTGATTGTAATTTTTTATTATATTATTTTTTTCTAAATATAATATCATTTCTTTTATTTGAGTTTCTTTTGAAAATTTTGTAAGTTCTTGTAATATGTGTGTTGATTTTTGATAGTGTTGATTTTCTTCTTCTAATTCGAGTAAAGCACAGTCGATTGTGTTTTGAATATCTTGTATTAGTAGATCAATATTTGCTCTTAAGTGTCCTTTAGAGAAGTAATTAAATATGAATATTAAAAAAATGGTAAGTTCTTCATATTTGTCATTTTGTATTTTTTTTGTAAGTAAATGTGATTTGTAATATTGTTCTACATTTATATTTAAAATTTCAATTATTTCATAAATTTTGAGTTCTGGATTTAAGTAGTTTTTTTGCTCTTCTTGTAGGAATTCTCTTAAGACTAAATAATTTCTCATATGTTCCTTTAATGTTTTAGTTGTAAATATATTTGTTCTAATTCTATTTCTTGAAAATTTGGTATGGTAGAGTAAATTCCATTTTGTGTTTGATCTTGTGTTTGAATGTCTTCTTGAAATGCTCTTGTAAAGAGATATATTACTCCCCCAAAATGTTTTTCATATTCTTCTTTATTTTTAAAGAGTATTTTTTTTATTCCTAATGTATAGATTTTGTACTGCAAGTCATAATTTTCTTGTTTCATTTTTTTTGTTAAGTGGGATAATCGATAATCTTTCGGATTTTCTCCCAGATAGTTTGTTTTATAGTCTAAAATATATATTTTATTGTTTATTTTAAATATTAGGTCAATAATTCCTTTTATATATCCGTTATTTAACATAAAATCTAATCTATTATATTG
>NZ_LN609267.1:669972-673492 GCF_000825665.2 Borrelia crocidurae
GTTTATAAATTTTTGTATTTATTTTGATTAAAAATTCCATTTCTTTTTGTAATTCTTGAATTTCACATAATTTGGTATCAATAAAATTAATTTTTTTATTTAGCATATTATAAATCATCTTTATCAGTAGTTCTTGTATCATAGGTGTATTTAATTTTGAATTGAAATATTCTATTTTTTGTTGTATAAGCATGCTATTGTTTTTTTTAAAATTGCTTAAACTGTCTTTTGCATCATTAAAATTTATGTCTTTCATTATTTCATGTAAAATATTTCCAATATCTTTTCCCTTTGGAAGTGCATTTTTATTGTGAATTGCGTCATTATCATAAGTTTCATCATCTGTTATATTTTGATTTATAGTATTATAGCTTGATGTAAGACTTGTATAGCTATGTATATATTCTTGTCTAAATAGATATTTATTTATTGGTGGTGGAGGGATTAATGTTATTGATTTTTGTTGATCATTATTGATGTCTGATTGGTTATATTGATGATAGTTATTTAGGTTAGGTATATTAAAATTTAGATTTATTCCATCAATTGTATTTATTTCTGCTAATCTTAACATTTTGTTTATTATTGTGCCTTGATTGATAATAAATAGTGCAAACTTGGATCTTGTTGTTCCTACATAAAAAATGTTTTTTTCTTCATTTAAAATCTTATTTTTAGCCAATTGTTGATTTTCTTTTAATATCAAAAAATCATATTTTATTTTATTGTTTAAGTAATATTTGTAAAATATGTCTGTTTTTTTTATTAGAGTATCGTTATTTTGAGTATCACCTATTAAAAATACAATATTAAAACCCAAACCTTTTGATTTGTGAATGGTTAAAATTTCTATGGATTGATTGTCATTATTAGTTTGTTCCTCATATTGTTCAATATTTTCAATATCTCTTCCAAGTATTAGATCTTCTAGAATACAAATTAGTGATTCTATGTTTTTGTCTTTATAGTAAGTTTTTAAAATGAAATTTAGGCTTGATTCATAGTTTTGAAGTTCTTCAAATTTATTTTCATTTATCAAATTTTCTTTGTAATTTTGTTTTGATTGTGCAAATTTAGTAAATTCATCATTATTGAGATCTTTTGCAAGATTGATCCATAAATCTTGTTTTGAGATGATTTCATCTATTGCTTGCATTAATGTTATTTCTTGATTTTCAAGTAAATATATTATGTCACTAATGGCTTCTTCTATATTTTTTATTTTGTTATTTTGAATTAAATTGAGATGTAGTTCCCATGGCAAATTTATCATTTTGCTAGTTAAGACGTAATTTAAAGTTTTAAAGTCTTGCTTTCTATTTAAACATTTAACTAGATAGAAAATTTCATTAAATTCTTTTGTTTTAAAAAAAGGTTCTTTGGTTTTATGAGTTTTGATATTATTGTTTTTAAGTTCTCTGTCTATGAAATTTATTTCTTTGCTTGTTCTGCATAGTACTTTTATATCTGATTTTTCAATTTGTCTTAGTTGATTATTATCATAGATTTTTCCGTTTATTAATAAATATTTTATTATTAATGCTGTCTTTTGGAATACATTATCATTTTCTTCAGCTTGTATTATATTTATTGCTTTTATTTCTTGATCATTTATAAAGATTTTATTGTTGTCATTTTTGGGTTCAGTTTGCAGTTGAACAAATTCTATTTGTTCAATTTTATCTGTGTGTGTTTTATTATAGATACGTTCAAACATAATATTTAAAGGTTTGACCAACTTTTTATTTGATCTGTAATTTGTTAATAGAGTGATCCTTGCATCTTTTTTAATTTTATCTTTTATGCCTTGGTTGTAAAATGATATATCAGCATTTCTAAATGTATAAATTATTTGTTTTGGATCAGCTATAAATATTATTTTGATTCCAAAAGAGTTAAGCAATTCAAATATTTTTATTTGTGTTTGATCTAAATCTTGTGCTTCATCTATTAATATGATTTTATGTCTATTCTTAATTGAAGTTAATAGTTTATGTTCAGAAGATTCTAAATGTTTTTTAAAGTTTGTCATTATATGTTTTTGGTCTATGATGTTTGTTGTATTAATGGTATTTTCAAGTTCTTTTTCTATATATTGAAGTATTTTGTGTTCAATTTTTAGAATAACAAATCTTTTTAGTGTGTTTTTATTTTCTTTATTTGTGTTTGTTTCATTGCTAAGTTGTATTAAAGAAGTTTGTATGCTTAATTCTTTGGGTGATAGAGTAACATTTTTCTTTAAATTAGCCTCTATTATTTTGCATAAAAATTTATTGTTTGTAAGTATTTCTGTAATGTGTATTATATCTGTTGCGTGGCTATATTCTATTTCTGATATTTTGATTCCTTGATTATGTTTATTGAGAAAAGTCCTTTTTTCTTCTGTGCTCATTTCTTCTAATTCATCTATTATTGTATTATAATTACAAAGTAATCTTTCTTTATTTTGAAGTATTTGTTTAAAAGTTGTTTGAACTTCTAGCCAATCTCCAAGTTCTTGTGTTTTGTGTCTTTTATAACTTTGTTTTAAAGCTTGAATCATGTCTTTTGTATTTGTAAATTTAGATTTGAAAATTTCAAATTCATCATCTTTGATTTTTAATTCTTTTTTGAGTGAATTTTCTTTTCTTAAAAATTCATAAATTATTTCGTCTATTTCTGATGTAAAGTTTTCTTTTACTGTGTATTTTGAAAAATTTTCTGTTTCTATTTGAAAATTGTTTAGAGAGTATAATGCAAATTTATTTATGGTTGATATAAATATTTTGTTTGATTGTTCATAAATATTTTTTAATAAATTGTCTGTTTTTGCATTTTGATATATATGTTCAATTGATTTTAATATTCTAGTATGCATTTCTTCTGTTGCTTTTCTTGTAAATGTTAATACCAGAATTTCGTTTGGAGTATACATTGTAGTTGTAAGTAGATTTGTGATAATATGTTCTAGTGTGTATGTTTTGCCAGTTCCTGCTGAAGCTTCAATTAATATTTTGTCGTTGTTTTTGATTTTATCTATTATTTCTTTCATATTATTTTATACCTTAATAAATTTAGCATAAAAATTTTGCAGTAATGTTTCTAAATTAGCTTCTATATTTAAATCATGGGTGTCTTTAAAGCGATTGTAATATGGGCACCATGTAATGTCTTTATCTTTAAGAATGAATTCCATATTTTTATTGATACTAATACTTTTTTGTTGATATTTTATTTGTGCTTTTAGTGCTATTGGTAATTCATTTATGTTTTCTATCTTAAGCAAACTTTTTTGTATTAAATCCTTATAAATAGGAGTAGGGTGGCTTGAAATATATGCTATTTGTTTTAGTAAATTTTCAATGTCTAGATGATTTATTTCTTCATTTGTGTATTGATTTTCAATTGATAATTTAGAAGTTTCGTAATTTATTTTTATTTCTTTAATGGATTTTATATTTGTAATTGCAGTTTTGATCATTAATCCTAGCATGTATAGGTTTATTTTTTTATAATTTTCATCCTGACCATAGTATCATTT
>NZ_LN609267.1:673654-677373 GCF_000825665.2 Borrelia crocidurae
CAATATTATTTTTGATTTGCAATAATTTTGTTATGAATTCTTCTTTTATTTTTGTTTTTTTAATGTTTATGGGAATTATTCCTCTTTGAATTTGGTTTTCGATTATATTATTTATTCTTTCTAATATGTGTTCGTTAGTGTTATTTTTGATATATTCATGTATTGATATTATACTCATTAGTTTATAGTTGAAATTATCAATATCAATGATTTGTTCTTCTTGTTTCTCTTTAATATCATTAATATAACTTGTATCTTTAATTTGTACATTTAGTATTTCTTCATAAAAATATTTGTATGGATTGGTTATGGCTTTATTGATATTTTCTATATCAAGTGTAATTTGTTTATTTAATGCAAGTCTTTTTTGTTTGAAATTTGAAGATTGACCTTTTTGTAGTGATTTTGCAATGTTAAAAGCTTCTGTGTCATAGTTAATTAGGTAATTGGCTTTGTTATATTTAAAATATTCAGGATCATAATTTTCATTTGGGTGTGTTTCGATTTTTATATCTAATCCTGTATCTTTGATGTGATTTATTATTTTGTTTATTATTTTAGGATTATTGATATCTGGATTTAGATATTGGCTTTGTGAGTAATAAAGATACAATTTTTGTGATGCTGCAAAAATTATTTTAATTAGGTTTGAAATATTTTCTTGTTCCAGATTTATATAATCATAGTATTCATTTAATAAATCCATATTATCAAAATAAATATTTGAGTCTAATTCGTGAGTTCCTAAAAAATGAATTTCGGATTTTTGTAGATATTCAATTTTATCACAGCTTGCTACAAGTATACCTGTACTTTTATTATTTAATTGATGTGTTTTTTGTGTTATGGTGTCTTCAAAGATTGCTTTAAATAGTGAAAAATCAACTTTTTTTTCTTTGATTTTTATTATGTAATCTTTATAAAGATTTTCATTAGCATCTTTTGAAAAAGTTTTTAGGTATTGTATTTTTGTACTTATATATGCATCAATTCTATTTTCGTCATCAAGCTTAATATATTTGTCTATAAATATATCTATTATTTCTGCCCATTCATGTATTGTGTATTTTTGGTCTTTAAAATACATGATATCTTCATATAGGCTTCTTATTATGCTTATTAATTTTATTATTGATTCTGGATCTTGAAAGTTTATATTTTCATTACAATTGTTGCATTCATATTTATCATTAAAGATTAAAGACATTAAAAATCTATTAAATCCATCTTCCCATGAGTTTAAAAAATTTTGGTCATAGGATAATTTTTCTTTATGTGTCTTGTTCATGCCAAAATTTATATTCATAGCATCACTAAATTTAATTAGATATTCTAATTCATTTGTTGAAATATTAAATTTATTCATTACTTTTATGTTACTTAAAAATTCAATTATTTCTTTTCTGTTAAAATTACTAATAGTTCCTCTATTTGAAATGAATAATTTCATTAATTGTTTTAATGCTATTATGCTTTTGCTCTTTAAGATATCTTGAGAATCTAGAATAGTAAAAGCAAGTTCGTATTTACTTAAAAGTTCTTCGATATATGGTAAATACATGTCCATATCTTTTGCAAGATAGGTTATCACTATATCATTTATGTTAATATTGTTATTTTGTGTTGAATGTAGGATGTTATTTATTAAAATTTCTACTTCTCGTTTTTTTGTTTTTGCTTGTATGATTTTAAAACTATCGTCCAAATTTGATAGAGGTGTATCTTTAATAATATTATTTTTTAAACTTGATAAGAAGTTTATTTCGTTAAATGATTGAATATCAATTTCTTTTGTGAGTTGTATGTTTGGTTGCAATTTGGTGATTTTTATTGGTATTAGTTCATTTATAAGATTAGAGTGAATTTGTGTTATATCTTCGAATACTAATTCATATATTGTGATGTTGAAAATTTGTTGCAGAGAGTGAAGAATTTTCCTGTCAATTTCTCTACTCTCTCCAATTATTATTATTCTTTTTGTTTCAATATCTTGTTTGGTATTTGTTATTTCTTTTTCGATTTTTTCTTGTAAATCAAGAATATTGATTTGATTTACAAATAGTTTTTCAAATATTTCTTTTTGTATTGACTCATAGTAATGTTTATTTTTATCTTCAAATAAAAAGTTATTTGATCTCCAAGTATCAATTAGATATGAAAATTTAGAGTAGTATTTGTGAAATAGGTTAATCATTTTTGATGCAAATGCATATCTGTTTTTTGTTGATTGAAATTGTGAGGTGTTTTGTGTTTGATTATCTTTTAATATATAGTATAAAACTAATGTTTCTGTTTCTGTATAAAAAAGCAAAGTATTGTTTTCTAAAAATTTTTTTATATTTGGATTTTCTATTGAAATATTATATATCGTTTTAATAGTGTTGTGTTTGATATTGAGATTATATGAAATCCCATTTATGGTTGCTAGATATTTTTTGATTTCATCACTTAAAATGTTATTTTTGACAAGGATAATAGTTTCTTTTTTAAATAAATTGTCATTTCGAATTAGCTCGTTAACTTTATTGTAAATATTACTTATTTTGTTTGTTTTATATATCTTGTACATGGAATTATATTATATTATTTGCTTTAGCAAGTGTGTTTTTTAAATTTTTTAATTTTTCAGTAATACTTACTTTGTATATATGTGGGTTTATGAGTCTTTTATAGGTATGATCAATTTTTTTAAGATCATTTTGAACATTTACCCTTATATTTTCTAATTTTAATTCGTCGGGTTGGAGGATATTGCCGTTTTCAAAAATTGTATGTATTAAAAATTCGAAACTATCGTAAGTTTTTATTTCTTTAAAAGTATTATCTTGTGTAGGATGAAAGATTGTAAATTGTTTTTTTAAATTTAAAATTTTTTTTATCTCTTCTTCTTCTTCTTTTAAAAAAATTAGGTCAAAAATCATTTGGTTGTTTGAATATATTCTAACAACTCCTTTTTGAGAAGGTAGTGTTGCTTTATCAATGTTATTTGATATTTTCATTTTGGGGATAAATTTGCCATTTTGTTGAATAGATATCATTTTATATACTCCCGAAAGATTAGATTCTCCTTTTGCTGTAACCAAATTTGTTCCAACTCCCCAACAGTCAATGGGAGCATGAATTGAATTTAGATACATAATAATTTCTTCGTCAAGTTCATTTGATATTATAATCTTTACATCAAATAGTTCATTATCATTCAATTTTATGTCAAAGTTCTCTTTTAAATATTCAAGATCTTTACTGTCAATTCTAACAGAAAAATTTTTTTTCCCTTGGTTTTGTAATTGTTTAAAAATTTTTATTGCGTTCTTAAGTCCGCTTTTTAGAGTGTCATAGGTATCAATTAATAAATTGACATTATTTGGATATGTTTTTGCATATTCCCAAAAAGCTTCTTCTTCGTTTGGGAAACTCATTACCCAACTATGAGCCATTGTGCCAATTATAGGAATATTATATTTATATCCTGCAAGCACATTACTTGTAAAATTAGCACCTCCTATATAAGCAGCTTTGCTTGCTGAGAGTGCGCCATTAATTCCTTGTGCTCTTCTAAGTCCAAGTTCTGCTAGATTTTGAGCACCAGCTTCTTTAATTCTTGCCGTTTTTGTTGCAATTAAGCTTTCAAAGTTTATTGTGTTTAATACTAGTCCTTCTATTAGTAAAAGTTCAATTAAGTTTCCTTCAATTATTAGTATGGGTTCATGAGGAAAAAC
>NZ_LN609267.1:677390-683182 GCF_000825665.2 Borrelia crocidurae
ATTAAATAATATATAATACTATTTAATTTAAATGTCAAGATTTTACAATAAATTTTTTCATNNNNATAGTTAAGGCTTTCTAGGTATTCAATCTCTTCTTTGTTAAAGTGTAATTCTTTTAAGATATTAATTAGTGTGTGGATTCCTGATAGAATTATATATCCATTATTAAATGGTGTTTTTCTGAAAAACATTTCAAATTTTGCTTTTGGATTGATACTTTTTGTAAAGTAAGCATTCATCATTGATAGTTCATAAAAGTCTGTAAAGAGTGATAAATTATTCATTGTTTTACATTATACACCAAGAGATATTTGATTTGTGTGTTTTATACTGTCTATTTTAATCAACTTTTTGGTTGGATTAAAAGTAAATAAACTATTAGTATCTAAAATGGGATTATTTAAATGGTTTTTAATATAGCAATAATAGTATAATTACTTGTTGGAGCTGTTTTATGAGTGGAAAGAATGTATCTAATTTTGATGTTGTAATTTTTGGTGTTACTGGTAATTTGGCTAGAAAAAAACTTATTCCTTCGCTTTTTAATTTATATAAAGATGGTTATATTAGTAATTTTAGAATTATTGGATTTGCACGCAAAAATTTTACCGATGAAGAACTTAAAAATTATATTAAGGACGCTTTGTGGCAAGAAGAGTTTACTGCTTTGGTTGATAATTTTTTACAATTTGTTATTTATTTATCAGGAGATTTTAGAGATAAAAATGCTTATTTGAAATTATTATCTCTTTTGAGTAATAGAGAGAAAATATATTATCTTGCAACATCTCCTGAATTTTATGAATCGATAATTGAAAATTTAAAGTTGTATTTATGTGATGATACTTCATATTTATCTAAGATTATTCTTGAGAAACCTTTTGGCAGTGATCTTGATACTGCTAGGTTTTTAAATTCTCTTCTCTATTCTGTATTTAAAGAAGAGCAAATTTATAGAATAGATCATTATTTAGGGAAAGAAACAGTTCAGAATATTTTTACATTTAGATTTGGGAATTCTATTTTTGAGAATATTTGGAATAATCGTTATGTAGATTTTGTTCAAATTACAGTAGCAGAAGAAATTGGTATTGATGGTAGGGCTGAATATTATGATTCTGTTGGAGCATTAAGGGATATGGTTCAAAATCATATTTTGCAGCTCTTAAGTCTTATTGCTATGGAACCCCCTATTGGGTTTAATGCTGATTTTATTCATGATGAAAAGGTTAAAGTTTTGAAAAGTTTAAGAAAGTTTAATCAAGATACTATGAAAGATAATATTATTAAAGGTCAATATGTGTGTTCTAAAGTACAAGGTGTTTCTAGAAAGGGATATAGGAAAGAAGCTAATTTTTTGTGTAATTCAGATACGGAAACCTATTTGGCTATGAAATTATTTATTGATAATTGGCGTTGGTCTGGTGTTCCTTTTTATATTAGAACAGGAAAAGCACTTGTTAGAAAATTTTCAGAGATATATATTCAGTTTAAAAAGCCTGATTTCACTATTTTTAATGCTGGACTAGCTAATCTTGCAAATGCTTTGGTTTTTAGAATACAACCGAGAGATGGAATTGAAATTAAATTTAATACTAAAAAACCAGGTTATAATTATGAGATTCAAGAAGCTAATATGGAATTTTCTTATCATGCTTCATTTAATAAATTTTTTGGTGAGTCTTATGAGAGATTACTTTTTGATGCCTTTTTAGGTGATAGAACTTTGTACGCTCGTAACGATGAGATTGATAGTTCTTGGGAATTTGTATCAGATATTCTTGATAAATGGGGGAATATAGAGAATATGAATTATTTTTATGGATCTGAAGGACCAATTGAAGCCAATTTGATATTAGAAAAGGATCATTTTTGGCGTAAAATGTAATTATATATGGAATTTACTATCTTGAAGTAATAATTTTATATGATTAGTTAAATCTCTCTATAGCAATAATTTTTAGATTTAATATTAATTTTTTAATTAAAGGCCATTAATATTTGTTTTATGCTATAATATTAGAAATATATATCTAGAGTTGATTATTTGTTTTTAGGATTTTATTAGGGTTTATTGATTATGAAGTTAGGTGTAGTTTTGTTAAATTTTGATTCTTTATCAAAATGGGTATTATTGTAATTCTTTAATATTTTTAATCTTAAGGTATATATTAATTTCATATGAATTGTTTTTATTCATGTTTGAATTATTTGTTTTACTTTTTCTTGGATGGGAGATATTGCAGGGAAATATTTATAGATATATTGAAATTTGATATAGATTTGTGATCCTTTATATCTTATGCAAGCTTATTCAAATAGCTAGAGGAAACGTTGTAAGTCTGAGTTATGATCTAGATGTTATTGAAGGGCACACTTTTATTATGATGAATAAATAAATGGTTAGAGTAAATTGTTAAGATTGAGGATGGGATGGTGACTTGACAAGGTTTGTATAATGATCATTTTGTTTTGTTATAGTGAGATAATATTTTCTTATTTGTTAACATGTTTGTAGTAAGAAGACAAGGTGATATTTATTGATAATATTTCTTATTGATATGAGTTATTCTTTCTAAGAAGTGTTTATTTGCATTTTACAGGTCTCAAATTTTTATTAGGTAATTATAGTTTTTATTTATTAATTGTTTTTATGATTTTACTTATAGTTTATTTTGAGATAGATAAAGATATTTTTTGATTTTTTACTAAAAATTAAATTTATTGAGATTTCTTAAAATTAAAAAAGAAAGAGATCTAAATAGTAATTTACATCAATTTGTGGATTATATAGGGGGTTAAAATGAACACAGATAGTCATATAAAACCAAACTTTTTTGGGCTTGTTCCTTTTCTTGTTTTTATTGTTGTGTATGTAGGAACAGGAATAGTTTTAGAGATTCAAGGTGTAGAGATGGCTTTTTATCAAATGCCACCAATAATTGCTATGTTATTAGCTGTTGTCACGGCATTTCTTTTATTTAAAGGTTCATTTATAGATAAATTGAATGAATTTGTTGAAGGGTGTGCACAGAATGATATTATATTTATATCTTTTATCTTTATGATTTCAGGTGCTTTTTCTGCTGTTTGTAAAGAAATAGGTAGCGTTGAAACTGTGGCAAATATTGGTCTTAAATATATACCTGCCAATTTATTAGTAGCTGGAATATTTTTAATATGTCTTTTCCTCTCTACAGCAACAGGTAGTTTTCTTGGAACTGTTGTTGCTATTACCCCAATTGGATTTGAGATAGCGGATAAGAGCGGCATTCCATTGCCAGTGGTTGCAGGAGCTGTTCTTGGAGGTGGTGCTTTTGGTGATAGTATGTCTTTAATCTCAGATACAACTATTATTGCAAGTCGTACCCAGGGAGTCAAAATTATAGATGTTTTTAGAAATGGTGCTTTTTTTACATTTCCTGCATCTATTTTATCAACCGTAGCATTTGCTATTTTAGGTTCTTATATGAGTGGTATTGGTGCTGAGTTTGAACTTGGTGATATAAATTATTTTAAAGTAATTCCTTATCTTTTTGTTATGATTTTTGCATTCTTAGGAGTAGATGTTTTTTTAGTTTTATTTTTTGGAATATTGATTGCTGGATTTATTGGTATTGTTAATGGTGATTTAACTTTGCTTTTAATGGCTCAAAAGATTAATGAGGGACTTTTGGACTTAAGTGAGATGCTTATTATTGTTATTTTTACAGGTGGAATTTCTTATATGACTATTAATCATGGAGGTTTTGAGTGGATTTTAACCAAATTAAAATATTTAGCTAGATGTAGAAGAAGTGCTGAATTTACAATTACTTTTTTAATAATTATGGTAACAGGATTTTTATCAAATAGTGGTCTTGCAATTTTAGTTAATGGGACTGTTACTAAGGGAATATCTGAGGCCAATTCTGTTTGCCCTAAACGTTGTGCAGCATTGCTTTCAATTTCTTCTTGTGCATTAATTGGTGCGTTGCCATATGGAATGCATATGATAAGTGTTATGAATATTGCAAAGGGAGCCATATCTCCACTTGATATTATGCCATTTTTGTTTTATCAGGTTTTTTTAGGTATTATTATTATTTTTTCTATAGCCTTTTTTAAATTGAAAAAAATCAGTTTTTAAATTTAATAGGCACTTTTTTAAAGTGCCTATGTTAAGATGATATTTCTACATATATTCTCATTTGTTCTTCTTTCACTTTTTTAGGTATTCTTTTAAATACTTCATGTTTTGAAAAATTTTTTGGAACAAATCTATCATCCAAATATAGCTTCATTTCAGGTTTAT
The DNA here is from genome assembly GCF_000825665.2 of Borrelia crocidurae. Taxonomy (NCBI): domain Bacteria; kingdom Pseudomonadati; phylum Spirochaetota; class Spirochaetia; order Spirochaetales; family Borreliaceae; genus Borrelia; species Borrelia crocidurae. The sequence continues at coordinate 681,688 of NZ_LN609267.1, forward strand.
TTGTTGCTTCTGATTTTAGTCTTTTAAGAACATTTTTATTTGGAGAATTATATTTTGTTTCTTCAAAGTTAGCATAAGATGCTTTGTTTTCATAAAGAAAATTTATGAATTTATAAGCAAGCTCTTTGTTGGGTGCGTCTGATGGAATTGCAAGGACATCAAACCAAAGGTTTGTACTATTAGGTGTGTAAAAATCTAAATTTGGATCTTTAAGCATAGCATCTATGGCTTCTCCGCCCCATGTTAGTTGAATAGATGCTTCACCGTTTAGCATTAGTGATTTTGCAGCAATATCTGAGAAATAGCCTACTACTAAGGAGACTTGGTTTTTTAATAGTTTTTCAGCTTCTTTTATGATAGGTATGCTGTGCTCATTTAATGAATAACCAAGTTTTTTAAGTGCAACCCCGATATTTTCTTTTGGAGAATCTAACATTGCAATTTCTTTTTTATATTTTTCATTAAATAATATATCAAATTCATTCATATCATTTATATCAATTTTATTTTTATGATAAAGTATTCCTAGTACTCCCCAAAAAATAGGCACGGAATAAAGGTTTCCAGGGTCATATTCTAGGTTTTTTAAGTAATCTACATATAATTTTTTTTACATTTGCGTAGTTTTGAATGATCTAAAAGTTCAATTTTGTTTTCATCTCTTAAATCGCCAATAAGATATTCTGATGGAACTATGATGTCATAATAATTTTTTGTGCTATTAAATTTTGCCATCATTTCTTCCGTATTGTTGAAACAGTCATAATTTATTTTTACATTATGTTCTTTTTCAAATTGAGCTAATAAATTTTCATCAATATATTCTGCCCAGTTAAGGATATTTAGAACATTTTGTTTTTTTTGTGAGGAACAAGACACAATAATTAAAATTATTATAAGTATTAAAACTTTTTTCAAAATCAAACTCCTTTTAATTAAATTTCTGTATCTACCGTTAATTTTTTAATTCCTACGCATTTATTGATAATGAATAAAAGACTAAGTATTACGAAAAATAGTATGGAGGAAATGGCATTAATTATGGGTTTGATTCCTCTTTTAGTTAAAGAATTTATTAATATTGATAAATTATTAAATCCTTGCCCTGTTGTAAAAAATGATATTAAAAAATCATCAACTGATAACGTAAATGCAATAAGTCCCCCTGTTGCTATACTTCCAAGTATTTCTGGGAGTATTATGTTTGTAAAAATTTGGGTTTCTGATGCTCCTAAGTCACGAGCTGCATCAATGATATTGTCTGAGAGAGAATATAGCTTGGGTAGAATTATTATTATTATATAAGGTGTTGAAAAGATTATATGTGACATTAACATTGTAGAGAATCCTAGTTGTATTTTGATTAAAGAATAAAATGTCATTAAACTAATTCCTGTTACAATGTCAGGATTAATTATTGGTATTTTATTTATTGATAGGAGTATAGTTTTTATTTTTTTAATTTAGAGGGGAGAGAGAATGTGAACTATTAATT
>NZ_LN609267.1:683208-683370 GCF_000825665.2 Borrelia crocidurae
ATATTATTGCTACCAGCAAGGTATTATATATAACAATTTTTATTTGTTTTGATGCAAATACTTTTTTGTACCATTTTAAGCTAAATCCTTCAAAAAAAAATCCATTGTCTCCTGCGTTGAAAGAATAAATTATTAAAATTATTATGGGAGCATAAATAAAGC
>NZ_LN609267.1:683403-717387 GCF_000825665.2 Borrelia crocidurae
ATTTTAAGCATGTTAATACCTCATATTTTTTCTGTTTTTTGCATTAATTTAATTATTGTTAAATTAAATATTACTATGACTATCATTAAAATAAATGATATAGCAGATCCTGTATTCCAATCTGGTACAAATAAAAATTGTTTTTCAATTAAATTTCCAAGTAAAATTTGTTTAGAACCTCCTAGAAGATCTGAGATAATGAACACTGTGATTGAAGGAATAAATACCATTATTATTCCTGTAGCAAGATATGATAATGTTAATGGTATTTTGATATAGATTAATATTTGCCACATCCTAGCCCCTAGGTCCCTTGCTGCTTCGATGTATTCATATTTTATTTTTGAGAGCCCTATATATATTGGTAAAATCATAAATGGTAAAAAATTGTATATCATACCAATTATTACAGCTTTTTCATTGTAAAGTAAATCCATGGGTTTAAATCCCATTGCTATAAATAAATTATTGATAATGCCGTTTTTTCCAAGTATTCTAATCCAAGCATAACTTCTAAGTAGGGTATTAATCCACATAGGGAGTATTATCATTATAATTAAATTGTTTTGAGTACTTTTTTTTGACATAGATATAAACCATGCTGTGGGATATCCAATTAATATGCAAAAAATTGTTGTAATTAATGCGAAATTTATACTTCTTGAGAAAATTCTTAAGTAACTTGGTTCTAATAATCTTATAAAATTTGCAAATGTAAATTCGTTTCTTTCATTAAGAAACCCTAGAGTTATTATTATGACTAATGGGAAGATAATGAAGATTAATAAGAAGAGACTATATAATGTTAACATTATTTTATTCATACTTATTATTCCTTACACATTACATGAATGTCATCAGGGCCTAGTGAAATATCAACTTCTTCACCAACTTTTGTCAATTTTGTACTTTGGACTAACCAATTAGATTTTTGAATTTCTAATGTCATTTCGTAGTGTACACCCTGAAATATTGCGGAAGTGATTACACCGCTTAAATGTCCTTGACCTTTTGGTAATATTTTTACATCTTCTGGTCTGATTACAAGGTCAACAGATTCATTATTTTTAAATCCTTTATCAAGACATTGAAAAGTTTTTCCAAACATTTTCACTACAAATTCTTTTTCATAAGTTCCTTCAAAAATATTGCTTTCACCAATGAAGCTGGCTACAAATTTTGTTTTTGGTTCGTTGTAAATCTCTTCAGGTGTTCCAATTTGAAGAATTATTCCTTCATTCATTACTACTATTCTGTCGCTCATTGTTAATGCTTCTTCTTGATCGTGTGTCACATAGATAAATGTTATTCCGAGTTTTCTTTGAATTTTTTTAAGTTCTCTTTGCATTTCTTGTCTCATCTTTAAGTCTAGAGCTGAGAGAGGTTCATCTAATAATAAAAGTTTTGGTTCCATAATTATTGCTCTTGCTATTGCAACTCTTTGTTTTTGTCCGCCTGATAATTTATTAATATTTCTATATGCGTATTTTTGCATGCCAATTAGTGAGAGTACTGTTTTGACTTTTTCTTTGATTAAATTTTTATTTAATTTTTTTATTCGCAGTCCAAATGATATATTGTCAAAGACATTCATGTGTGGAAATAGAGCATAGTTTTGAAATACTGTGTTGATCTCTCTTTTATTAGGTGTAATTTTTGAAATCTCTTTTGATAAAAAATAAATTTCTCCTTCTTTTTGATTTAAGAAACCACCTATTATTTTTATTAACGTTGTTTTTCCGCATCCTGATGGGCCAAGTAAGGTAATAAATTTATATTACTTCCTTTTTAAATTAATTGGTTGTTAAGGGTCTTTGTATATTACTATCTGTGTAATAATGTTTTAAATTTTTAATCTCTAGGATGTAATTATCCAACTAATGGGACCCTCCTTTTTGTATGAGCCTATTATAAGCCACATGAGACTAGATTATACTTTATATTAATGCTTATGTAAATGATTTTATTTATTGCTGTTATCAGGTCTTAAGTCAAGTATAATTTTTCCAAATTTTCCTTCCCTGTATTCTTTTATAAGTATTTTTGATGCACTCTCAATATCCATTCCATACTTTTTATTGATAAATCCTCTTATTGTTGCAAATTCTTCTAAAATTTTGAGTGCGTCTGTTGATATTATATTATATTTTCCTATCAATTTGGTTTTGTTTTTTATGTGCATTTCTTTAAGTAGATATAGGGCAAGTTCTGTATTATCTATAATTTCATTTTTGATCATGTCTAATATTGCTAATTTTTTTGCTATTTCTTGATTTTCTAGGTTGTGCCATAATATTCCTGGCATGTCGAAGATATTAATATCTTCATTTACTTTTAATATTTGTATATTTTTTGTGTGTCCTGGTTTATTTGCAACACTTGTACTTTTTTTGCCTACTAATAGATTAATTATTGATGATTTTCCAACGTTTGGAACCCCAATTACTAAGACTTTTATTTTTTCTTTATAAGTTTTAATTTTTTTTGTGTTAGCTATTTTTCTTATATTGTTTATTATTTGTTTTTTTATTCCTTTTTTATATATGTTTGTGATTAATACATTATTACCAAGAGTTTCAAAATATTTTTTCCATTTTAAAATTTCTCCTTCTTGGACAAGATCTGATTTATTTAAAAGTATTATTTTATCTTTATTTGAGTTTTTAATTATTGTTTCTATGAGCGGGTTTTTGCTACTAAATGGAGCCCTGGCATCAAGTATTTCTAATACAATATTTGTTTTTTTGATATTTATCTGTATTAACTCTAAGGCCCGTTTCATATGACCTGGAAACCAGTTGATTTTATTTGACATTTTTATATTCTATCCTAATATAATAAAAAGAAAAATACATTTTTTTTATGTTAAACTTGATTTTTGTATAAGTTGAATTGTATAATAACTATATATCTGTAAGCTTTTTTAGAAGCTCTTTTAGATGATTGTGTTATAGGAGGTTTTTATTATTAAGAAAGGTCTTATTGTGTCTTGTCAAGCACTTGAAGGGGAGCCATTGCATAGTAGTTTTATTATGTCTAAGATGGCTTTGGCAGCAAAAATGGGAGGAGCTGTTGGAATTAGGGCTAATGGTGTTCTTGATATTAGTCAAATAAAATCAGAAGTTGATTTGCCCATTATAGGTATTATTAAGAGAGTTTATCATAATTCTTCTGTTTATATTACACCTACTCTTAAAGAAGTTGATGAACTTTGTGATGAAGGGGTTGAAGTGATTGCTCTTGATGCTACTTTTAGGAATCGTCCCGATGGGCTTTTGTTATCTGAATTTGTGAATAGAATTAAGGAAAAATATCCTAGCCAATTATTAATGGCAGATATTGGGTCTCTAGATGAGGCTTTAAATGCAGATCAGCTTGGTTTTGACTTTATTGGTACAACTTTGCATGGATATACAGAAGATACTAAGGGATTTAATATTGCTGATAATGATTTTGCTTTTTTAAAAAGTTTACTTAAATGTAATTTGAAAGCGCAATTGATAGTTGAAGGCAAAATTGATACTCCTCTTAAGGCTAAGAGAAGTTTTGAGTTGGGAGTTTCTTTAGTTGTTGTAGGTGGAGCTATTACACGACCTATGGAAATTACTAAAAGTTTTGTTGATAAAATAAATGAAGTTATAACAATTTAATAGTATTTTTAATATTTAATATTTTTAGGTATATAGGAGGGTTTTTATGGGGAGATTTTTTCAGAATGCCCAAAAATTTGGTCGTTCTTTTATGTTGCCTATTGCCATTCTTCCTGCGGCAGGATTATTTTTAGGAATTGGAGGTGCTTTTTCCAATCCGGCAACTATTAGTACTTATACATTTTTAGATGTATTTTTTCTTCAATCAGTTTTTAACATCATGCGTACCGCAGGTGCTATTATTTTTGTTAATTTGCCACCAATATTTGCAATTGGAGTTGCTGTTGGGCTTGCAAAATCTGATAAGGGAACAGCAGGGCTTGCGGCTTTTATTGGATATCTTGTTTTAAATTCTACAATTGGTATTTTAGTTGAGATGTTTGGTAAAGTTGAAGATTTCTCAAATGGAGCTATTGGATTAATACTTGGTATTAAAACTTTAGAAACAGGTGTTTTTGGTGGCATTATTGTTGGTATTATGACTTATTGTCTTCATAATAAGTTTAATAAAGTTGAATTTCCAAGAGTACTTGGGTTTTTTTCAGGATCTAGATTTATACCGATAATAGTTTCTCTTTCAAGTATTTTTCTTGCTGTATTGATGTTTATATTTTGGCCATTTATGCAATCTGGAATTAGTATGGTGGGTGTATTAGTTGATGCAACAGGATATGTTGGTACTCTTATTTATGGTATTTTTTTGCGAATGCTTGGTCCTTTTGGGCTTCATCATATATTTTATTTGCCTTTTTGGACAACTGGTATTGGTGGTTCTGAAATTATTAATGGTAAATTGGTAGAAGGAACTCAGAACATTTTTTTTGCGGAACTTTCATCTCATAGTACTGATAAATTTTTTATTGGAACTAGTCGTTTTATGAGCGGCAGATTTATTACTATGATGTTTGGATTGCCTGGAGCTGCTCTTGCACTTTATAGACTTGCAAAACCTAATCAAAAGGAGAAAGTTTTTGGTCTTTTGTTGTCATCAGCTTTAACTTCTTTTTTAACAGGAATTACTGAGCCCCTTGAATTTTCTTTTCTTTTTGTTGCGCCGGTGCTTTATGTAGTTCATGCAGTTTTTGATGGGTGTGCATTTATGGTTGCTCATATTTTACAGATTACAATAGGTCAGACTTTTTCTGGGGGATTTATTGATTTTGTTCTTTTCGGGATTTTACAAGGAAATGCAAGAACAAATTGGGTTTTAGTTCCAATGGTAGGTGTTTGTTGGTTCTGGCTATATTATTTTAGTTTTACTTTTTTAATATCTAAATTTGATTATAAGACTCCTGGTAGGGAAGATATTGTTAATTCTCATAATTCTTTTTCTTTAAGTAAAAATGAAGTTGTAAGGGAAGGTGATGTTAGTGTGCAAGTAGTTATGGGTCTTGGGGGACGTGATAATATTGTTGAACTTGATTGTTGTGCTACTCGACTTAGAGTTACCGTGAAAGATTCTATAAAGGTTTCAAAGAGTATTTTGGAAAGTACTGGAGCCAAAGGAATTATTATCAAGAGCAGTGGTGTTCAGGTAGTTTATGGGCCTGGAGTTAGTGTTCTTAAAAATGAAATTGAAGAATATCTTGATAATGAAGAAAATTAAAATTTTAAGCAAGTGTATGTTTTTTACATCACTTGCTTTTTTTTATGTTTTGAATAAAATCGACAGCATATTTTGTTAAATAAGATGTGTTTTGTGCACTTCTATAACTGTGATTTCCTACAGGAACATGAGAATAAGGACTTTCAACAAGAATTATTGGTATTGATTGTTTGTATCCCCCATAATTATTTATAAAATTATTTATTTCCTGAGAATCTACTGTAGGATCATTTGGGGAATAAGCTATTGTGAGTGGAGTTTTAATTTCGTTAAAACCATTAATATTAATTAATTTAACAAGACCCATCATTGCAATTATTGAATCAATTTGTCGTATTGGCGAGTGAAATATGTTGACCTTTGAGTATTCTATTCTTTTATTTTGTCTTATCTCAGGCTCATTATACCCTCCTGTTATTAGATAAGCAATTTGACGTCCCCAAGGGTAATAAACTAAATTTGTTCTTTTGTCTTTAGGATAGATATTAGGTGATATTAAAACGGCAGAATGTATTTTGTCTTGATAGTTTTTTAATGCCCAAATAACACAGGCACCGCCGTTTGAAGTTCCAATAAGTATTAGTTTTTCTCCTATTGATTGGCCAATTTGGATAGCTTCATCGATGTCTCGTAACCAGTCTTTAGTATTAACCCCTTTAAATGCATTTTTATTGTCAATTCCATGGCCTTTAAGCCTTGTAAAGAAAATATTTGCTTTTAATGCTCTAGCTATATTATTAGGAATAGGATAAATTTCATTTTTTGATGCTCCAAAACCGTGAATATATACCACTGCATACTGTGTTTTTTCCTTTTCTTTATTCCATATAATTTCTTTTTTTGTGTTTTCTACCAAATTGAATTTGGACTCTTCGATGAGTAGGTATTGATCAATTTCTTCAAGTTTATTTGGAATTTGAGTTTTGTCAAATTCATTTCTAAATATTAATATTGATGGATTAATGGTTTTTACAGAAAAATAAAAATAAAGTTGAAAAAGTGAGATATCAATGTTCATATATTTTTTCCTTTAATGATTGTCATCATTGGTGTTGTATTCTTCTTGTTGAGATTCTTGATGACAATTATTACATGCTCCTGAATAAATAATTTCAATGGATTTTGTTTTCCATTCTTCTCCAAGTTTGTCTTTCAGAATATCTTTAATGTCATCAAGTTGTATTGGATAAACTTGATTGCATTTGTTGCATTTAAAGTGAGCTATTGTAGAAGTCAAACTTAGATAAAATCTTGTTTCTTTTTGGTCTGTTGTTTTTATATCTTTAAGAATGTTGCGTTCTTTTAAGATATTTAGCGTATTGTATACTGTTGCTTTTGATAAGCTTGGTATTTCTTTTATGAGTTTGTTATAAATTTCTTTTGCTGTAAAATATTCTCGTGGATTTGATGCAATATGTAAAATTATTCTATTTCTTGAATGTGAGGCTTTCATGCCCAACTCTGTTGTTAATGATTTTAGCAAGATAGGGTCATTAGTAATTCCGACTTTTTCTAAAGTAGAATGTACCTCGATTGTATTGTTGTTCATATATAATACCCTTTATTATTTAAGATTAAGTACTTTAATGTCCTTATAAAAATAATTTTATAACGGTTTATTAATATTTTGCTACTGATAGCTATTTATTTTCATTTTTTTTTATATTTGGATAAAAAAGTAAAGTTTTTATTTTTGAGTTTATTTTTATTTTATTATCAAAATTATTATTATTTGGTAATAAGAGTAAATTTAAACTTAAAGAATAATTTTTCAAATCCTCAATTTTTACTTTATTATAAGATCCTCCTATATTTAAGATAAACCATCTTTTAAAACCTTTTTTTGCAATTTTGTAATTTATTGTATATATAACACATTTTTCAATGTTTAAAAAACTGATGAAAAAATTACTGTTTTGATCGCTTCCTTTGGATATTAGAAATTCTGTTCCATTAATATATCCTTGAGTATCTTTTTTTGTTTCAATAATTTTTTCATAGGTGTCAAGATCATTGTATCTTGCCGTAATTTTTAGGTTCGTCCCTCTTTCAACTTCAAATATGGGTATTTCTAAACTTGAATATTCGGTTAAGTAATTTATATTATTTGTATTTAGCTTTTTATTGTTACAATTTATGACAGTAGTAGGCCATACTAATTTGAGAGATATAAAAAAGCTTGCAAGATTTTCATCCAAAAAGAAATCTATTATTGATTTTTCTTTTGCATTGAAATTTAAATATTGTCTAATACCTATAATTTTTTCATTTGAGAATGAAAATGAACTCTCAATAATTGGTTCTATAATGATTTCTTTTTTTGATAAAGTTTTAATATAAGTTCTACATGAATCTAGAAATTCAGAGTTTTTTTCTTTATATTTGATTCTATTTAATTTGCCTTCTTTAAATTTTACATAATATTTTTCATGGGATAATGTAAAATTACCTTCCATATTATATTCTAGATTTTTGCTTGTAATAGGTTCTGGATTTTGTGATTGGTTTTCAAAATTTTTATTAGTTAAAAATTCTTTTAAAGAAGCTTCATTTATTTGATATTCTTTGAGTCTTTTATTTTGGAATTGCAGTACTAATGCTTGTTCTTTTAATGAATTAAATTCTGGAATTTCTAAAAGTTCTGTGTTTATTTTTTTACCCTCTAGATTTTGTATCTTAATGCTATAAAAATTTGTATCTAATTCTTTTAAAGAGAGCAAGAAATTTTTTAATACTTGATTATCATAGATGTCTTTAATTTCATGGAAATAAATGAGTGAGTCTGTGTTTTGTTTTCGTATATCAGGTTCTTGTATTTCTGATAAAAATTGACAGTTATTTTTATAGAAAACCAAATATTTTTTGTTATTTTTTGCAATCCTTATGCCTTCTATATAATTGAAATTAAGTTTTCTGTATAATTCAAGTACTCTTTTTCTTAGTTTTTCCATATTATAGAGATAAAATGTGCTAGGATTATCTTGAAATAAATCTTTGTATCCGCTTTTGAATGGGTTTTTTAAGGCCCAGTACAGATCTACGTGTATCTCATCATGTAGCATGTATTCATGAGGACTTCCACTATATGTGCTTGGAATGTATATATCTTCGTTATTTTTAAGTCTTTTAAAAAACCATTCATTTAATTCTGAATTTAGTTTTAAAATTTCAAAAAAATATGTTGGGAATGTCCAGTGTATTTTATAAGTTAGTTTTTGACTTTCAATTAAGTATTTGGCATTTGATAAAATGGAATATAATTTGCTCTCAGCAAATGAAGTTATTGAAACAATAACAATATAAATTTTTGAATTTCTAAGGCCGTCTAAACATAATAAAAAATCTTTACATAAGTATATATTAAATTAGTATAAATGGTATTGTTTTTCCAGTAAATTACTATATATAGGTTTCTTTATTTTTTATTATTTTGGCTTGATTAATGAAACAAAAAAAATTATATTTTTATAGTGATTATGTATGAAGTTCATGTTAACTTTGTAATGTGCTATTTATTATTTAACTTTAAATTTTATACTTAAAAGGAGTAAAATTTATGGCTAAGGACATATATTTTAATGAAGATGCTAGAAAGAGTTTGCTTAGCGGTATTGAAAAATTATCAAATGCTGTAAAGGTCACTCTTGGTCCTAAAGGGAGAAATGTTTTAATTGATAAAAAATTTGGTTCTCCTATTGTTACAAAAGATGGAGTTAGTGTTGCTCGTGAAATTGATCTTGAAAATTCATTTGAAAATATGGGAGCACAACTTTTAAAAGAAGTTGCAATTAAGACAAATGATTTGGCTGGAGATGGAACTACTACGGCTACTGTACTTGCTTATGCAATTGCAAGAGAAGGACTTAAAAATGTTTCTTCAGGAATTAATCCAATTGGAATTAAGAAAGGAATAGATCATGCTGTGGCTTTAGCTGCTGAAAAAATTCGCAAATCTGCTAAAAAAATTACTACCAAAGAAGAAATTGCACAAGTTGCATCTATTTCTGCAAATAATGATACTTCAATAGGTGAAAAAATTGCAGAAGCAATGGACAGAGTTGGCAAAGATGGGGTTATTACTGTTGAAGAGTCAAAAACTTTTGATACTACAATTTCTTATGTTGAGGGTATGCAGTTTGATAGAGGATATTTATCTCCTTATTTTTCCACAAATAAAGAAAATATGAGTGTGAGTTTCGATGATACTTATATTTTGATATGTGAAAAAAAAATTAGCACAATTAAAGAACTCTTACCAGTGCTTGAAAAAGTTGTAAATACAAATAAGCCTTTGTTAATTATTGCTGAGGATATTGAGGGAGATGCTCTTGCTGCGCTTGTTTTAAATAGTGTACGTGGTGCTTTGAAGGTTTGTGCAATTAAGGCTCCTGGATTTGGTGATAGACGTAAAGCAATGCTTGAAGATATTGCTATACTTACTGGAGGGGTTCTTGTTAGTGAAGAACTAGGACTTACTCTTGAAAATGTTGAACTTGAACAACTTGGTCAAGCTAAGTCAGTAAAAGTTGACAAAGATAATACTACTATTATTAATACTGGAAATAGAGATCAAATAAGAGAGCGTGCTGAGCTTATTAAAAAGCAAATTGAAGAGACAAGTTCTGAATATGACAAAGAAAAATTACAAGAACGTCTTGCAAAACTTGTTGGTGGTGTTGCTGTTATTAATGTTGGTGCTGTTACTGAAGTAGAACTTAAAGAGAAAAAACATAGGGTGGAGGATGCTTTATCTGCAACTCGTGCTGCTGTTGAGGAAGGTGTTGTTCCTGGTGGTGGATCAACTCTTATTGAAGTTGCTATGTATCTTGATACAGTTGACGTAAGTAAGCTTAGTTATGAAGAGAAGCAAGGTTTTGAGATTGTGAAGAGGAGTCTTGAAGAACCGATGAGACAAATAATCTCTAATGCTGGATTTGAGAGTTCTATTTATATTCATCAGATTAAGACTGACAAGAAAGGACTTGGTTTTGATGCAGCAAGTTTTAAATGGGTTAATATGATTGAGAGTGGTATAATTGATCCTGCTAAGGTTACAAGAAGTGCTCTTCAAAATGCAGCTTCAATTGCAGGATTGTTATTGACAACTGAATGTGCTATTACTGAAGTTAAGGAAGAAAAGAATAGTGCTGGGGGCAATTATCCTATGGATCCAGGAATGGGAATGATGTAAGTTAATCCTTTTTTCAGATTTCTCTTTTATTAGAGTTTCTATTGTTATAAGGATAAAAATTTGAGTGAGAATGAATTTGTATTTTGTATAGGTTATGATGGGATTAGGGCTATAATAGATAAAGAGCTTCTAGGTCAACATAAAGATAAAAGTGTGGAAGAGCTTTTTAATCTTGGATTTTATAGAAGCGCTTTTAGTAAAGCGCTTTATAGGAAAGATGATGCTCTTATTGATTATTTGATTAAAAGGTATAATAACATTAGTAACTCTACTTATAGTAGAAAAGAGGAGCTTGAGCTCCTCTTTGGGGTAATTTATCCGGATGATATTGCTAATATAAAGGTTACTTATGTTTAAAAATTAGGAAATTTTATGTTTTTATTGCAAGATTTTAGTCATAGTAGTAGCTTCTTTAGAAGCTTATTAGTTTTTGTTCCCGTAATAGCTATATTTTGGTTTTTAGTGATATCTCCTCAACGTAAAGAAGAGAAGAAAAAGAAAGAAATGCTGAAAAGCCTTAAAAAAGGTGATAAAGTTTTAACCATAGGTGGAATTTTTGGAGTTGTTAAGAGAGTTGATGATTCTGAAGTTTTGCTTGAGCTTAGTGAAACTTCAGAGGCAAAATTTGTAAAAAGTTCAATTGAGAAGGTTATTTTTGACGAAATTAAGGATAAAAAATTAAAAAATGAGAAGTAATTTGCAATTTTAATATATAATGTTAACTTAACATAATAATTTAATTTTAACTTGAGATAATAAGGATAAGGGTATTATTTATGAATAAAGTCTCTAAATTGATATTAATACTGTTTGTAACTTCTTTTGCTTATTTTTTAATATTTCCTACTCTAAAATGGTATTTTTTTACTAAAGAGAAGGATAAACAAATTAGTTCATATTCAAAAGAGGCTTTAAGAGATTATTCTAAATCGCAGGCTTTAAGTTCTCTTGTGAAACTTAAGGAATTGTATCGAAAAAATCCGAAGGGTCAAATTCCAGATGATTTAAAATATTTAATTCCAGTTGCAAAAAATAATTATAAGACTTATGGAAGGGAATTTCCCAAATCGTTTAATGATATAGAAGCATTAAGGGGTGGTTTTTTAACTGATTCTGATATTGAAGAACTGAGTCTTGAAATTTATAGATATTATGAAGAGATCAAGCGAAATAAAAACAAAATAATACAACTTGGGCTTGATTTATCTGGAGGAGTAAGTGTTACTATTTCTCTTGATTATTTAGAGCTTGAACAAAGATTAGGAAGAGCTTTAAGTGTTCTAGAAAAGGAAGAAGCTATTGGTCGTACGATGCAAATACTTAAGGAAAGGGTAGATACTTTTGGACTTACAGAACCTAAAATTACAAGAGAAGCAGGTGGAAATAGAATTTTTTTAGATATTCCAGGAGAGAAAGACGAGAGACGTGTTGATTCTCTTTTGGGTGGTAAAGGAAATTTGATCTTTTATGTTGTTGATCTTGATGCTACTTCTGTTCTTAATTCTAAGATATTAGAAGCCGGTCCCCTTTATTCTATACATGATATTAAAAATAGCATGAAACTTGATGATAGTAAAAAAATTTTTCCCTGGTATATAAAGGATGCTTATGGGGTTGATGATGAGGCAAGAGTGCGTTATTATGTTGTTGATTTTGGTCTTGACAATTCTTTTGATGGGTCTCATATTCAAGATGCTGGAATTTTAAGTGAGCCTAAAACGGGAAAGGATATGGTTACATTTACTTTGGATAGTGAGGGTAGTGAGAAGTTTTTTGCTTTTACTCAAAAAAATGTTGGAAAAACTTTAGCTGTAGTTATGGAAGGTAAAATTAAGTCAGTAGCCAATATTAATCATGCTATTGCTGGTGGAAATGTATCAATTCAAGGAGATTCTTTTGATAAGAAGGAGGCACAGGAACTTGCATTTGTTTTTAAAACAGCAGCTTTTCCTGTTGAGATAAAAATAGATGATTTAAGGATTATTGGTCCTACTATTGGAGAAAAAACAATTGAACTTGGCATAAAGGCTTCTCTTCTTGCTCTTGTTTTGGTCTTTTTATTTATGTTTGTATATTATAAAACAAGTGGTTTTGTTGCAGGATTTTCATTGGTCATTTATAATTTGTTTTTAATATTGGCAATTCTTTCTGCATTTAATTTTACTTTAACTCTTACAAGTATTGCAGGTCTGGTATTAACGATGGGTATGGCTGTTGATATTAATATAATTATTTATGAGAGGATTAAAGAAGAGATTAGAAATGGTAGAAAATTTGAAAGAGCATTTGAAGATGGATTTAAAAAAGCCTTTTGGGCAATAATGGATTCAAATGTTACAACATTTATAGCTGTGCTTTTCTTGACTCTTCTTGGAACAGGGACTATTCAAGGTTTTGCGTGGTCTTTATCTATAGGGATTGTGGCGTCACTTTTTAGTAGTTTAGTCTTTTCAAGGTTTATTTTGGAATTGATTATATCTTTGAATAGAAACAAATGTGTAAGTATTTCTTGGAGTTCAAATTATGCAAAAGGTGTTTAATTTTTTAAAATATGGAAATAAAGCTATTATAGCTAGTTTTTGTATGATTTTTTTAGGTTTTATTTACACCTTTATGTATCATGGTGGTTATAATTGGGGAGTAGATTTCTCTTCGGGTGTAAATATTAATTTTGTGATAGATAAAGCAGGTATTAAGGATTCTGATATAAAAAGAGTGCTATCTTCATTTTATAAAACATTTGATGTTAATGAAATTATTGCAAATGATTCTAAGAGTCATTTTGATATTATAATAAAGTCAGAGGTGACTGATTATTCTTTGAAAAAAGAAATTCATAGTATGTTGCTAGATAAACTAGGTATTGAGTTTGATGCTAATGTTGAAATTCTTGATTCTTATTTTATTGATTCAAGATTTTCATCTGTTTTAAGGACAAAGTCTGTTTTGTTGGTTTGTTTAACATTTGCCCTTATTTTAGTTTATGTGACATTACGATTTAGATTGAGTTATGCTGTGTCATCAATATTTGCAACTATGCATGATATACTTTTTGTGATTGCTTTTTTAGGTTTATTTAGAATAGAAATAAATAGTTCAATAATTGTTTCTATATTGACAATTATTGGATATTCTTTAAATGATACGATCATTATTTTTGATAGAATTAGAGAAAATTCTAGGAATATAACAGATAGTTCATTTTTAAATGTTTTAAATATAAGTATTCATCAAACTTTGTCAAGGACCATTTTAACATCTATTACTACATTTGTTGCTGTATTTTCTATATACATATTTACCGAAGGTGCTATTAAGGATTTTTCTTTGATATTTATGGTAGGTGTTGTTGTTGGTGCTTTTTCTTCGGTTTTTATAGCTTCTCCTATTCTTTTAAGTTGTTATAAAAAAATCAAATAGATATTTTGTTATAATATTATGATATGAAGTTTTTTGATTTTGGTTCATTAGGATTTTATAGGTTTTTTGATTTTCAAAAGCATCTCAATTTTAGTATTTTTAGATATAGTTTAATAAATTACTATTCTTACAAAGAACAATCAACCCTTATTAATGATGCTAATTTGTTTAAAAATAAAATTGTTTTTTTAGATAAAATTCGTAAAGATATCATGAATATTACCTACATTTCTTCAAAAGAAAATGATAATTTAAGTGTTAATAAGACAATATTTTGTGATACTTTGAATAACATTAAAAGTTTAATCAAAAAATATTATCCAGAATCAGAGTTTTTAGATTTTGAATGTGATGTCCTTTTGGATGATGAGGATACTTTTGATAAATTTTTAGATAGGCTTAGATATTTAAATTTTAAAGTGGATCTTAAAAAGAAGATTGAGGAATTTGATAGACGTAATAAAACACCATATTCTTGTATTAAGATTGCAACTTATTTTATTAAAGAAGAATTTTTAGAGAGACTTGAGCATTCAATTGATTTTTTTGTTAATGAAGCTAATAATAGTAGTTTAGATTTAATTAATAAAAAAATTGATGAGTATTGTGAAAAGGTGGAGCAGATCAAAGTAAGTGAATATATTAAAGATACGCATAAAAAATTTGTTATGGAGTATGCAAAAGAGAGAATATCAAAAATTATGAAAGAGCATAGTCTTGATATATCTAAATTGCTTGTTAAAATTTCTTTGTTGGATATTGTTATTCATTGTTTTGAAAGCTATTATTTAAATTTATTAGAGGTTCTTAATATTCTCTTGTCGATAAGTAATATCATTGAGATTGGCTTGGATGAATTACCCGATGCCATTTTTAATGAATGGAATGAGCTTATTTATTTACGTAGAAAGGAGTTTCAGAAACTTGTTTTAATATCAGATTATGTTTTTCAAAAAAGAATAATATCTACTATAAATTCTGGAGCTTGGAAATTTACTTTCTTTAGCCTTTCACCTCGTCAAGGTGATGTTATTCAATTTACAGTTGATATTAATAAAAGTCTTAGTAGTCTTGAAGAAGGCATTAAGGAATATGAACTTAAAATAGATAAACTTAATAGCCTAAAGCTTGATTGGGAGAAAAGTTAGAAAAATTTTGAACAATTATTTGTTTAAAATTTTTTATTACTAAATTTCTTTTAACTAATCATATATTATTTTAACTTCATCATTAATAATTGGTGGTACATCTACTATTAATTTAACCTTTAAATCTCCTTTAATGGCATTTCCAAGAGCAGGCATTCCAAGACCTTTTAAGTTAAGTATTTCTCCATTTTTTGTGTTTTTTGGAATTTTGATTTTTATTTTCTTACCCTCAATTGTTTCAAAGATTTTTTCACTCCCTAAAGCTATTTCCCATGGATATACGTTAATTTGTGTTTCTAAATTTCGATCCTTTAGTGTAAAGTTTTTATAACTTGATATTTCAAATTTAATAATTAAGTTACTTCTTTTTCCAGAAATTGGATTGGTATTTCCTTTGCCATTGAATTTTAATTTGGTGGTATCAATTGTGCCTTTTGGTATATTAATTTCGATTTTTTCGTTATTTATCAATATAAATTTTTTGCCTCCCATATAAGCATCATATAAAGAAATTTTAATAGTTACCTCTTTATCTTGAATTGTTCCTTTTGTAAATTCTCCAAAAATATCAGAAAATAAATCAAAATTGTCAAAATGCTGAAACCCAGAATTCTTAAATCCTTTAGTAAATGAGTCTGTATTAAAGTTATTGTTAAAATCTGCATTTCCAAAATTGTCATAATTAGATTTTTTTTGAGGAGATGATAGAACTTCGTAAGCTTCATTTATTTCTTTAAATTTTTCTTCTGCAAATTTGTTTTCTTTATTTTTATCAGGGTGATATTTAATTGCTAATTTTTTGTAGGCTTTTTTTATTTCTTCTGTTGTAGCATTTTTATTTACTCCAAGTATGTTGTAGTAATCTTTAGACATTTAAACCTCTTGTTTTTATTTCCTATTTTATATTGCAGTTAGTTAAATTCATTATACTTAATGCTATGATTATATATATTATAATTAAACTTAAATTTTTTAAAGGTTATTTATATAGTATTGAATTTTTTGTCTTTGAAAGAGCTAAGTATTTATATTGATTTTAGCAAGTGTTTTAGTCATATTTTTTATGAAAAAGTATTTCGTGAGTTGTCTTATTATTTAGAAGTTTTGGGATTTCCAAAAGTTAAGACTCTTTATATTAAATATAATGATTTAAGATTGGTTGATGTTTTTGAATTAGAATCTTTTTTAACATCTTTGTCTGCAAAATTTAATTTTTTTGATTTGGATGAATTTACTTTTGAATTGCATCCTGGAAATATTACAACGTCTGTTTTAACAGTTCTAGATAATTTTTTTGTCAGTAGAATTAGTCTTGATATAAAAAGTTTTTCTTCAAAATTTTTAGAGAAGATAGGTATTTTTGGGGTATCTATTGATAAAGTTAATGCTGCTATTGAAAATATTCATCAATTTCATTTTGATTTGAATATTGATTTTGATATTAATATTTTGTATCACAACAAAACAAATCTTAAAAGTGATTTAGTAAAAATAATATCATATGCTCCCGAACATATTTCTCTTTCAGAAGTTTTGATTGATAAGAATAATTGTATTGTTGATTCTAGTAGTGATGCTTATAGTGATTATAATGATATTAAGGGTGAAGATTTATGGTTCTATGCTTTTGATTTTTTGGAGTCTCATGGTTATTTAAATTATGAAATTTCAAATTTTGCCTTAAGAGGGTATGAGTGTAAACATAATGTGCGATATTGGGAACTCAGTCCATATTTAGGTCTTGGCTTGCAATCTGTTAGTTTGCTTTTTGTTTCTGAGAATAATGGTCTTAGGGCTGTGATTAGGAAGGATGATAATTTTTTGTATAGTGTAGAGTCTTCTGCCACTTTTGAAAATTTCAGTGATTTAGATTTTTTTATTTATCATTTCATTACAAATCTTGGTACCAAGCGAGGTCTTGATATATCTATTTTGAGACGTAGATTTATATATCACCAGAACGATTTTTATAAATTTATTGATTACCTTTTAAGTTTAAATAAATCAGTTGTTTTGAGTAATGATATTCTTTATTTGGAGCAATGTGAGAGGTTTAAATTGAATTTTTATTTGCGATTGATAGAAGAATATTTAATTGTTAATTCTTTTAAAGTAAGCTTTAAGTTTCTTTAATTTGTCCATTTTGATAGTATATGATTTTAGTATTTTGATGATTAAAAATACCAATTTCAAGTATTCCAGGGAATAATTTAAAATATTTTTCAGTTCCTTTAGGATTTTCAATATTCATTTTTATGTCTAAGATATAATTATTATTGTCAGTAATTAGTGGTCCTGCTTTAGATTTACATGTTCTTAAAACAGGATTAAAGTTCATTTTTTCTAGTTTGGCTTTAATAAATGCAAGGGCATTTGGGGCAATTTCTATTGGTATTGGTGTTTTTTCTCCTAAATTTGTTACTATTTTAGTTTCATCTGCAATGATCAATAACTGATTAGAGTTATATGCGACTACTTTTTCCATTAAGTGAGCTGCTCCACCACCTTTAATTAATGCTTTTTTATCTAATAGAACCTCGTCAGCTCCGTCGATTGTGATATCTATATTTTTGTTAATTTTTGTGAATTTTGATTCGTAAGCAATATTTTCTTTTGCAAGTAAGCATTGTGTGTCACTGCTTGTTGGATAAAATGTAAGATTTTTTAAAGCACCAGATTTTATTTTGTAACTTAAGTGTTTAATTGCATAAAAAACAGTTGTTCCTGTTCCAATTCCTATGAACATGTTGCTTGTTACATAATTATCAATTGCATATTTTGAGATTAATTCTTTTTGTTTTTCCATTTTTAATAATCCTTTTAGTTACTAAATGTTTATTAGAATACGAACTTTAAGGTAAATTATATCATTAATAATTCAGTAAATAACAATGTTTTATTTTGAGTAAAATAGTTTTATAATTTGTTGTCTTTAAGAAATGTTTGAGTATTAACATTAATTAGATTTTGTGTTAATTTAATTGATAAAATGTTATTAAGGTAATCTAAATATTTCTTAGGAGATTTTATGTATAAATTAGTTTTAGTGAGGCATGGTGAGAGTGAATGGAATAAGGAAAATCTTTTTACAGGATGGACTGATGTTAAACTTTCTGAGAAGGGTGTTTCTGAAGCTTGTGAGGGTGGTAGAATATTGAAAAAGGAAGGTTATTCTTTTGATATTGCTTTTAGCTCAATGTTAGTAAGAGCTAATGATACTTTAAATATTATTTTGTGTGAATTGGGTCAATCGTATATTGATGTAGAAAAATCTTGGCGACTTAATGAGAGACATTATGGGGCATTGCAAGGATTAAATAAGGCTGAAACGGCTGAAAAGTATGGCGAAGATAAAGTTCTCATTTGGAGACGTAGTTATAATGTTCCTCCTATGCCTTTGGATGAGTCTGATAAGCGTCATCCTATTCATGATTCAAGATATAAAAATATTCCTAAAAGTGAACTTCCTTCAACCGAGTGTTTAAAAGATACTGTTTCAAGAGTTATACCATATTGGACAGATAAAATTGCTAAGGCTATTCTTGAAGGAAAAAGAGTTATTGTTGCTGCTCATGGTAATTCTTTAAGAGCCCTTGTTAAATATCTTGATAATATGAGTGAAGAAGATATTTTAAAGCTAAATATTCCAACGGGTATTCCTTTAGTTTATGAGCTTGATAAGGATTTAAAACCCGTTAAACATTACTATTTGGGCGATGAAGATAAAATTAAGGCAGCTATGGAATCTGTTGCTAATCAAGGTAAAAAAATAGATAGATAAAAAACAGAGCAAACGTTAACAAGAAGAGATTATTAATAAATATGATCTCTTCTTAATATATATTTCAAATATTTTTGTGTTAAAATTAAATGTAATGTTTTACAATTTCTTCAAATTTTTCAATACCAATTGTTTTAATAAATCCTGCTAATTTTGGTCCTTTGTCTTTAGTAATTAATATGTTGTAGAGTTGCTTAAAGAATAATGGTGGTTCAATATTGTTTTTTCTTGCAATATTATAAATTTCATCTTGAATTTCTTTTTCAGTAATATTATTAAAATTTTCTTTTAAGAAGTTTAGTAATTGTATTACTGCTTGTTTATTGTTATCTTGAAGTACTTCAATGTTATCAAATGTTGATCTGAGTGAAAATTTAAAATCTTCAGGTGCGAATTTTTTAATCCAGTTGATGGCACATTCAATTTTATTTATTAGTTTTGTTTTTTGATGTTCTTTTATATTATTTAAAAGTGTAAAGATTTTATCTTTGTCTCCTTCAAAAATTTGACATATTACACTTAAATGTCTAAATCCAATTTGATAAGGAATTTCTTTGTCTGGTGCTTTTGGTTGTGAGAGTTCATAAATTCTTTTGAAAGTTTCTTTTTTCTTTTCTTGAATTTCATCAATTCCATAATATACCCTTTCAAATTTATCGTAATCTTCATAAATTTTTATTACATCAAGGTCAAATGATATTGAAAACTCTGTATTGGGTTTTGTTGACGCAAATAAAAATCTTGTAACTTCAGGTGTATATATTTCAAGAACATCTTTTAATGAAACAACGTCTCCAGATGATGAAGATATTTTTCCACCATGTCCTTTAATGGATATAAAATCGTATTGAAATGTTATGGGAGGAGTTCCTCCAAAAATTTTTACGATTTCTTTTGCTGTGTCAAAACTTCCTCCACTGCTGTGGTGATCTTTGCCAGCAGGTTCAAAATCAACATTTTCATATTTCCATCGCATTGGCCAATCTATTCTCCATGGAAGTTTGCAAGCCCATGTTTTTCTTAAGTCTAGCGATTCTTTATTTCCACATTCGCAATAGTATTCAATAGAATAGCAATGATTATAATTTTTTATTGTTGTAGTATCTCTATTACATTTGGTACAAAAAATGCTAATAGGATACCAGTCATCTGCAAGTTGTGTGGTTCTGTATTTGTTGAGTATTGTTGCTATTTCATCTTTATGATCTAGTGCAAATTTTATTTGATTTGCATAATCACTTGACATATATTTTAAGCTTTGATCTATAAATTCTGGCTCAATGCCTACAGTAGGCAAATGTTGTTCAAATTCTATTTCATTTGCTCTTGCATAACTTGACTTATTAGTTTTTGTGTCAGGAACTCTTGTTATTGCTTGTCTTAAATAGGTTGTTAATAATTCTTGATCAGGCATGTTCTTAGGTACTTTTCTAAATACATCATAGTTATCCCATGAATAAATAAATCTTACTTGTTTTCCCTGATCTTGAAGTGCTCTTGCTACTAGGTCAACAGAAATTACTTCTCTAAAATTTCCAATGTGAACGGTTCCTGATGGAGTAATTCCTGATGAAACTGTGTATTGTTCTTTTTTACCTTTTTCTGTTATTATTTTTTTTGCATAAAAATCTGCCCAGTGTGCTGTTTTCATAATATTTCCTCTGTTAAAACTTAATTTTATCATCCTATTTTTGTTATTTCAATATGAAGAAGTGTTGAAAAATGTTATCATATTAATTTATCAAATTTTTAATTAATTTAGCGTTTTTATTCCAATTTTTTCTTAATTTTACTTGTAAAAATAAATTGCATTTTTTTTCAAGTATTTTTGATATTATTTTTCTAGATTCTTCACCAATTGATTTAATTCCTTTTCCTCCTTTGCCAACTATTATTCCCTTTTGACTCTCTCCAGCTACAATAATATTTGCTTTAATAAAAAATTTGTTTTCTCTATCTTCTAAGATCTCGATTTCTGTGTATATAGAGTATGGTAATTCTTCTTTAAGTTTTTTAATAGTTACTCCTCTAATTATTTCACTAATTTGTAAATTTATTTTTTGATCTGTATAATATTCTTTTGGATAATAAAGAGGTCCTTCATTAAGATTTTCATAAATTTTATCTTTCATTGTCTCAATATTTATTTGCTTTTCAGCAGAGATTTTTATAATTTTGTTTTTTTGTATTTTTTTTTCTTCTAAAAATGTCATTATTTCTTTTTCTTTTGTTTTGTGAATATCAATTTTGTTTATGACCACTATAAAATTAATTTTTGATCTTTGTATGATTGTTAATATTTCATTTTCTTCAGTTCCAGGTTGATCTTGAATGTCTATGACATAGATAATTAATTCTGTTTCTATAATTGCAGAGTATACGTTATTCATTAATGCTATATTGAAATTTTTTTTGCTTAGATGGAATCCTGGTGTGTCTATAAAAATGATTTGTCCTCTTTTGTCTGTAAATATTCCTTTTATTTTATTTCTAGTTGTTTGTGGTGTAGAGGAAGTGATTGATATTTGATGTCCACATATTGAATTTAAAAGTGTAGATTTCCCTGTTGAAGGTCTACCTATGATTGATACAAATCCTGATTTCATTTTAATTTCCTACTACATTCTATTAATATTATTAATATAGTGTAAACGTGTAAATAATGTATACTATCTTTAAATATTGTGTTACAAGGATTAAGGTTTGAGAAAAGTCAATTTTGAGGTTTTTTGTGAGAAATGTGGAGAGAGAGTTGAACTTGATAAGGCAATATGTTTGAATTGTCATTCTAAGTTAGGCGATCTTGAATGTCCAAGTTGTGGATATGTAGGTATTATTTCTGCATTTGAGAATGGTTGTCCAAAATGTAATTATAGTCCTTTTGAAAAACAGTTAAAAAAACGTTCTATTAATAGAGGATTTAAAAGGCTTTGGAATGGTGATAGCTTTTTAAGAAGAAAATTTTATTTTGGATTTTATGTGAATGTTATGCTTTATTTGTTTGCTAATTTTTTGATAATTTTGCTTTTTGTTTATATTCTTTTTTTCTAAGGATGAATTTATATGGGAATTACGGTTTTTTATTTATTTTCTATTTTCTTATCTTTTAACTTAGGAGATAATGTTAATACTGTTGAAGATAATATGAAACGCAATTCTATTTTTTATTATGATATTGAAGAAGTTGAAATAGCTTCTGTTAATACACAAATTTTAAATTTTAGAGGTAAAATTTGTGTAAAAAATGCTTACTTTAGTTTTGATAAGTATAAACTTTATTCATATACTTTTGTTTTTGATAAAAAATTGGTTTCTCAATATTCTATTGTTTTGAGTGTTAAAGAAAAATTTGGTGATGCTTCTGTTGTAACTCCTTTTAATTATGTTTGGGATATTGGTGATTCAATTATTGTGTTGAATGATAATATTTTAAGAATGACATTAAAGTCTTACATTAATGGAGAAAATTGAACCTGAAAATTTTATTTGCATTAATTTTTTTTGTCTCTTGTGTTAGGCATGTATATGATAAAGAAATCATTATTAATGATACTAAGTTTTTTGTTATGCTTGCAATTGATAAGGTTACTAGAGCTAAAGGTTATATGGGAACTAGACATATAGATATAAATAATGGCATGCTTTTTATTTTTGATAAAGAAAAAAATTTATCTTTTTGGATGCGGGATACTGCTATACCACTTGAAATTGCTTATATTAATGCTGCAGGTATTATTAAAGAGATTTATAGTTTAATTCCTTTCTCAGAAGTGAGTGTCAATTCTAAATATAAGGTTAAATATGCTCTTGAGGTTCCAGGGGGTACTTTTTCTAAATTTAAAATTAAAGTGGGTGATAAGGTTAAGTTTAATTTTGATGTTAATTCTTTAAATATAGAGTAAATTATTTAGCTTTTATTTTTTGAAGTTCTTCTTCTTCGTGATCGTTGATTTTATCTTCATTTTGTAATGTGTCATTAGGAATTTTATTGAAGGTTTCATTGGATTTATCTTTAATGTTGATGTCTGTTTTATCGTCTCTTATTACTTTTTTAAAGATAGATATTGTTGCTGCTATTTCTTCAAAGGCATCAAGTAAGAATATTTCTTTTGCATTTTCTTCAGCTTTAACGATGTATACCAAAGAATTATTGCCTCTTTCTGGATCATGGATTATTTCCCATGATCCTAAGACACGATTGTTGTAACTATCGTTCATTAAAGATTCTGATATTTCTTGAATTTTATCTGAATTAACGTCAAATGTTTCTACTATGCCAAATATTTCTCTTATTTTTGAATTTTGATATGAATTTAGTTTTGACCTGACTATTATTTCTATGTTTGCATTGTTAATGGTTTTTGATATGATGAAATCATTTTCTTTATCTATTCTATATTCTAATTTATTGTTATCAAGTATTTTTTTAATTCTTTTGTCGTAAGTTACGTTTTTATCTTTACAACTTATGAATGTTATTAGTGTTAAAACAGCAATAACTATGCTATATTTTAATTGTTCAATGTTTAGAATACTTGTTTTTAACATGTTATTGCTTACCATGTAATTTATTATAGTTTAATTATAAGGATTTTTGAAGTAAGTTATATGTATTTTAGGAGTAATGATTATTCTTATACAGTTATTCAGTCTAAAAATAGTTATGTACAAAAGTCAACTTTTGGAATATCTTTTGTCATTTTAAATAGAGGCACAAAAATTTTTAGGGAGGATTTATTTGAATTTCTTTCTAATTTTGACTTTATCAGAGAAATTATTTCTATTGAAAAACAAAGTAATAGGACTTCTCTTCAGTTTATTTCAGAAAATTATGATAAATTGAAATTTATTTTACTTTCTGGGGATTTAAATTCTGGAGAGAAAGTTAATTTAGCGATGAAAGAGTCCATTTGTAGTTTTGTTTTTGTATTGCAAAGTGATATGTACTTGTTAAATCCTTTTTGGATTCCTAATATATTTGATGAAATTGTTAAAAAGAATGTACTTCTTGTTGGTGGTGAATTCTTTGATAAAGATGAAGAGGTTGTTCCATCGATTTTTCTGCCTACTATTGATAAATATCAAAGATTAAAAGTAATTTTAATAAATTCTGAACGTGATTATGAGAAGACTTTAATTACTATGGATTATTGTGGTCTTTATTCTAAGGAGAAGTTTATTCAGTTAGGAGGTTTTGATAAGAGGATCAAAAACGAGTATTTTCAAAGATTAGATTTTGGACTTAGAGCTATTTATTTTGG
This sequence comes from Borrelia crocidurae, assembly GCF_000825665.2. Taxonomy (NCBI): domain Bacteria; kingdom Pseudomonadati; phylum Spirochaetota; class Spirochaetia; order Spirochaetales; family Borreliaceae; genus Borrelia; species Borrelia crocidurae. The sequence goes on from NZ_LN609267.1 coordinate 707,461, forward strand.
AGAGAGTATTCATATTTATAGGAAATTACGTATACAATATACAGCTTTAAATGTTCCAGAAGATTTAACAAAAAATAAAAGTTTTTTGATTTTTTTACTTAAAAATTATGTTCCTATTTTTATTGGAAATGGAGTAAAATTTTCATTTTTACGATTTATAAGACTATGCTTAAGATATGGTGTTAATCCTTTTAGGTTTGGCAGAGAATTTAAAGAAATTAAATGTGAAACCATCAAAAATAGCTTAAGGTTTAAAGGTGATTTAAAGAGTGCAATTGAACTTTGGGAAAATAATATTATTGATTAATTTAGTATTTGTGTTTTTATTTGTGCATGCAGATGAATTTGAGTATGTCAATATTCTTGATTCATTTGATAGCAACTTTTTTAAGTTCAATTTTAATATTGAGAGAGATATTCTTACAATTGAGCATGAAAAGGGACATCTTAAGCTTAAAGTGGGTTTTGAATATGGTTTATCATCTATTGGTTATTATATTTATGTAGATCCTATCCTTTTAAGAGATGGGGAAATTTTAATCACTAAGAAAGCTTTGATGCAGATTGAAAATTATTTTCGATCTTTGCAAAGTTATAGTAAACCACGAATAACATCAATTGTTATTGATCCTGGTCATGGTGGTCATGATAGGGGAGCTGTTGTAACACATAAGTTAAGAGAACATAATATTACTTTTTTTGAAAAAGATTTTACTTTGACTTATTCTATACATTTATATAAAATCCTTAGTAATTATTTTTTAGATAGAAATATTTTATTAACACGTGTGGATGATATTTTTGTGTCATTACAAGATAGATCCGAATTTGCAAATGCAATTAAACCAGATTTTCCCAATAATGTTATATTTTTGTCGATACATGCAAATAATGCTTCAAATCCGGATGCTAGAGGAGTTGAATTTTGGTATCTTCCTCAAAATTCAAAAAGAGAGGTTATAAGGAATTTGAAAGGATATGATATTAGAGGTAATAGATACTTAAGGGAGCTTAATGATATACTAGATATTAAGTATAAATATGAATCAAAAAAATTAGCGGAAATTTTATATGAAACTTTTAGTGATGTTTTATGTGAGACTAAAATTAGAACAATTAGGGAAGAGCAGTGGTTTGTGATTAAAAATAGTAGTATGCCCGCTGTATTAATTGAAATTGGGTTTTTATCGAATATTGATGATGCGATTTTGATTTTGGATTACAATTATATGAGCAAAATCAATATTTTAGTACTTGAGTCCTTAATTAAGTTTATTGAATTTTATGAGAAATAGTGGTTTTAACATGTTGATGAAAAATATTTGTGTTTGTTACGATTTTCTTAGGCGTCATTGTTCGAAATATTTTCTTGAGATATTGATTGTATTTTTATTATTAATTTTTTTATTTTCTTCATATTTGATATTTTGTAATTATGATAATCTTTTCTTTAGAAAAGTATTTTATTTCCATTCTGAGCATGAATTAATTTCTGATTTACGTTATTTAAAAAAAAGAAAAACTCTTAAAGAAAATTTGGATTTGTTAGTTAAAGATTTTTTATTGGGTAATAGTAAAGGTTTTTATTTGCAATTTGGAACTACTAATGTAAAGCTTTTATATTCTTTTATGAGTAATGATGTATATTTTATAAATCTTTCCAAAGAGTTTTATGATTCTTTTGGAAATGGTGCTTATAAGGATTCTGAGGAATTGAGGGTAAGTTTATTTGTTAAATCTTTAAAAGAAACAATTAATTTTAACTATCCTAGAGATGTTAAAGAAATTTTTATTTTCATTGAGGGGTATATTTTAAATGTTTAAGATGTTTTTGAGTATTATTGGATGTATTATGAAATTGACAAATAAAAAATTAAATTATTTTGTATGAGGAGTTGATTTGATGGATAAAATGAAGAAAAGTGTTTTTATTTTATTTTTTATTATTTTCTTAATTCCTGTTTTTGGTCAAGAGACATCTCGAACATCATCAGGTGATGGTTCTTCTGATGGTGAACCTGGTGAATTGGTTCTTGATTTTGCAGAACTTGCAAAAGATCCAAGTTCTACTGAGCTTGATCTTACAGATTATATTGATCGTGTATATTCTGGAGCTTCAAGCATTATGAAGCCAGAAGATATGGTATTAAATCTTGGAATAAATAATTGGAGTATCCTTTTAACACCTTCAGCTAGAATGCAGGCATATGTAAAGAATTCTATTGTTGTTCCGGCTGTTGTTAAGAGTGATTCTAGAAGATATGCAGGAGAGACAATTTTGGGAATTAGAGTATTATTTCCAAGTTATATTCAGTCTTCTGCAATGGTATTGCCTCCATTTAAAATTCCTTTTTATGCTGGAGAAAATGGTAATCAATTTGTAGGTAGAGGTCTTATTGATAATGTTAGAATTATGAAAGAGGTAAAGGTTACAGTTTACAGTTTGGGACATGATGTTGATCTTGAAGTTTTATTTGAAGATATGAGTGGTATGGAATATGTTTATCCTTTAGGTTCTTTAAAATTTAAGGGTTGGGCAGATTTAGTGTGGTCAAATCCTACTTATCTTCCAGGGATAAGTTCTAGAACAGCTGATAATAGTGTTCCCAATTATCCTCTTCCTTCAAGCAAAATGAGGTTTAAAGCATTTAGAGTTTCAAAATTTCATAGTTCAAGGGAACAAAATCTAATTTTTTATATCAAGGATTTAAGGGTTATTTATGATAAATTAAGTATTTCCTTGGATTCTGATGTTGATAATGAATCTATATTTAAAATTTATGAAACACGTGGAGTTGAGTCACTTCGAAAATTGAAATCCCAGGAAGCTCTGAAGAAAGTTTTAAAGGTGAGAGAGAGTATATCAATGCCAGATGAATCTTTTCAAGATTTATTTGAAAAAGGTAAAAAAAAGTAGTAATGATAAATCTGGGGTACGTACTGAGAAATGATAAAATTATTATGATAGCAGGGTCAATTTTTAATTTGTTCCTGTTATCATTAAAATAGGAAAATGGGTGAATGATAGATGCAGATAATAAAGAGCTTTTAGAAATTTTTTTTGAAGAGGCTCAAAATCTTGTAGATACTCTTGAAGAGAATATTATTTCATTAGAAGATGACCCTCATAATATGGAAACTATTGATGAAATATTCAGGGCAGCACATACTATTAAGGGTAGTTCAGCTTCTGTTGATATGATGGAACTTTCAAGTTTTACTCATGTTGTTGAGGATGTGTTTGATGCTATTAGAGATAATAGGTTAAAAATATGTAATGATCTTATTGATTTACTTTTAAATGCGCTTGATGTAATAAAAAGTATGCTTGATGCACGTCTTAATGGAGATGTTTATTTGCAGGATGTAAGTGGACTTAAAAGTAAATTAAGAGGCTTTTTGGAATATGATTATCAGACAACTTCTGTTGAGGTTTTAGAAAATAAAGATAATGATGAATTTTTACTCTCTTCTTCTGATATTAATGATATGCGGGAAGCTGTAGGGCTTGGTCAAAAACTTTTAAAAGTTAGTATTGATTTTGATAAAGATAATCCTATGGCTACGATTGCTGGAATACAGATGTTTCAATCTTTAAAAGATTTAGCCCCAATTCTTCATACGGTTCCAAATTATGATCAATTGATTTCGGATCAATTTTTAAAAAGAGTGGATTATTATTTGATATATTTAGATATTCATAAGATTGAAGAAAAGATAAATTTATCTGATGTTGCGTCAGATTATTCAATTAATGAATTTGATATTGATAATGAATTGGCAAAAGCAAATTTAAGAGAGCAAAATTCAGTTATTAATAATACACTCTCTAAAGATAATACAGTATCTAATAAGGGTGGTTTTCAACTCTCTAATGATGAGATTATTGATTTAAGAAATCATATTGGAGATTCTAAGTTGTTTGAAGTGAAATTATATTTTAATAAGAATAATCCTATGTCAACTATTTCTGGCTTTCAAATGTTACAGGCTTTGAAAAGTTTGGGGGAAATTTATAAATCTATTCCTGATAGTGAGGATTTACTGTCAGATAAATTTTTTGATTTGATTGTTTATTATTTAATATCAAAAACTTCAATAGAGAGTATTTCTAAAAAGGTAGATTTATCAGATGTTGTTGTTAGTTTTGATATTAGCGAAGTTGATTTGAAAAATATTAAAGGTATGGATGTAAGTACTGAAGTTGATGCTTATGCTCCTGTTAAAGAATCTAAAAAATCAGCTTTAAATGTTAATTTAATTAGAATTGATAGCAAAAGAATAGATTCTATATTAAATCTTGTAAGTGAAGCTGTCATTAGTAAATCGTCCTATAATCAAATAAATTCTGATATTACATCTTTTATTTATGGTTTTAATTATTTTTATGATTATCAAGAAAATTTTCGTAATAGTTTTTTGTCAGATTTAAAGATGATTTTTAAAGATGTCGGTTTAGATTTGGACAATTCTATTGAGACACGGATAGTAGAGTTATTGGAACATAAACTTGATAGAAGTTTGCAAGATATGATGAATCTAAAAGATTTATTATTTAAGATTCATCAAGATTCTAGATTTGCATCTAATAGACTCTCTAGGATAATTACTGATTTACATGAGAGTGTTTTAAGAACACGGATGTTGCCGGTTGCTAGTATTTTTTCAAGGTTTACAAGAGTAATAAGAGATCTTTCAAAGAAATTAGGTAAAGTTGTAGAACTTAGTACTCAAGGGGAAGATACTGAAGTTGATAAATCTGTTATAGATGACCTTGTAGATCCTTTAATGCATTGTATTAGAAATTCTATGGATCATGGAATTGAAACTGTAGATGAAAGGATTAGTAAGGGAAAAGATAAAACCGGTCATATAATTTTGCGTGCCAAAAATGAAGGTAATGTTATATCAATTGAAATTGAGGATGATGGGAAAGGTATAGATCCAAATGTCATTAGGAAAAAATCAATTGAAAAAGGTTTAATAAATGAAAATACAGTTCTCTCTGAGAGTGAAATGCTTAATTTGATTTTTGAGCCTGGGTTTTCGACAGCTAGTCAAATTACAGATGTTTCTGGTAGGGGGGTAGGGCTTGATGTTGTTAAAAATAATGTTAAAAAATTAAATGGAACTATCATTATAGATTCAAAAATTAATGTTGGTACTATTTTTAAAATTAAACTTCCTTTAACATTGGTGATTGTTCAAGGACTTCTTGTGAAATCAGGGAATGAGATTTATGTTATTCCTTTAAACAGTGTGCTTGAAACTCATAGAATTAATGAAGATAATATTAGGCTTCTTGAAAATGATCATGAGGTATATAATTTAAGAGAAGAAGTTATATCTGTGCTTAGGCTTGATGAGCTTTTTAATATAAAAAATGATCATCAAGATTTGTATGAAAAATTTTTGATAGTGATTAGCATTAATGATAAGAAAGCAGGTATAGTTGTTGATTCTATTCTTGGAGAGGAAGATTTTGTTGTAAAACCTATTAAAGATAAGTATGCTTCAAGTCCTGGAATAGTTGGAGCTACTACACTTGGTAATGGTAAGGTTGTTCTGATTATTGATGTATTTAGGCTGTTTGACCTAAGGGATATGAAGGGATAGTCTTTATGATGGAAATAAAAGAGATATATTTAGATGAACATAATATTGGTAGTCATCTTAAAGAAAAAGATTCTGTTAATTTAGATTTTAAAGTTGTATCTTTTAATATTGGGGATGATAGTTATTTGGTAGATATCATGCAAGTTAAGGAGATTAGAAAGTCTAATAATTTTACATATGTTCCTAATGCTAAAAAGTATGTGGTTGGGCTTGACAATTTAAGAGGGGAAATAATTTCTATTATTGATTTGAGGATAATGTTTAATTTGAAAGTCATTAAAAAAGACTTTGAAGATGTTATGGTGCTTAGAAATAATGATCTATTAATAGGAGTTATTGTTGATAAGGTTAATAATGTTTTCTCAATTGATTCTTCTTTGATTCAGGATCCTCATCCTATTTTATTTCAGGAAACATTGATACATTACATGAGGGGTGTAGTTGAATATGGTTCAAAATTGTATATTGTTCTTGATGTTGGTAAAATTTTCAATTATGATAATGATATAGAAGAAAAAGAAGTTTTATTGGAAGAGAGTAAAAATACAGGTGATAAGATAGGTACTTCTGAGCATGAAGAGCAGTCGATATCTTTTGATAATAATTCTTTGGAGTTATCAGAAGCATCTGCTAGTAATCATGTGTTATCTTCTAAGGATAATTTAGATGATTTAAGGGTGATTAAGGAAAATCTTTTTAAATATTCTTTTAATTCATCCTTGGTAAGTGACGATTTTTTAAAGAAGATAGGAGTTAAATTAGATATTGCAAATATTAATGATTTAGCTTATGATAACTTCTTAAGTGAATTTTATTCAAAGTCATCGAGTCAATTGTGGAATGAGCAGTACTTAAAGGAATTTCAGGAGGAAATTGTTCAACGGCATGTTAATAATATGAGTGATATTGGTACTATTTTAAATGTTTTTGAAATTGGATGTGGTGAAGGAAAAGAGACAATATCTTTCGTGAATGTTTTATATGAGTCTTATAAAAATCCTTTTAAAGTAACGGCTATTGATAATGATTTTAATAAAGTTATAGGTACTTCTAATCTGGTTTTCTTGGAATCTGAGATTAATTTGAGTGAAATTTATCGAAAAAATTCCTTTGAGCAAGCTTCAGGAGTTTATAAATTTAAGCCAGAGATTATGAATAGTATTTTATTTGAATATTCAGATGCCATTTTATCAGAATTTCCAGAAAATTTGGGAATTGTGTTTTTAAGAGATATTTTATGTTTCTTGAATGATGATGGTCAAATTTTAATTCTGAATGCAATTGCAGAAAAATCTGTTAGAGGTGCTCTTTTGATTTTGGGAGATAATGAAGAACTTAAGAATAATGATCTTTTTATAAAAGATAAGTCTGTAAAATATTTTAACCTATATAAAAGGATTTAAAGGAGAAATTAATGAGGATAGATTATATAGAGCCATTTTTAGATGCTGCTTCTTCAGTTTTAAGAGATATGTTGCTTGTCGATGATATTCAAATGGGCAGTCCTGGGCTTAAATCAATAAATCAAAAGATAAAGGGAGTTTCTGTTATTGTAGGGCTTGCAGGTTCTGTTGAAGGAAGTATTATTATTGACATGGATATTGATACTGCACTTTTTGTTGCATCTAAATTAAATTTTGAAGAGTATGTTGATTTTGATGATGAGGAGACCAAGGAAATGGTAGCAGCAACTCTTACAGAAGTTGGTAATATTATTGCTGGTAATTTTGTTACTACTCTACATTCTAAGGGTTTTGTGTTTGACATAACTCCTCCAGCTTTTATTTATGGAGAGAATATGAAGATAAGTAATAAAGGGTCTGAAGCATTAATAGTACCTTTTACTTTGCCAGATAATAAAATTATTGAAGTTAATATTGCAATAAGGGAGAGGGTTTGATATTATTATGAAGTTGAGAGTGCTTATTATTAGAAAAGAGGGTTTAATATGATCCAAAAAACTACAATTGCTATGGATGCTTCAAATAAACCAAGAGGTATTAATTATGATACAGGGGTTCCTTTTAATGTTTTAATTGTGGATGATTCGGTTTTTACTGTAAAGCAACTTACTCAAATTTTTACTTCTGAAGGATTTAACATTATTGACACTGCTGCTGATGGTGAAGAAGCTGTGGTTAAGTATAAAAATCATTATCCTAATGTTGATATTGTTACTCTTGATATTACTATGCCCAGAATGGATGGAATGACATGTCTTGATAATATTATTGAATTTGATAAAAATGCTAAAGTAATAATGATTTCTGCTTTGGGGAAAGAGCAGTTGGTTAAGGAATGTTTGATTAAGGGTGCAAAGACGTTTATTGTAAAACCTCTTGATAGAGCCAAGGTTCTTCAAAGAGTTATGTCTGTATTTGTCAAATGAAATTAATGTTGATTATTTATTATTGTTATTATAAAAAATCATTTCATTAGTTATTTCGTTTGGATTTTTTGTGAAGTATGATGGATTGAGGTTGAAAATTTCTAATTTGTCTTTATTATCACTTATGTATAGTTCTAGCTTGTAAAATCCTTTTGTGGTGTATATTAATGCTGAGCTTTTAAAAATTGAATCTATAGTTTTAATTTTAAATATTTTGTATTTTGTAAAATCTTTGTCAATGATTTCACTTTGAAGTAAGTATTTGTTAGTTTCTCTGTATGTTGTAGTGATTTTTGAGTCATCGATTTTATTTTTTAGAATACTTTTTATGAAATTTTCTGTTAATTCATATATTTGTATTTCATGTGTACTTTTTGGATGTTGAATATAATATTCTTCTTCTATTAATAAGTTAAAAGCAGAATATTTTTTCATGGATTCTGATGATCGTTTTTCTATTGAAGGTGTTATTAATCTTGAATGAATTGATGTGTTAATTATTAAAAATAGCAATATTTTTTTGATCATATGTTTTCCTTATTGTTACTATTTATTATTTTCTTTAGTTGTTCAATTTCTAGTGGAAGTTTGCTTTTTCTTTTTGTATTTAATTTATTTTTTAATAAAACATTGTTAAATGTTTTTGCCATTTCATATACTTTTTCTTCACTAAAATGAAATGGAATTTGAATTTTTCTATATTCAAATGGGTCTTGTAAAACTTTGTGCATTAATATAATGTGGGTTTATGAAAACTTGCTTTAAAAAATTTATAAAAATTTGTTAAAAATATTGCAAATGATATGAAAAGGGTAAATAAAAATATTCCTATTACAGAGTCATTTTTTCTTTGTAAATATTTGTCAATATAGAATTTTGTTTTGTCTATTTCAATAATTTTATATTCACTAGGACTATAATAAAAAAATATATCATCGGATTTAGAATATATAGTTTGTTCTTTGTCCTTAATTATAAGTATGAAAGGATATTTTTCTTTAATATAGTTTTTTTCAGTTGTGATAGAAATATTTTTTATTATATTGAACTCTTGTTTTTCGGGGATTGTATTTGCAAAACCTGAACTTGAGAATATGATAAAAAATATAAATGGAACCAGTGAACTTATTGAAAATGTTCTGGCAAATGCAATTAAAATTAAATTTTTTTCTTTTGGATTATAATAGATTTCAATCATTAAGTCGTTAAATCTAAGAAGTCTTAAGAATCTTAATTTAAAGAGTGAGAGTATTATTGGAGTTAAGATTATTTCTTGAGGATTTAATATATTTTGCATTTGATGGGAACTATAAAATATTAAAGGAACCAGACAATGTATTAAGTCGAAGAATAGATTATTTCTTATGTATATTTGTGATTTTTTTAAAAAAAATGCCTTTAAAATTTTGTATAAGAAAATAAGAATTAATATTATGTCAAATAAAAATCCAATGAATATTAAAGCAAATCGAATTTTATATGGCAAAAAAAGTATTATTGATAATTCTTCCATCAAAAATGTAAATATTGATGCTATTAAAATTGCTTTAAAAAAATTTGAAAATATTTTTACCATTTGTTTTTCCTAGCTATTTCTAAGAGTTCTTTAATAATTCTTGGATCGTAGTCTTTTGAATTTGATTGTTTTATTGAAAACCAACTCTCATCGTATCCAATAAATCCTTTTGTTCTGTTATTTTTGATATTTGGAATTTTAGTTCTATTTGAAAAGATTGATATTAATGTTGCAATTGGAGACATATTTCTTAAGTGTTCATATTTAAATAGACTTTGAGTTATTATCTTTACTGTGTTATTGTCTAAAAATTCTATTTCTTTGCTCACTAATTGTGATATATTTTCAATATTTTGAGGAACTAACTTTATTTCTTTTTCTAAATAAAATTTAATTATTAGAATCC
>NZ_LN609267.1:717408-717635 GCF_000825665.2 Borrelia crocidurae
ATATAGTTTTTTATAATTTTAGAAGAATCAAAAATATTACTTTCTTTTTTGATTAAGTATATTGTGTAAGAATTTTTATCTTCAAAAAGTTTATTTATATAGAATGTTATATATCCACTACTTACTGGATACATATCGATATCGTATATTTTTCTTAAATAAGGACGATAAAAACTAAAGGATAAATATTAATTCAAAACTTAATCAAACACAAAATTGATGATTCC
>NZ_LN609267.1:717647-737654 GCF_000825665.2 Borrelia crocidurae
ACAATATTTAGATCAATAGATTCAATATTTGATAAGATAATAGGACTAATTATTATGTTTGTTTTTTCCTTAACGTATTGAATTAGTGAATCTGTGTCAAATTTAAAATTTTCATTTATAAATGTTGAAATGGTTTTTTTATTATCTTCTATGTATTTGATTATTTCAACTTCTTTTTCAAAAACCGACAATCCTTTTATACTTTCATGATTAAATAAGTAGTGGTAAAGATGTGGAAAATATATTTTTAGGTTCATTTGAGTATGTCTAAAAGTTCAAATGGATCATTTAATATGTATTTTGCTCCGTTTTCTTTTAATTCCTGTATTGTTCTAAATCCCCATGAGACTCCTATGGGCAAAAAACCAGCATTTTGAGCAGTTAACATATCAATGTCACTATCACCAATATATGCTATTTCTTGTGGCATAAGATTGAGTTCTATAATCATATCAAGGGCATTTTCAGGATCTGGTTTTGCTTCGAATTTTGATGAGTAACCTCTGACTTCAAAAAATTTGATATCTTTAAATATGTCTTTTGTGATTATTAGTAATTCTTCATGGTTTTTATTACTTAAAATTCCAATAGGGATTTTAAGTGAGTTTAGTTTTTTCAAAAGTTCTGGTATTCCATCATATGTTTTTGTGTGAAAATATAAATTTTGATTGTATGCTTTTACAAATTCTTGATAAAGATTGTCATTAAGGTGCTTGTCATTTAGATTAATATTGAGATGTTTTAAGGTGTTTTCTATTAATTTTGAATATCCTTTTCCAACTAGAGTATTAAATTCTTCTGTTTTAATTTCTCTATATCCTAATTTTTTTAAAGCAAAGTTCATTGATGATGCAATATCCATAATGCTGTTTATTAAAGTTCCATCCATGTCAAAAATGCAAGCTTTGATTTTCATATTGTAAATCCCCTTGAAAGTCATATATCATTTGCTTCATTTTATCATTATTTCTATTTTTTGTTTATTTTATTATAGTATTTATAATATTTTACATTATTTTTGTTTTTTTTCTAAAGATTCCTTGAAAATATTTGTTTTTAGTTTTATTATGTCTGGCTAGGGTGTAAATAATGTTATTTAATTTCTTTAAAATTTAGGTTATCTTTGATGCAAAATATATTGGTTTTAGATAAAGTTACTAAATTGTATGGCGACTTTGTTGCTAATGATAATGTTTGTATCAATTTTAAAAAGGGAGAGATACATGCAATTCTTGGTGAGAATGGTGCTGGCAAGACCACTTTAATGAAAATTATTTATGGAATTTACAGACCTGATGGCGGACAAATTTTTTTAAGAGGGCGTGAACTTAAATTGAAAGATTCAAGTGAGTCTATTCGTAGTGGTATTGGTATGGTGTTTCAACATTTTATGCTAATTCCTAAATTTACCGCAGTTCAAAATATTATTTTAGGATATGAAGATTCAAAATTTGGGTTTGTTAATTATGATCGTGTAAAAAAAAAAATAATTCAGCTTTCTGAAAAACATGGTTTAAAAATAGATATTGATAAGCCTGTTGAAGATTTAAGCATTGGAATGAGACAAAAAATAGAAATACTCAAAGTTCTCTATAGAAATGCAGATATTATTATTTTTGACGAACCTACGGCAGTACTTACTCCTAATGAAATAAATGAATTTATGAATGTGTTAAAGATATTGGCTATTGAAGGATATACTGTAATACTTATTACACATAAAATAAAGGAAATAAAATCTGTGGCACAAAGATGTACAGTTATGAGTCTTGGGAGAGTTGTTGGAACTTTTGATGTTGCTACTACTAGTGAGGTAGTATTTACTAAATTGATGATAGGTAAAAATACCTTTCTTGATATGTCTAGGAGACAGAGTATTAATTATACAAATGTTCTTGAAATTAAAAATTTAAAAGTTAAAGATGAGCGAGGTGTTTTAAGAGTTAAAAACATTAGTTTTGACCTTAGAGAGGGTGAGATTTTTGGGATAGCTGGGGTTGAAGGAAGTGGTCAAGAAGAGTTGATTGATGCTATTATTGGCATTAGATCTATTTTTAGTGGAGATATAATTAAGAAAGTTGATAATAAATTTGAATCAATAAAAGGTCTTACTGTTAAACAAATAATAGATAAAAAAATAGGTCATATTCCATCTGATAGGCAAAAACACGGACTTATTTTAGATTTTAATATTTTACAAAATATTGCTATTAAGAGTTTTGATGATGTTAAGTATTTAAAAATGAAAGGTAATGATATAGAAAGTGGTAAAATAAAGTTTAAATTTTTAAATACTCTAAAGAAGCAATTTGTTAATTTTAATTTTTCTGTTCTTAAGAAAATAAGCGAACAACTTGTGATTACATTTGATATTAGGCCAAGAGATATCTTGCGTAAAGTTAAAAATCTATCTGGAGGTAATCAACAAAAAGTAATTATTGCACGTGAGATTAATTTGAAACCCGAGATTCTATTAGCAGTGCAACCGACAAGAGGACTTGATATAGGTGCGATTGAAAATATTTATGAAAAAATTATTGAACAAAGGAATGCAGGAATGACTGTTCTTCTTGTATCTCTTGAACTTGATGAACTTATTCGTGTTTGTGATAGAATAGCTGTAATGTATGATGGTAAAATTATAGGTGTTTTGGAAGATAATTTTGATGCAAATATTATTAGTAAAATGATGATGGGTACAGGTTAAATTATGATTAATAATTCTAGATTTAGAGAAGTCATTATAACATTTATAAGTTCTCCAATGTTTATTAATTTTTTTTCATTTTTTTTAGGAATTTTAATTGTTGGTTTAGTAGTGTTAGTTCTTGGATATTCTCCTTTGAAAATGTATTTTATAATGATAGAGGTTATTTTTTTGTCTCCCAAACATTTAGGATATATTATAAGTTATGCTACGCCTTTAATTTTTACGGGGCTTTCAATTGGCATTGCATTAAAAGTTGGACTTTTTAATATTGGTGTTGAGGGTCAATTTATGCTTGGTTCAATTGCAGCTTTAATAGGTGGAATTTTTTTTGAGTTTTTTCCTTTATTACATGTGATTGTTGTTTTATTTTTTGCATCCTTAGTATCGGGAATTTTGGGTGTTTTAATTGGGTATTTGAAAATCAAGTTTAATATAAATGAAGTGATTACAGGAATAATGTTTAATTGGATTTTATTTCATATAAATAATCTAATTATAGATTTACCCGTTATTAAAAAAGGTGATAGTGATTTATCCAAGCCAATTCGAGAAAGCGCTTTTATTGATTTTTTTGGTTCTTGGAAACTTTCATCTGAAGGACTTTCTTATAGAGGAGAACATCCATTTATTAATGATTTGTTAAAAGCACCTCTTAATTTTGGAATAATTATTGGCATTGTTGTTGCTATTTTAATGTGGGTTTTATTGAATAGAACGATGCTTGGATTTAAAATAAGTTCTATAGGATGTAATATTTTGGCGTCTTATCGTGTGGGAATTGATATTAAGAAGGTTTTGATGTTTGTTATGTTTCTTGCAGGTGCTCTTTCTGGTCTTGCAGGTGCTATACAAGTTATGGGTGTAAATAAGGGAATATTTAAACTTTCTTATATGGAGGGAACTGGTTTTAATGGTATAGCCGTTGCTTTAATAGGTAATAATTCTCCAATAGGGATAATCTTTTCAAGTGTTTTATTCTCAATTTTAATTTATGGTAGTAGCAGAGTTCAAAGTTTAATGGGTCTTTCTTCTTCAATTGTATCCCTAATGATAGGGATAGTGGTGCTTGTGATTTCTGCTAGTCATTTTTTAAGAAAGATATTTTTGGAGGCAATTAAAGGTGTTAAACGCACTAATATTTCTAATTAGTGAAACTCTTGTGAATTCTCAGACTTTGATTTTGGCTGGGCTTGGTGGACTTATAAGTGAGAAAAGCGGAGTAGTTAATGTTGGCATTGAGGGTACAATGGCCCTTGGTGCATTTGTTGGTGCTACAATTGCATATTGTTATGGTAGTCCTTTATTTGCAATTTTTGCTGGGGGTTTATCAGGTCTCCTTCTTTCACTTTTACATGCTATTTTCACTATTTTTCTTAAATCAGATCAGGTAATAACTGGAATGGCTATTAACTTTTTAGGGCCGTCTATTGCTATGTTATTTGGGACTTTGATTTTTGGTTCTTCATCAACTCCTCCAATAGATGTTAAGTTACCTATACTTTTTGATGGGGTTTTGGATAAGAAGTCTATTATATTTCAAATTTTTGGAAAAAGATATTCACTCTATATTGCAATAATGTGTGTCATTGTTTTTTATATAATGTTTAAATATACTAAGATTGGACTTAGAATTAAGGCTAGTGGTGAGGCCCCAGAGGTTTTAAAATCTCTTGGAGTTAATGTTGTTATGATTAGATTTTTTTGTGTTTTATTTAGTGGTTTATTTGCAGGGGTTGCTGGGGCAGTTCTATCGACTGTCATTGCTTCAAGTTATATGCAGGGAATTGTTGGTGGGCAAGGTTTTATTGCTATTGTTATGGTGATTTTTGGAAATTGGCAACCTTTTGGAATTTTAATGGGTAGTTTTTTATTTTCTTTTATAAGGACTCTAGTTGTTATGACATCTCAAATTTCTTTTTTTTCTGTAGTTATTCCTCTTAAAATATTAATTATTTTACCGTATATTGTTGTAATTTTAAGTCTTGTGTTTTTTGCAAACAATAATTATGCTCCTCAAGCTCTGGGTTTACCTTGTCGAGAAGATTGATTTTTATTCTGATTTTTTTTAATATACATTTGGAATTGGTGTAAGATTTGTTTATGAATTATGTTTTTTGATATAGAGTATATGAGGAGTGTCTATTTATTCTTATATTTGTAAGTTTATTGTTTGTTAAATTAATTGACTGAAGGATTAATTTACGAGGTAGTTTTATGTTAAAAGTTAAGTACAAATTTGTTGGATATTTATTCTTATGCTTGTTGTTGGTAATATTGTTTTTTTCTTTGATTTTTAAGTTTATTTTGGGTAATTATTTAGAACGTTATTATAAGCAATTAACAAGAGCTCAAGTAAGACGAGCTGCTTTTTCTGTACAATCTTTATTAGATACATTTTATATTATAATTGATGGTGCTAGTTCTAATTTGGCTCTTGAGACTATGGATGAATATTCAGTAGTTAAGAATGGTGGACATATGTTTTCAGAGATGGAAATAGATAGGTTTAGAGAAAATTCTAAAATAGTTCTTGATACTGTAAAGTTTGATAAAAAATATCGTAGTCGTTTATACAATATATTGTGGGATTTAAAACTTGATACTTTTTATGAAGATTTTGCATTTCTTGATTTCGAAGGTAATATAATTGTCACTACAAGATATGAAAATAATTCAGATTTTGCTCAATCTGAGTCACATACAGAGTATTTTAAAAGAGCTGTTGAAGGTTATAATAAAGATAAATTAGATTTTGTTGGTTGGTATACTTCTCTTAATGAGGGTATAGCAGGAGAAGTTGCTGTTAGGTCTTACTATAAGGATAAAAAGGCTTCTGCTATAGTTGTTCCTGTACATTCGGCAGAAGATAAGGTGTTTCTTGGCTATTTAGTAGGTTATTTACTTGATGATTGTATAAGAGAGCAATTAGATAGATCTAGGTTTGGATTTTATAATAGAGGAAATTTAGCTTATTTTGATTCACAAAATTATCTTGTGAATCCTCTAATAGAGTATGATGAGAGTTTTAAAGTTAGTGATTCTTTTATTAGTCTTTTAAAGAGTACGTTAGCTCATCCCCCTAGAAAAGCGGAAGTTGCGACTGAAACATCAGTTTATGAAATTCAAAGAGCTTTTTTGCCAGAGATGGGATTGTATAATTATTATGCTATTTTACCTATTAGCAGTGAACTTGGAACTAATAGTGGGGTTCTTCTTGCTAGAATTCCTTATGAAGATATTTACGGTGTTGTTAACAGTTTGGCCTTTAAATTTATTGCGTGTTCTATTTTAGGACTTATTATATTGATTATCATTCTTTCGGTAAAAATAGAGTCAATTATTGTTTTTAGATTAAATGTGTTTATTAATTTAGTAAAAAGAATGCTTAAAGGAAATTTAGATAAAACTTGTATTATTGCTGATGATGGATATTATGATGAACTTAGTTTGCTTGGTGTGCAAATTATCAAAATGAAAAATGCTATTGCAGATGCTATTACAAGTGTTCTTAAAAATATTGATTATGTTAATAAGGCAAGTATTGAAGTTGCAAATTCAAGTCAAGGTTTAAGTTCTAGTGCATTGCAACAGGCTTCAACACTTGAAGAAATGTCAGCTAATATAGAACAAATATCAGATGGGGTTAAGATGAGCGCTGATAGTTCCCAAGAGACAGAAAGAATAGCTTTAGTTACTAATCAAAATGCCCACGTAGGTGGTGAGGCTGTTGAAGAATCTGTTGTGGCTATGCAATCTATTGTTGAGAAGGTTAGTGTTATTGAAGAGATAGCTAGAAAGACTAACTTGCTTGCTTTAAATGCAGCAATTGAGGCTGCAAGGGCTGGAGAGGAAGGTAAAGGATTTGCTGTTGTAGCAAGTGAGATTAGAAAGCTTGCTGATCTTAGTAAAGAATCTGCTCTTGAAATTGGTGAATTAGTTGAAGAAAATTCTAGACTAGCAACGGAGGCGGGGATGATATTTCGAGATATGTTGCCTGATATAGAAAAGACTACTGATCTTGTGAAGAAAATTTCTGAAGGTAGTTATAAACAGAATGAACAAATTATGCAGTTTAAGGTGGCTCTTGATCAGGTTGGTGAGGTAGTACAAGCTTCTGCATCAAGCAGTGAGGAGCTTTCAAGTATGGCTGATAGGATGCTTGAGAAAGCTAAAGAACTTAGAGAAGTAATATCTTTTTTCAAGACTGATGATTCTGGTAAATTTGAAGTTGATGATGATTTGATGAATGAAAATTTTGCTCCTATAAATGTTAAGACTAGTTCAGGTATAGGCAATAAAGCAAATGGTGTGCGTGATGATTTAAGTATGAATTATAAGTCTATTAATAAAAGGGTAGATCCTAAGAAAGCTATTGATGTTGTTGATAAGGATTTAGATTTTGATGATGATTTTTCAGATTTTTAAAACTTATTTTTATAAGGGGTAGTTGTTATATGAAACTGAAGCTAAGAGTTAGGATATTACTTATTGTTAGTATGCTTATAGCAATTTTTATTTCTGTATTATTTATTGGATTTGGAATGTTAATTAATTCAAGTTTGGTAGCGCAACAATTGGATCTTATGCAAAATCTTATTGGCAATGTTAAAAATTCACTAACTAGTTATTTGTATTCAATGGAGGAGCGGGTAAAAGTTACTTCGATGTATTTGGATTCTGTAGAAAGGTTTGAATCTATTGCTAGAAGTAAACCTAAAAGAATAGAGGCTATTTTAGATCAAATTGAGATTTTAGTTAAAACAGGTAGGGGTAGTAACTTAATGATAACCGATAAGTTAGGTAAAATAATATTTACTACTGCTGTTAAAGATAATAGTGATTATGGTGTTTCTGTTGCAGATAAAGAATATTTTATTAAATTGCAAACTGCTAGTTATATGTATAATTCTTCTGTTTTATTGGCGGATTCTGGCTCGATTGAAGAAGTGTTAATGAAAGATATTTCTCAAATGAAAAATGAATCAGGACAAATTCCTTATTTATTGATAGGTGTTCCTTTAAGAGATAATGTTACCAATGATATTTTTGGATATTTTATGATCTTTTATGCTTTTGATTATCTTTATAATTCGTTTAAAGGTATTCGTTTTGGAACATTAAATAGTGGTCGTGCTATGGTATTTGATGAGACAGGTTCGTTTCTTATTCATCATAAGTGGTCTCCTGGTAATAATTTTGTGAAGTCTAATATTTATTATGAGCGTGTATTTAAGAATTGTTATGAAGATTTAATACAAAAAAATAAAGAAATTAGTTTTGGTCGTTATGTTGATCCTCATGACGATGAGTATATTGGATTTGCTCAAAGGATAAAATGTAAATTGTCTGGTGTTTCATTTATAGTGTATTTGAGAGCTAATAGGGCAGATTTTTATTATATGCCTAAACTTACTACTTTCATTTTGAGTATAGGCTTTGTAATTACTTTAATTGTTCTTGGTTTTGTTACTATTTATCTTGTAGGTAGGCTTAGTTCTGCTTTAAATGGAATTTTAAATTATTCTGAAAAACTTGCTTCTGGAGATTTTACAATTACAGGTCATTCTTTAAGGTGGGATACTGAAGAAATTCATGAATTATATGATGATTTGGGACTTTTGAGAGAGAATTTTTCGTCTATTGCTAAAGTAATTAATGAGAATCTTGATTATCTTTATGAAAATGCAATTCAAATAGCGAATGCAAGTCAGAATTTAAGTTCTGGTGCGGTTGAACAAGCTTCTACATTGGAGGAAATGACAGCAAATATTGAACAAATATCGCAAGGTGTTACTGAGAATACCTATAATGCATCTACTACCGAGAGTATTGCTGTTAATACTAATGAGAAAACTAAGGAAGGGTATCAGTCTGTTACTAAAGCCATTCAAGCTATGGAAATTATTACAGATAAAATAAGTATTATTGATGAGATAACAAGACAAACTAATTTACTTGCTTTAAATGCTTCTATTGAAGCCGCTAGAGTTGGAGATAAGGGTAAGGGATTTGAAGTTGTTGCTGCTGAAGTAAGAAAGCTTGCTGATCAAAGTAAGGAGTCTGCTAGAGAAATTATTGATATTGCAAATAAGAGTTTAACTATTGCAAGTAAAGCAGGTAATAACTTTAAGCAAATCGTTCCTGGAATGGAAGAAACTGCTGGGCTTGTTAAAAATATTACTCGTGAAAGTTCTAATCAGAGTAATCAAATTGTACAATTTAAAAATGCAATAGAACAAGTTAGTCAATTGGTTCAAACAACAGCATCAAGTAGTGAAAATCTTTCAGCAATGTCGGAAAGAATGTTAGAGAGTGTTAAACATTTAAAAGATTCTGTTGATTATTTTAAGATTGATCAATAAACCTATAGAAATAAATGATTACTATAGGTTTAATTTGATATTAAAATATATCTTTCTATATTAATGTTTTAAGGATTTTGGCTCCACCAAGGCATTCATCTTCTTTATAAAAGATGCAAAATTGGCCTGGTGAAATTCCATAGTCTTTTTCTTCTAGGTTAACCCTTATAATTTCATCTTTTAGTGTTTCTATTTTGCATTTTATTTTTTTTTCTCCATGTCTTATTTTGGCGCTTAAGTTGTCATTTTTTAGTGGTTTATTGATCCAATTTGTTTTGTGAACTAAAAATTGTTCTTTACCTTGTTTTAGGTAATTTATATTGTTTGAAATATAAATTATGTTATTTTGAACATCTTTGTCTGTTACAAACCATGGTCCGTGACTAAGTTTAATACCTTTTCTTTGTCCAATTGTGAAAAACCAATATCCATTATGTGTTCCAAGTATTTTTCCAGTCTCTTGTTCAATTATATTACCTTTAAGTTCTCCTAAATGATATTTTATAAATTCGTTATATTTGATTTTTCCAAGGAAGCAGATTCCTTGGCTATCTTTTCTATTTTTATTTGGCAAATCTATTTCATGTGCTATTTGTCTTATTTCACTTTTTAATAAATCACCCAATGGAAAATGTAATTTGGATATTTGTTTTTTAGAGAGATGAGAGAGAAAGTAACTTTGATCTTTTATTTTGTCTTTTGCTTGTTTTAATGTATAGGAATTATTTTTATTTTCTATTTTGGCATAGTGGCCTGTTACAATTAAATCATATTTTTCATTTATTTTTTCAAAAAATGCACCAAATTTAATTCTTTGATTACAAAATATATCTGGGCTTGGTGTATTTCCCATTTTTAATTCTTCAATGGCATAAGTTACTACTCTATTGTAGTATTCTTCTTGTAAATTAATAATTTCATACGGTACATTGAATTTTTTACATACAGAATCTACGTAAGTTATATCTTCTTTCCAAGGACATTCTCCTATATAGGAAAGTTCGTCCTCAAGCCAAATTTTTAGATAATAACATTTTATATTCTTATATCCTTTTTGTATCATTGTATAAAGAGCTACGGAGCTGTCTACTCCACCGGATAGAAGTATTGCTATTTTCATAATTTATTTCTCCTCTTAGCATATCATATTGAACTTTGATATTTTTATGATCTATAGTATAAATTACTTGGTAATCATTTTTTAAATTGGAGGACAATTGATGAAAGTTGGTATTAGTGATATTAGAGTTTTTTTGCCTTTAAATTGTTTAGATTTTCGTGTTCTTTTAGATAATTCATTGTACAATTCTGATGAAAATTTTTTTGCTAAATTTAATAGAGCCATTGATGCGACTCTTCAGAAGGCATTTAGGTTTACAGGTACTAATGAAGACAGTGTTACAATGGCAAGTGCTGCTGTTAAAATGATTTTTGATAATAATGATCTTGATTTAAATAATATGAGAATATTTTTGGGTGGAACTGAAACGGGAGTAGATCATTCAAAATCAATATCATCGTATGTTTATGGGGCTTTAAAGTTGGCTGGGATTAATTTAGAGAATAATTTTTTAACTTTTCAAGCTCAGCATGCTTGTGCAGGGACTGCACTTTCTTTGCATAGTGCTTCAAGTATTTTAAGTCATTTAAATGGATCTGAATATGGAATAGTATTTTCTAGTGATATTGCGCATTATAATAATCTTACTACAGCAGAAATTACTCAAGGTGCTGGTGCTGCAGCAGTTTTAATTGAGAAAAATCCAAAAGTTTTATCTATTAATTTGTCTGAATTTGGAGTTTATACTGATGATGTTGATGATTTCTTTAGGCCATTTGGAAGTCTTGAGGCTAAAGTGAAGGGGCGTTATTCTATTGATTGTTATAATAAGGCAAATGAAGAGGCTTTAGCCGATTTTGCGCATAAGAAAAATATGAGTATTAAAGATTTATTTTCTAAGTATAGATTTATTTTGCATGTTCCTTTTGCAAAAATGCCTATAGATTCTATGCATTATGTTTTAAAGAAATATTATAGTGAAGATGAATCTGAGAGAAATGCTTATTTAGAATCAATAGACTTTTATGATTCTGTTGAAGCTTCTAAGGAAGTTGGAAATTTATATACAGGATCAATATTTTTGTCTTTAATGTCTTATTTAAAGCGAGTATTTGAAAAAAAGGATATTAGTGGAGAGAGTATACTTTTTTGTTCGTATGGATCTGGAAATATTATGGTTATTTATGAACTTACTGTTGAAGAGAATGCTCATTGTGTGATTAAGACTTGGGATATTGATAAATTACTTTCAGTAAGGCACAATGCAAATTTTGATGAATATCGAAATTTTTTTGAAAATAAAATTATTCCACATGAGTCACAAGGTTTTTATTTAAAAGAAATTAGGGAAGATGGATATCGAATTTATGGGTATCGAGCCTAATATATTAAATAATAAGAGACAACAAATTGAAATTTGTTTACAAAGGGAGAATGTTAATAAAAGTGATAATCTTTTAAATTTTGTTAATGTAAAACATGATGCACTTAGTGAGCTTGATTTTTGTGAGATAGATACGCATGAGAGTTTATTTGGTTATGATATTGCTATGCCTATTTTTATATCATCAATGACAGGAGGAGTGAGAGAAGGTAATAAATTGAATAAATCTCTTGTTAAGATTGCAAATGATATTGGTATTCCTATGGGTCTTGGCTCTTTTAAGCTTATATTTAAATATCCTGAGTATATTAAAGATTTTTCATTAAAGAAATATGCTGATAATATTCCTTTATTTTCTAATATAGGTGTTGTTCAGTTAAGAGAATTTGGTGTTTTTGAAATAATTGAAATGAATAAGAGATTGGAGGTTGATGCTGTAGTTTTGCATTTAAATTCTGGTCAAGAATTGATGAATTCTAAAGGTGGGAGAAATTTTAAAGGAATTAAGGACACAATTGCTAAGTTTTGTTCTGTGTCCAATTTGCCGGTCATTGTTAAAGAAACCGGTTTTGGAATATCACCTGATTCTGTTATTAGCTTGTTAGAGCTTGGGGTTTCTTATGTTGATCTTGCTGGTAGTGGTGGTACTAATTGGGTTTTAGTTGAAGGTATTAAAGAAAAAAATTTAGATATTGCATCTTGTTTTGCTAATTGGGGCATATCTTCGGTTTTGACATTGCTTAGTATTGATGAGTCTTTTAAAGATAAGATTTTTGCATCAGGAGGATATGAAACAGGGATGGATATTGCAAAAGGCATTGCTCTTGGGGCTCAATTAGTAGGAGTTGCAGCGGCTGTTTTGAGGGTTTTTTATTCGGGAGGTGAAGAGGCTTTATATAAACTTTTTAAAGACTATGAATATGTCTTAAAGATGTCTATGCTTTTAAGTAATAGTCAGAATTTGGCACAGTTTAGAACAAATAAATATTTTTTAAGTTATCCATTGATGCTTAATATTAAGAGTTTTAAAGATTGTTATGAAACTTAGTGATGATTTTAGAAATAAAAGTATTTTAGATAAAAAACGAGAGATAAAGGATCTTTTAAAATTAAATTTTGATGATTTTTTTTATGATTCTATTGATGAGAATTTTTTGTCTCATATGATAGAGAATTATATTGGTTATCTATCTTTGCCTGTTGGTATTGTTAAAAATTTAAAAGTAAATGATAAATATTATAGTGTACCTATTGCTACGGAAGAACCATCTGTTATTGCTGCATTGAATTTTGCAGCTAAAATTCTTGAAACTGCAAATTTAAGTTATTCTGTGGGCGAAGTATTAGGTATTGCTCAAGTTTATATAAGCACAGATAAAGATTTAAGTGATATTCTTCTTGGTTTTCATGAAAAAATAGATCTTTGGTCTAAATCTCTCTTAAAAAACATGGAACTTAGGGGTGGAGGTTTTAGAAGACTTTCTACTAAATTTATTGAAGAGATTGGTATTCAAAAATTAAATATTTACATAGATGTTTGTGATGTTATGGGTTCAAATTTATTAAATTCAGTAGCTGAAAAAGTGGCCCATAATATTAATTTAGAATTTGGGTATAAATGTGTATTGAAAATTTTGAGTAATGATTCTAATGATTTTTCGGTAAAGGCCAATTTTAAGTTAAATATTAATAATTTGCTTAAGAATAATGAAGAATCTTTGACTTTAGCGCATAATATTTCTCTTATTTCAAAGATAGGATTTTTTGAAGAAGAGCGTGCTATTACTAATAATAAAGGTATTATGAATGGTATAACAGGTTTATGTGTCGCTACACTTAATGATACAAGGGCTCTTGAGGCAAGCATACATAAATTTGCCTCAAGAAGTGGTAGATACTTACCTCTTAGTAAATTCTATGTTTTTGATGAAAATTTGGTGGGCGAAATAGAATTACCTTTACAAGTTGGAGTTAAAGGAGGTTCAGTTGGTTCTCATGAGGCATCTATGTTAAGCTTTAAAATTATGGGTATTGATTGCAAAAAGGAGTTTATGGGGATTCTTGCTTGTGTTGGACTTTCAAGCAATTTTGCAGCTTTAAGGGCACTTGCTTTTGATGGAATTCAAAGGGGACATATGAGATTGCATGTTAATAAAATTTTATATCTTCTTGAAAGAGATTATAATGTGTCTAGTGATGAGAGAGAAAAGATATTATTGAATATGAATGAAAATGGAATTTATTCTATTGATTTTGCATTGAAATTTTTAAA
Source organism: Borrelia crocidurae (assembly GCF_000825665.2). NCBI lineage: Bacteria > Pseudomonadati > Spirochaetota > Spirochaetia > Spirochaetales > Borreliaceae > Borrelia > Borrelia crocidurae. The sequence continues at coordinate 731,436 of NZ_LN609267.1, forward strand.
TGATTTGAGAGCTTAGTGTGAAAGTTAAATGTAAGGTGAATGCTAGTCTGGCTTTAATTAAATATTGGGGAAAGAGAGATAGATTTTTAAATACTCCTGCTACTTCGAGTATTGCTGTTAGCGTTGATAAATTTTATTCTATAACTGAACTTGTATTGTCATCTAGAGATGAAATAGTTCTGAATTCAAAATCTGTTGTTTTACAAGATAGAGAAAAAAAATTTTTCAATTATGCAAGAAAAATATTAAATAAATTAGATATTGGATTTAAGATAGTTAGTGAAAATAATTTTCCAACATCAGCAGGACTTGCAAGCTCAAGTTCTGGTTTTGCGTCTATTGCTGCTTGTATTTTAAAATATTTTGATCAGTTTTCTTATCAAAAAGCCTCAGAGCTTGCAAGAATAGGTTCAGCTTCAGCTTCAAGAGCTATTTATGGTGGATTTACTTTTTTAAAGGAAGGAGCTTTAAATGCATTTCAATGTAATAATTACAATTGTTTTAATGAGTTATGCATTATATTTGCTATAGTTGATGGGCAAGAAAAAGAAATTTCTTCAAGAACTGCCATGGAGCTTTGTAAGCAAGAAAGGTTTTATTGGGATGCTTGGATTAAATCTAGTCAAAGTATCTTTAAGGAAGCTTTATATTTTTTTTTAATAGGAGATTTTAATGAATTTGGTTTGAGAGTTATCAAAAGTTATCAGTGTATGTTTGCTTTAATGTTATCATCTTCTATTATTTATTTCAAAGATAGTACTATAAATTTGATAAAATATGTGGCTGAGTTGAGAAGAGAAGGTTTTTCTGTTTTTGAAACTATGGATGCTGGGCCACAAGTTAAGATATTGTGTTTAAAGAAAGATTTGAATTTGATTTTGCCCAAACTTACTAAAAATTTTAAAGATGTTGATTTTGTTGTTTCAGGGATTGGAAGTGGTTTGGAATGGATACGATAAATTTTTCAGTGCCTGGTAATTTGCTTTTAATGGGTGAATATTCGATTTTAGAAGAAAATGGTTTTGGTCTTGCAATTGCAATTGACGAGAGAGCTTATTTTTCTTTTAAACAAAGTGATAAATGGCGTTTTTTTTCTAAAAGAACTAAAATTGATAATTTTACTTTAATAGAAAGTAATGATGATTTTATTTTTAAAATGTTTAGCTATTTAAAGTATTGCTATTTTAATAATCTAGAAGCTTTTCCTTTTGATGTTTATGTTGATACAAGTAATTTTTTTTTGGATAATGGTGTTAAGAAAGGATTTGGCTCGAGTGCTGTTGTTGCTGTTGGGATTGTATATGGAATTTATTTAATTTTAAATGGTGATAAAAATTTTATTAAAGATAAAATTTTTATGTATTGCCTTGAAGCTTACAGATATGCTCAAGGAGGTATGGGTAGTGGGTATGATATTGCTACCAGTCTTTTTGGCGGTGTTGTTATGTTTAAGGGAGGCAATTCCCCGAAATATGAGCTTTTGGATAAAATATGTTTTGACAATTTTTATCTAATGAAAGGCCCAGGTCCCATTAAGACTACTAATGCTATAATTAGATATAATGGATATAGAGATTCGTTATTGAGTTTTATGAGAGATGTTAATATTGTAATGGAGAATATTATTTTAAATGTTAGTAATTCTGCTAATTGTTTACTGTCTAGTTTAAAGTTGGCAAGAAATATAGGATTAGAAATTGGAAAAAGAATAGGAATTTCTGCTGAATTACCTTTAAATCTTTCTTATCTTAAAGATGAATGTACTCTGATTAAGGCTTTGGGTGCTGGAAATGAAACTTTTTTAGTTTATAATCCAAACTTTGAAGTTTTCAAACAATTTGATATTGAACCTATAAATCTAGATTTATATGGTGTTAAATTTCATTAGATGTTTGTAATAAAAAAATCTTCCAAAATATTATTTTTAGGTGAACATAGTGCTGTTTATGGATTTCCAGTAATTGGTGCTACGATACCTTTTTATATGTATTTAGTTTATACTTTTTCTACTGATTGGAGATATTTGGGGGAACCTTCTTTAAAAATAGATGAAATAATATCCTTTATTAATAGAAACTTTAGTAAAGTTAGACCTATTGAATTTTTAATATTTTCTCAAATTCCAGTTGGCTTGGGATTTGGCTCTTCTGCCAGTCTTAGTTTATGTTTTGCTGAATATATTGTAAGTCATGATGAATATAATGCTTATGATAAGATTTTATTGGCAAGAGAAATTGAAAATATTTTTCATGGTAAATCTTCTGGTATGGATATTTTACTTGTTGAATTAAATGGGACTTTTTATCTGGAGAATAAAAATGGTATTTTCAGTTATAAAAAAATAGAATTTTGTAATTTTTATTTTTTGGTTGGTGCTGTCAAAAGGGAATGTGAAACAAGTAAAATAATATCTGATTTGAATTATAAAATTTCTGTTGAGAATAGCCAATTTGATATTATTGGAAGGCTTGGTTATATTGTTGAGGATTCTTATGCTGCTTTTAAGAAACAAGATATTGATTTGTTAGCAAATAATGTTAATATTGCCAATAATTATTTAGATTCTTTAGGATTGTCTTCAAATATACTTGATTACATAATAGCGAGGGGCAGGGAATTTAAGGCTATTGCTGGAAAATTGAGTGGTGCTGGTAGAGGAGGGGCTTTTATTTTACTTTTTAAAGATAAAAATGAAGCTATGTTTTGTTTAGAAAAATTGGATAAGGATTTAAAGGAAAATAATATTAATTTAATTTTTAAACTTCACTTATTTAGGTTTTAGCTTTTATGATTTAAGATATGGAGTTGTTAACTAAATGATTTCTATAAGCCATTTAACTAAAAGTCTTGATTTTAATCGATAAAATATCTAAACATCATACTTAAAATTAAATTAAGGGGACTAACATAATAATTTTGGGTTCAGAGGGATTCGAACCCCCGACTTCCTGCTTGTAAGGCAGGCGCTCTGACCACCTGAGCTATAAACCCTTTAGTATCAATAGAAATTATATAAGATAAACTTGATTTATGTCAAATTTTTTTACATTTTTCTCCAAAAAGAACCACAAATATATTTTTATTATCTTTTGTGCGTAATACATATCCACCTATTTTGCTTGTATCCTTATTTATTAGGGCTTCTTTGTGTTTTGGACTTTGAAGCCATGCATCCGTTACATCTTGAACTTCCATTTTTGCTGCTAAAATTTCTCTTATTCTGCAAAAATTTTTATCATATTTGCTTACTCGTTGCATTGGAGTTGTTCCAAATAGTGTATGTGTTAATACGTCATTTTTATCTAAATTTATTGCATATTCTTTTGCTACAGTTTCAAGGGTTTGATCTATCTCTAGTTTTTTTAAATTTAAATTATCTCTTAATTTATGAATATCTGAGTAAAGAAAAGCTAAGTCTTTATTGGTGCCTATTAGTGCACATTGACTTGTGAGGAATAAAATAATGATAGGAATTTTTTTTTGCATAATAAACCTACTTATACTAAAATGATATAATTATAACATATATGTAATTATATAAAATAGGAGGATAATTTGGAAAATCATTTAGGTCATTTAGAAAAAGAAAATTCAGATAAAATTCATTTAGCACTTCAGGAGTTGTTAGCGGGTTTACATATTTTTTATGCTAATTTAAGAGGTATTCATTGGAATATTAAAGATATTAATTTTTTTGTGATACATAAAGAGACAGAAAAACTTTATGATTATGTTGCAGAGGTTATTGACATCATAGCTGAGCGCTCTAGAGGACTTGGATATGATTCTGAATTTAGATGTTCTGAATTTATGAAGAAGTCGTTTATTAAAGAAATTAGTTTAGATGTAAGTTCAAGTTTGATACCTTCAATTAAGAATATTATTTGTAATTTAGGTGATATTATTAAGAATATGTCTAAGACAAGATGTTTTATTGATAGTACTTCTGATTATGGGACAGCTAATATTTTAGATGATATTATTGTTTCTTTTGAAAAGTATTTATGGATGTACAAGTCTTTATTGAATGGTTGTGCATGTGTATGTAATAATGAATAACATTGTAGTTAAAGACATTGATCATATGTTATGATGAAAATAATTTTTAATAATTATTTTTGTATGTCTTAGTTAGTCGTTAAATTATTATTTAATTGAATAAAGCTATAGCACGATCTATAGCTTTTTAGTGTTTGAGGGCTTTATGGAAATTAGGAACATTGGAATTATGGCACATATTGATGCTGGAAAAACTACTACTACAGAGAGAATTATATATTATACTGGTAAAACTCATAAGATAGGTAATGTTGATTCTGGAAATACTGTTACTGATTGGATGACTCAAGAACAAGACAGAGGTATTACAATTAGTTCTGCTGCTATTACTTGTTATTGGAAAAATTATCAAATAAATATTATTGATACTCCTGGACATGTTGATTTTACGGCTGAAGTTGAGAGGTCGCTTCGTGTTCTTGATGGAGGTATTGTAGTATTTAGTGCTGTTGATGGAATTCAAGCACAAACTGAAACAGTTTGGAAACAGGCATCAAAGTATGGTATTCCAAGGCTTGCTTATATTAATAAAATGGATCGTGTAGGAGCTAATTTTTTTAAAGTCATTGAGGATATAGAAAGTAAGTTTGGGATAGTTCCAGTTATTTTGCAAATTCCAATTGGAAGTGAGAGTTCGTTTGAAGGCGTTATAGATATCATTCGTAATAAAGAATTACATTTTGAATTTAGAGATGGTAAACCTGTTGTTATTGAGGATGTGGTTCGTGAAGAATTTGTTGAGAATGTTGAGATCTTTAGGGAAAAGTTAATAAATTCTCTTAGTAATTTTAGTGAAAAGATTACTGAACTTTTTCTTGAATATTTTGTTGTTGATGAGTCTGTTATAATTGAAGAAATTCGAAGATGTACCATTGAGGGTTTTGTTATTCCTGTTTTGATGGGTACTAGTCTTAAAAATATTGGTATAGAACCTTTAATAGATGCTATTGTGGATTATCTTCCAAATCCTTTTGAAAAAAAAATTAATGCTCATTCTTTAAAAACAAATAGAAATATATTACTTGATCCTAGAGAAGATAAAAAATTGTCTGCACTTGTGTTTAAGGTTCAATATTTTAGTGCAATTGCTGCCCATCTTTATTTTATTAGGGTATATTCAGGAGAACTGAATTCATCTAAAAAAGTTTTTAATGTTGCTAAAAATAAACGTGAAAAATTTACAAGGATTTTTCGGGTTTTTTCAAACAAGAATGAACAGATTGATAAAGTTAAGGCAGGTGATATTGGAGCAGTTATTGGACTTAAATATTCTATAACAGGTGATACTCTTGTTGAAGAGGGGAATGATATTATTCTTGAATCTTTAGTATTCCCAGAGCCAGTTGTTTTGATATCTATTGAACCTGAGAGAGCATCTGATGATACTAGACTTAAAGAGGTTCTTGAGATTATTGCTAAAGAGGATCCTACTTTTAGTTATAGGGAAGATAAAGAAACGGGACAATTATTGATATCTGGAATGGGTGAATTACATCTTGAGATTATTATTATGCGTATTAGAGATGATTTTAAACTTAATGTTTATACGGGTAAACCTCAAGTAAGTTATAGAGAAAGTTTAAGTGTAACAGTTGATGATGTATTTGAATTTGTTAATATGTTTTCTGGCAAAGAGATTAATTTAAAAATAGGAATGATTTTGAGTCCCTTATCAAGAGGTGAAGGAAATAAAATTGAGTTTGAGTGTGATATTGAACCTTTATTTAAAGCTGCTATATCCAGAGGTATTACTTCTTCTTTCTCGAGTGGTATTATTGGTTATCCGGTTATTGATACTTCAGTTAAGATTGTTTCATTAAATTATGATAAAGTTAAAATTAGTGAATCTGCCATAGAATCAATATCTGGATTTGCATTTAATGAGTTTTTCAGAAGAGCAAGTCCTATCAAACTTGAACCTATTATGATGTTAGAAATTAGGACTCCTATTGAATATACAGGGGATGTTGTCTCTACATTAAATGCTGTTGGGGGGATGATTCATTCTATTAGTAATATTGATGACTATGAAATAATACGTGCAGAGGCAGCTTTTGCGAAGCTTTTTGGATATACTTCTATTTTTAGAAGTTCTACTAAAGGTAGAGGAGTTTTTACTATGGAATTTTTATATTTTAAAGAAAAAGTAGAGTGATATTT
>NZ_LN609267.1:737846-743147 GCF_000825665.2 Borrelia crocidurae
ACTATAATAAAACTAACAAAAAGAACTAACAAGTCTCATTGTTAGAATTTTTTATTTTAAAAATAAAGGAGGTTGTTTTATGCAGGGTGAGAATATGGTTTCAATTAGAGGTGGTAATAGAAAAAAGATACTCCTTAGTTTGAAAAATATGCAGTATTCAAGGACAGATTTGGCTCGTAAGTTATCATTGACAAATGCAGCTGTGACTATTCTTACTAATCATATGATAAAAGAGAATATTCTAGTTGAGGTTGGGTCAAAAGAATCAGATATTAAGAAGCATGGAAGGAAAGAAATACTTCTTGATATTAATAAAGATTTTGCATATTCAATGGGAGTGATTATTTCAAGTAATTATTTTCAGATAGGAATTGCTAATCTTAAATGTGAGGTTTTAATAAGTGAAACTTATTCCTTTGAACCACCAGTTAGTGCTTATGAGATATTAGAAAGAATTAAAGATCATATGATTGAAATTATTTGGAAGCATAATTTTTCAAGAGATAAGTTTATTGGATTAGGTTTTAGTATTACTGGGATAATTAAGGATAAGGAATCTGGTATTGTTAATGATAGTCATGGTGCATGGATTGAGAGAGATGTTCCTGTTAAGGCTATATTAGAGGAATATTTTTCACTTACTGTATACCTTGAGAGTTATGTAAAAAATCTTTCTCTTGCTGAATTTATGGGTAAGAATGTAGATAATATTATGTTTTTTGATTATACAGATACGGCTGAACTTTCTATTTGGTCTGATGGTAATGTTTATTCTGGTTTTAATAATAAATCTGGTATGGTTAGTCATATGGTCATTGATTATGGAGGAGAGAAAAATTGTCCTACGTGTGGAAATAAGGGATGTGTTAATATGTTGATTTCTAATTTTGCACTGCAGCGTTTGATTTCGAAAGAATTTATGAATGGAGAGATTCCTGAACTTTATGATAAGTATGAAAGTAGACTTAAAAAAGTTACAATATATGATATTTTTGCGCTTCATGATAAATATGATTTTATACATAAAATAATGGAGGATACGGTAAAATATTTGGCAATAGTTATTATTAATATTCAAAGGGTTCTTGATTTTAATTATTTAGTTCTTTATGGTCAAAGTTTTAAACTTAAGAGTTTTTTTGATTTACTTAAAGAGGAGATAAAAAGATTAAATAAAGAAAGTATAATATTAAAACTCAGCTCTCTAGATACTGAAGTATCTGTTGTTGGACCTGCTTCTAGTGTTATTTTCAATAAATTTTATTTGACTGGAGGAGATATTGATTAATATTTTCTTTTTTTGTATTGTATATTTTGTAGGATTTTTGCAAAAGAGGGTAGCTTTTAGTGTTTGAAAATTTAAGCTCAGGCTTTAAAGACTTTATAAAGTATGTTTCTGGAAAAGCTGTTATAAATGAAAAAAATATTGAAACAGCAATTGACACTATTAAGAATACCTTAATTGAAGCTGATGTTAATTTAAGAGTTGTAAGGCGTTTTGTAAATTCTGTTGTAGAAGAGGCAAAAGGAATTAAGGTTTTAAGAGGTGTTGATCCTAAGTCTCACTTTATTAAAATTGTTAATGACAAGCTTGTAAATTTTTTGGGAGATAAACATTCTGAGCTTCTTTTAAATCCCATTAATAAATTGTCTTGTATTTTAATTCTGGGTCTTCAAGGTTCTGGTAAGACTACAACGTGTGCAAAGCTTGCTATGCGGCTTAAATCGGAGAATCGTAAAGTTCTTCTTGTTGCTGCAGATACATTTAGGGCCGCAGCAATTGAGCAATTGAAGGTTTTAGGTGCACAAATTAACATTTCTGTTTTTGCTCTTGAGAATGAAGATAGTCCTATTAAAGTTGTAAAAAAATCTATTGAATATGCTAGAGCAGAGCTTTTCGATACTGTGATAATAGATACTAGAGGACGTCTTGAAGTTGAAGATTTATTGTTGAGAGAAATAATAGATATTAAAAATATTGTGGTTCCTACAGAGACAATATTAGTTGCAGATGCAATGACAGGTCAGGTTGCTGTAAATATTGCAAAAAAATTTAATGAGAGTGTAGGGATTACGGGTGTAATTTTTACGAAATTTGATTCTGATGCTAGGGGTGGTGCAATACTCTCGCTTAAGACTATTTGTGGAGTTCCTATTAAGTTTGTTGGGGTTGGGGAGAAACCCGAAGATCTTGATGTTTTTTATCCAGATAGAGTTTCTTCACGAATTCTTGGTATGGGAGATGTTGTTACTCTTGTAGAGAAAGCTCAGAGTATTATAGATAAGGAAGAGGCTTTAAAACTTGAAGAGAAAGTTAGAAAAGCTAACTTTAATTTTGAAGATTATTTAAATCAATTTAAATATATGCGTAATATGGGTGGAGTTTCTACTTTGATGGGGATGCTTCCTGGTGTGTCATCAGAAATGCTGAGTCGTAATGTTAATGAGAGAGAACTGAAAAGGGAAGAGGCAATTATTCTTTCCATGACCCAAAGAGAAAGACGCAATCCTGTCATTTTAAATAGTCCTTCAAGGAAGAAAAGAATAGCTTTAGGAAGTGGGACAACAATTTTTGAAGTTAATAAACTTATTAAAAAATTTAGTCAAACAGTTTTAATGCTTAAAAAAATGAAAAATAAGAGCTTTCAAAACAAGATAGCATCTCTTTTTGGAGGTAAAGGAGGCATGGTAGATTGAGTGTTAGAATAAGATTAAAAAGGATGGGGGCAAAAAAGAGGCCTTATTATCGAATTGTAGTAATGGATTCTTCTTCGCCTAGAGATGGACGAGCTATTGAGGAGCTTGGGTATTATCATCCTGTTGAAAGGCAAAATCAAGTCAAAATAAATAAGAATAAATTTCAAGAGTGGGTAGACAAAGGTGCTATTCCAAGTGATACTGTTAAGAGGATTTTAAATAAAAGTAATTTTAAAGTTGATAATTAGGAGGAACTAATGAAAGAGTACGGTAATGAAATTGAACTTATAGAATTTGTAGTAAAATCTCTTGTGGATAAAAAAGATGAGGTTAAATTGAATGTAGTTGAAGGTGAGAAATCAACTATTTTGGAATTAAGAGTTTCTGCAAATGATGTTGGAAAAATAATTGGAAGAAGAGGTCGCATTGCAAGGGCTATTAGGACGCTTCTTAGTGCTTGTGCTGCAAAAACAAATAGGAGAGTTCAGTTAGAAATTTTGGACTAATTTATGTTTGTAAAAGGCATAATATTGTCGTCTTATGGGATTAATGGATATGCTAAGATTAAAAGCATATCCAATGGTTTTAGTGATTTTTTTTGTTTAAAAAATAGTAAATTAGTTTTAAAAAAAAATTTTTGTTGTTCAGTTAAAGTTACAGTTGAAGACGTATCTTTAAGGAATAATTCGTTATTACTAAAGTTTAGGGAATTTAATGCACCTGAGCCCATTAAAAATTTGATTGGTTTTGAATTATGGGTAAGTGATGAACTTGCATCTAAATTAGAACAAGATGAATATTATTTTGGTAAGCTTATTGGGTATAGAGTAGTTAATGATGGAGTAGAATTAGGAATTGTTGTATCTTTTTTTGAATGTTCAAAATCAGTTCTTCTTGAAATTAAGGTTGGGGATAGGTTATTTTTTGTTCCTTTTTTAGATGTTTATCTTGGAGATATTAATAGGGAACTTAAAACTATTGAGCTTAAGGTATTAGAGCTCTTACAATGAAAATTACAATTCTCTCTTTATTTCCTTCAATCATTACTCCATTTTTTGAAAATTCAATAATGAAAAAGGTTGTAGATAAGGGTATCATAAGTTATGAAGTCATATCTATTCGTGATTTTTCTAAAGATAAACACAAAAGATGTGACGATGTTCCTTATGGTGGGGGTGCAGGTATGGTTTTAAAAGTACAACCTATTGTTGATGCTCTTGAATATGTAAATGCAAATTCAAAGACTACGATATTTGTGAGCCCGTCTGGACTTAAGTATACTCAAAAATTGGCTTATGACTTGTCAAAGAAGGATGAACTTGTTATAATTTGTGGGAGATATGAAGGGCTTGATCAGCGTGTAATTGATTTGTATGTTGATCTTGAAATTTCGGTTGGAGATTATGTGTTGTCTTCAGGTGAAGTTGCAGCTCTTGTTATAATAGATAGTGTATATAGATTATTAGATGGTGTAATAAATCCTAATTCTTTGTGTGAGGAATCTTTTAGTTTTGAGTGTGGTTTGCTTGAATATCCTCATTATACTAGGCCTTATGAATTTAGGAATTTGAAAGTTCCTGATGTGCTTTTGTCGGGGCATCATGAAGAGATAAAAAAGTGGCGGCTTGTTAAGTCAGTTGAAAAAACTAAAAAAAACAGATTTGATTTGTACCTTAAATATTTGGAAATGAGAGGAGAAAAAAATGATGGATTTGATAAGAAAAATTGAGGCTAAAGGCAAGAGAGCAGAAAGTTTTGATTTTAGGGTAGGAGATACTATACGTGTTAGTTATAAAATCATAGAAGGAACTAACGAGAGAATTCAAAATTTTGAAGGTCTTGTTATATCTATTCAAAATAAAGGGATAGGTCAAACTTTTTTAGTTAGAAAAATTTCTTCAGGAATTGGAGTTGAGAAAATTTTTCCTATGCATTCACCTATTATCGAAAAAGTTCAGGTTTTAAAGAGAGGAAAAGTAAGACGCGCTAAGCTTTATTATATGCGAGATAGAATTGGTAAAGCTGCTATGAAAGTAAAAGAACGTCTTGATGTTAAGAAATTTAAATATTGATCGTCTATCTAGTTTCATTTTAAATAATGATTTCTCTTGAAATTTTATAATAGAATTTATAAAGTTTATTGGCGTTAATGAGGGGTTTGTATTTTTTGAGATATAAATCTTTTGAACTCAAGAGTGATTTTTTTTAAAAAAAGTTAGATTTAAGTATTTTGTTAAAGTATTTGCTGTTTTTGATAATTTTTGTTTAGTGTTAATTATACGTCTTTGTTCTAGGGTTACAATTTCGATTTAAAAATGATAAATATTCATTTTGTTATATAAAAAGGTAATTTTATTATTTCTATTTCTTTTCGATTAAAAAAGATGATTTTTTTATTTTTATCTTTTTATAGTGTAAAAATTAAAGGCCATTTTAAATTAAGTTTTGTTTATTTTTTATAAACAAGAGAAAATAATTTGTGAGTTTAATAAATTTTGCTCTAGCTTTAAATATAAAAATATATTTAAATTCTGGTTGAAGTGATATTATAAGAGATTTTAGGGTTCTCTTGTTTGTTATGATGGAAGCTGATAAGATATATTG
>NZ_LN609267.1:743180-746280 GCF_000825665.2 Borrelia crocidurae
GTGGAGTAATGATTGTAAAATGTCATTAATTTGAGGAGATATAAATATAAAAAATAGTTTTTTATTGATTAAATATGATGCGAAGTTTACAGGTTGGTTAATGGGGGATAATTTTATTGGTTTTGATTATTTTAAAATAATAGAATAGGTTTTATCTTTTGTTTATTCATTTAAGAGTGTTAAGTTATGAATAATAGGAAAATTAAGATTTAATACAATACTTTAATATTAAATTATTTTGTTACTAGAAAAAAATTGATAAGTATGCTAAATATAGCATTGAATTATATAGTTTTAATGATGAACATCATTTGGAATATTTGTTTGATGTTCTTAAAGAGAAATATTACTCGTTTGTTTGACATTAATTGAAGGAGTTAATATTGAGGATGGGTAGGAGTAAGTCCAGTGGGAATGATTTAGAGAGAGGAAATAAATTTCCTTATTGGAAAATTAGGAAAGCACGATCTGAACTTAAGAAACAAAGTTCTTCTGTTTTAAGTAATGGTGCTAACAATAATAAATCTGTGGGTGTTAATTCTAATGGACATAAAAATTATAAAGGTAATAGACAAAAAGGGTTGGGAAAAGATCAAAGATCGCGCATAAAATTTAAAAAAATATGTCCTATTTGTGAAAAGCAAATTAAAGATATTCTTTCTTGTATGTCCATGAAGTTTAGTGACGAAGATAAGCCTATACATTTTGATTGTGCTATTGATAGGTTGAAATCCGAAAGTCATCTTTTAAAAAATGAAAGTTTGGTATATAAGGGTGTTGGCAAGTTTTTTGTTGTTGATAGGTCTGTTAGGGGAAGTAATTTGTCTTTTAAAATTGTTAAGGAGATTAATTTTGAAAATTTAGAGGGTCGTCCTGCTTGGCGACAAAAAATTCTTAATGATATGAATAAAGGATTTAAATTATATTAGTTATGAGAGCAGCATTATTTCCTGGTTCATTTGATCCTATTACATGGGGACATATTGATTTAGTAAAAAGAGCTTCGTTAATTTTTGATAAAGTAATTGTTCTTGTTGCTAATAATAGTAATAAGAGTTATTTGCTTAGTGATATTGAGAGATATGAACTTACTTTTGAAGTTATTATGTCTTTAGGATGGACAAAAATTTTTGTGGATAAATATGATGGAGTTATTTTAGATTATGCTTTGAAGAATAATATTGGTTTTATTGTAAGAGGTGTTAGAGCGTTTCATGATTTTGAATTTGAATTTGAGAGATATGTTGTTAACAATAAGCTGAATTCTTCAATAGATACAGTATTTTTACCAAGTAGTGATAAATATTTATTTGTAAGATCAGATCTTGTTAAGGAATTGATAAAAAATAAAAATTTTAATCTTTCAAATTTTATTCCAGAGTTGGTACAAAAAAAGTTGAAATCTAAATTTATTGACAAATTATCTTGATAATATATATATTATTAAGATACGTTTGTTGATGTTTAAGGAGACAAAGATTATGGCTGTTCCAAAATTTAAGCCTTCAAAGTCTAGAAGTAGGACGAGGCGCAGTATAAATATGAGGAAAAAAATTCCTCAATTTCAGGAATGTTCAAATTGCGGTAACCTTGCAATAAGGCATAGAATATGTGCAAAGTGTGGTTATTATCGAAATAGTCAATACTTAGAATTAGGATTATAGTTTGAACGAGGAATGTTTGTTTATGGATCAAAATGAGATTTTTAAAAAGGTTAGGTCTATTATATCCGAGCAGCTTGACAAGAAAGAAGATGAGATTACTATGGAATCTAGGTTTGTTGAAGATCTTGGTGCAGACAGTTTAGATATTTATGAGCTTTTATATTTACTTGAAGAAGCATTTGATGATAAAATTCCAGAAAATGAAGCTAGCGAGTTTGAGACTATAGGTGATGTTGTTGCTTTTATTGAAAAGAAGAAGGGTTAACTATAATGGGTTCTTCAGTAGTGAAGTTGGATGTGGATCGAAAACAAAAGTTAAATGAGTTTTTAATGGGTCTGCATATTGATTTTAATGATATTTATTTGTTAAATATGTCTTTAAGTCATTCATCATATGCAAATGAATTTGATCAGAAATATGCTAATAATGAGAGATTGGAATTTTTGGGAGATTCTGTTCTTAATCTTATTATTACAGATTATTTGTATAAATTTTATCCTGATAAGAGTGAAGGTGAGCTTAGTAAAGCTAGGTCTTATATTGTTAGTGAAGATTCTCTCTCTAGTATTGCTCGAGAACTTAATCTTGGTAATTATATTTTGCTTGGTAGAGGTGAAGAAAATAATGATGGACGTAATAAGAAAGGCATTCTTGCAGATGCTATTGAAGCTTTTGTAGGTGCACTTTATCTTGATGGGGGCTTTTCAAAAGCCTCTACTTTTGTGGTAGAACTTTTTGAAGTACATATAAGGTTAATGTTTAATCGTGGTGATTTTAAAGATTATAAAAGTTTATTGCAAGAATATGTTCAAAAAAAATATAAAATTTCACCAAGTTATAAATTGGCTAAAGAATTAGGTCCTGATCATAATAAGATTTTTTGTGTTGAACTTTATGTTAATGATAAATTTGTATCTAATGGCAAAGGAAAGTCTAAAAAAGAGGCTGAGATGATAGCAGCTGAAATGGCACTTAAAAATATTGTGAATATTGATCTTTAATCTTTTGAAGCAAAATTTCTTTCTTATTTAATTTAGGCTCTATTAGTACTTCATTAAGTAGATGATTGAGAATTATACCAGTGTTTTTGTGGGTTCTTAATTGGAACTTTTTAACATCGTTGCCATTTATTTGCAATTCTTTTAAAGATAATGGATCTCTTAACAGCTTGTTATTTTTAATCTTATTTGTTATAAATTTAAACTTGTTGTTTTTTCCTTTAAGGGCTTTATATATATCAAGTGTTTCTTTATAATTTTCTCTGGTAGTTTTGCTTAAAAAAATTCTAATATGATGTAATTTTTTTGGATTTAATTTATGAATTGCGTTGATAGTTGTTTTATATAATAATATTAGTTTAATGTCTTTGTTTGAAAACTTGAGTAATTTTAAGTTTTGTTTTAAATTTGATATGTCTTGTTTTATAGTAAAAATA
>NZ_LN609267.1:746398-748011 GCF_000825665.2 Borrelia crocidurae
ATTCCCTTTGTTGGATTTTCTCCCTCTAAAAGTTTGATAAATTCATTATTGATTCTTTCTTTTGATAGAAATAAAATATTGTTTTTTTAGTATTTCATGTAGAATTAATGTATTCTTATCAATTGTAAAATTCAGTGTGGATGCAAATCTTGCAGCTCTAAGAATTCTAAGAGCATCTTCTTCAAATCGTTTATTTGGATTTCCTATGCATTTTATTATTTTTTTATTAAGATCTTGTTGTCCGTTGTAGTAATCTATTATTTCGAAGTTAAGTGTATGCATTGCGATTGCATTTATTGTGAAGTCCCGTCTTTTTAAGTCTTCCTTTAAATTTTTTGTAAATTTTATTTGTTTAGGAGAGCGTTTGTTTTCATAATCTATGTCTATTCTATAAGTTGTGATTTCAAAAATTTTTTTATTAAAAATGATACGTAGAAAAATATTTTATTCCTGTTTGTATATTTGTTGGAAATAATTTCATTATTTCTTTTGGAGTTGCATTTGTTGTAAAATCAAAATCATAAGGTATCTTTTTAAGAAGTAAGTCTCTTAATGCGCCTCCTACTAGGAAAAGTTCATAGTTATGGTTATTAAAGATTTGACTAATTTTTATTATATCTTTAGTGTTATTACCTAGATTCATATAGAAATATATTATAGTTGAAATACTATTTTTTCTAAGGTTAAGATAAGGTTTTAGTTNNNNCTTAAATATCATAAAATAATATTTGTTCGATTTATATTAAATATTTATAAATGGGGTTTTATGGACAAGAGTAATGTTAGTGTATATGATTCTATTGATAAGCTTTCAAGAGATTCAAGGGCTAAATTGATAAGAGAAATTAAAAAAAATTTAAGTTTAAATTCTTCGGTATTATCTTTAAATAGTTCTAATTATTTAGATTCAGATTCTGCTGTTCAGGTTGATGATTTTCTCTCTAAAAAATTTATGGAAGAATCTTTTTGGATAAGGATATGGATATATATTTTAAGTTTTTTTCAGAGAGATCGAACCAAAGAAGATGTTTATAAAATATATCTTCTTAAAAACTTAGAAAGGCGTGTGAATAATATGTACAAGAATTCTGTGATAGATTTTAGAAAAGGTTATTTACGGGTAGGTTTTGTAGAAATGTTTTTTGAGTTTTATTGTCATTTGATAAAACTTAAAGGATATTTTAGGATGTTAGAGTCAGATAATATTGTGGAACAGGCGATGTTTGAGATTATTCAAGGTAAAATACCTAACTCTAAAAGCAAGATGGAAGATTTTTTAGAACCTGAAGAATATGAGCAATTTGTAAAAAAAGATAAGAGTCAAAAAGAGTTAGACGAGATTATTAAGATAAAGATTAATAATTATATTAGTTCAATACCTTCGCAAATTTATGTGGTTGTAGAAGAGATGTTTGAATTTTTTTATATTTTAAATAGTGTTGCATTTTTTCCTTATAAATCTTTTTTTTCTTTCTTTGATATTGAACTTTTAGATGATAAGGATAATTTTGATATTGCTGATCTTGATGGGACAATTAGTACTAGCTTTGAGAGTGTTGATAAATATTTTAAATGTTTTTGTGAGATTGTGCATACGTTGAGAGATATTGTAA
>NZ_LN609267.1:748096-748328 GCF_000825665.2 Borrelia crocidurae
ACCTTTTGGATGTCGATTCTATTTTTAAAAATATGTTGGGTATTATTATAAAACTTATTAATTTGTCAAAAACCTTGCCTTATTTAGATGTTTTTAAAATTTATTATGAAAATCCAGTGTTAACACCAAAAAAATATGTTCCTTGTTTTGATGTTCGAAGTTTTTATGAAAATATTTTATTTTTAAATGTTAGTGAACAACTTGTTGAGAATTATTCTAAATCCGTTACATC
>NZ_LN609267.1:748360-749589 GCF_000825665.2 Borrelia crocidurae
AAAAATTATAATGTCATTATGAATTTAGATAAGGTAATTTTTAAAGGATTAGATCTTGACTATTCAGTTTTTAAGAAACTTTACTTTATGAATGAATTTTTCAAATGTATTTATGATGTGAGAATGATGGAAGTTCTTAAAACTGTAAACAATGTAGTACTTGCTCATAATACTGATTTAAGGAGTTTGTATATTAAGCTTGAGAGAGATATCAATATATTGAGAAAAGAAATTTATGATTTATATTTTGAGCTTAATTATCGAAATGGAGAGTATGAAAATTATAATAGCGAGGATTATAGCAGTGATGATTCTTATAGAGATAAAACTTTAGAATGGTGCTTAAGGGAGGTTGAAACAATTAAAAGGTTAGTATTTAAGTTTATATCTTGTTTTGTTGATCTTAGGGAAAAATATATGGCTCTTTTGGATAATAATAATGCTTTTATACAAAGTGCTCTTAATATGTTTAATAAATTATCAACAGAAGATAATGTTAAAATCAGTTTAAGTTATGTTATTAATAATATGTTGCTTATCGTTAAGCAAGCTCTTTTTGTGCTTGAAAATTTATAGTTTATTATGAAAAACTATAAATCAAATGATTTGATAAAATTATCTTCACTTCTTATTAGGGTTTTGGTAATAGTTTTATTTCTTAATTCTATACTTAGTTTTTTTATGTTTTTAGCTGGTGCTTATAATATTTTTATGCATTCTTTTCAAAAATTTTCTCTTGAGTTTACAATTGTATTAAGTTCTGTTTCTTTTGGTCTTGAGATTACTAGAGCGATATTTTTTTATGTATTTAAAGGACGAAAATTTAAACATTGTGTTATTTTGATTTTGAGTTTTGTTATTTGTTTTTGTTCTTTTTTTATAAAAGTTTTTCTTGATTAGGTAGTTGATTTATTTTAAACTTACTATTGACTAATGTATTTTATTTTTATAAACTAACCATTAGCTTTATTATGCCGGCTTAGCTCAGGTGGTCGAGAGCGGCGGTCTTGTAAACCGTAGGTCGTGGGTTCGAATCCGACAGTCGGCTTTATGGGGCGGTACCGAAGTGGTTAACCGGGGCAGACTGTAAATCTGTTGGCTTTGCCTACGTGGGTTCGAATCCCACCCTCCCCACTTTAAAGGTTATATAATTTGTCTAAATGTTTTGGGAGGTCTTGTTTTATCATTTAGAGTATAGTTTTAATGTTAAGGTTAATGCATCTTAAAGT
>NZ_LN609267.1:749664-764989 GCF_000825665.2 Borrelia crocidurae
TTATTATTTAGTTGAAGGTATGTAGACGTGATTTTCTTCTTTTAAAAGAGATTTTGTATTCTTATGGTAATAAAAAAGATTTTTATTTCCCTTTTTGTGTTTTTGCTTTTATTATTCCTTTTTTTATCTTTCTTATATTTTTTAAATTCTTCTCCTCTTAAATCTGATTTGGTATATGAATTTGAAATTCAAAAGGGATGGGGGGTTAAAAAAATTGCTTGGGAGCTTAAGAGAAAGGATTTAATTAGATCTGCTAAATTATTGATAGCAATTTCTTATTTTTTTGGTAGTGATAAAAACTTTAGAGAAGGCAAGTATTTGATTAATGGTTATTGTTCAACTTTTGATGTTTATAAAGAGTTTTTAAAAGGAAGACCTATACTTCCTATTAATATTACTATACCTGAAGGGTATACTGGTAGAAGAATAGCTTTAAAATTGAATGAATCAGGCATTATTAGCAATGTACAAAGTTTTATTGATTTAATCAATGATGTTAACTTTGTTAATGAACTTGGACTTGAGTATGATTCTGTTGAGGGATTTTTATTTCCAGATACTTATAAATTTTATAAAGGTATGGATATGAAAGAAATAATTAGAGTTTTTGTTAGTAACTTTTTTAACAAACTTTATTCTATTGGTATAGATTATAAATCGTATTCTAGTAAGGATCTTTATGATAAAGTTATTATTGCATCTATTGTTGAACGTGAATATAGAGTTAAAAATGAAGCACCAATAATGGCATCTGTTTTTTATAATAGAATAAAATCTAATATGGCATTGCAATCTTGTGCTACAATTGAGTATATTATTACTGAGGAGTTAAATAAGCCTCATCCCACAAGAATTTATTTTTCAGATTTAGAGATTAATTCTCAATATAATACTTATATTAATAAAGGTTATCCTCCAGGACCAATTGCTAATGCTGGAATTGTATCTTTAACAGCAGCCTTTTTCCCGGATAATACAAATTATTTGTTTTTTGTTATAAAAGATCCTAAAGTCGGGACACATAAGTTTTCTTCGGTTTATAGTGATCACCTTTTAGCTGCAAATAGTTATATTCGTAGTTTTATTACTAAGGATTAAATACAATATGGAATATGCTAAAATCATAGATTTAATTAAACAAAGAGTAGATATTGTTAATATAATAAGTGAACATGTTTCGTTGGTTAAATCAGGAGCTTTTTATAAAGGTCTTTGTCCTTTTCATGCTGAGAGAACACCTTCTTTTACTATAACCCCTTCTCAAGGACTTTTTTATTGTTTTGGATGCAAAAAAGGGGGAGATGTTGTTAAATTTTTAATGGATATTGAAAAACTTGATTATAATGATGCTGTTGATTCTTTGTGCACTAAAATAGGAATTGAATATGATAGTGCTACAAGAAGTATGGGAATTAAACGTAAAATTCATGATAAGGCATTAATTTCAGAGATATATAATTTAAATGCTAAGATATATTAAAGTTATTCAATTTTTTTTAAATAATAATAAACTTATTTCATAAATAATATTTTGCAAGAGAGGAGAATATCAAGAGAGATTGTTGATTTGTTTAATATTGGTTATTTATTATGTGATGTTGTAGGTAAGTCAAGTTTTTATGATTTTTTAGTCTCAAAAGGATATTCTAGTAGTATTTTAAGTAAGAGTGGTTTGTTTGCTAGTCGAAGGGAAAAGTTTTCAATTTTGTCTGGAAGATTAATCTTTCCAATTAAAGACTTTAAAGGAAATGTGGTAGGATTTGGAGGTAGAATTTTAGGTAAAAATAATGGCTCTAAATATATTAATTTAAGTGAAACAAGAGTTTTTAAAAAAAGAGAGTTACTTTATGGGTTTTATGAAGGCCTTTCTATGATTAAGGAAACTAGATCTATCATTTTAACGGAAGGATATATCGATGTTCTTGCATTTTTTACAGCGGGTATCAAGATAGCCGTTTCTACACTTGGTACTTCTTTTTCAACACAACATCTTGCTTTAATTAAGAGATATGCCGATAAAATACTAATATGTTTTGATGATGACATGGCTGGACTTGTAGCTACTTTGAAAGCATATCAAATTTGTTTGCCTTTTAATATTGATGTAAGTGTAATTAGGATGAAATATGGAGTTGATCCCGCGGATGTTTTAAAGAATAAGGGTGTTTCTGTTTTAAGTAATATGGTTAATGATAGCTGTGATGCTTTTGAATATCTTTTAGAAAAATATTCTCTAAAATATGATTTAAATAAAACTACAGATTTAAACAGTATGGTTAATTTATTTATAAATTTGATAGGTCTATCAAGTACTAATACACAAAGAGATCTTCTATTGTCAAAACTTGAGAGTAAATTGGGTGTTAAATTGGAAACTTTAAGAAAAGATTATTATAGTATGAGAGAAAAGAAAGCAATTGCTAGCTATAAGAAGAATGCATGTTCTTATGAGGTAAATACCTATGAGAGATATTTATTGGTTGCCTTATTGAAAGACTTTAATTATTTTACTATAATAAGGCGTAATATTAATGATAGTGACTTGTATGATATTGATGTAAAAAAAATTTTTGTATGTTTTGAAAATTTGTTTGATAATAATAAGAGTTTTTCATTGTTTAATTTAAAAGAATTATTAAAAAGTAAATATGGTAGTATTAGTGAAATTTTTTTTGAAAATATGTTACGAGTAGAGTTTGAAGTGGATGATGAGATGGTTAAGCAAATTTTATTTGCAATTAAAAAGAGAAAAGTAGAAAATAGAATTTTGGCATTTAAAGAGATGATCAAAAATTATGTTTCGATAGATGCTAAAGCCCAGATAAGAGAATTGATGTTTTTAAATATGCAAAGAGAAAATCTGAGGATATATTTAAATGAATAGTGTAGATAATAAAGACTTGCAGGCTTTTAAGAAAAAAAATTCAAAATTAATAAAGACTATTTTAAATTATTTGGGAGATAAAAAGGAAATTACTTTTGAGGACCTATCAACTTTTTTATCAGGAGATATGTTAGAGCCTGATAATATTGATTGTATTTATGGAATTCTTGAAAATGAGGGGATAGGTTTGATTAATGAAAAAATAGGGTCAGATATTTGTGATGTTGATGAACTTCATGAGGCAAGTAAGCTTGATAGTCAATGTATGATGTTAGATGATGCTATTCAGGTTGATGATGAGCTTGATGATAAATTGGATGATTTTGATGATGAAGTTTTAGACAAAGAAGATTATAATTCAGGATACATTAAGAGTGGTTTATTAAAAGATAGTAATTCTGAGGATCCAATAAGACTTTATTTAAAAGAAATAGGAAAAGAGTTTTTATTAACTGGAAATCAAGAAGTAGAACTTGCAAAACAAATGGATTCTGGGGAGAGTATAATTGAAAATATTCTTAAGAACGAGGGATTAGTTATAGAGAATTATTATAATTTGGTTAATGCTATTTATTCAAGAGTTGACAAAGAGGAATTTTTTAAAAAAGATAGAGAAAGGGAAAAAGATAATAATTTTGATTATTATAACAAAAAAAAAAGAATTACTTCATTTTATAAATCTTTATTAAAGCCATTCCAGGATCGTTTAGTCAAGTATGTTGAGAGAAAGCATAGATTATATGAACTTGGTGAGGATATTTTTGAAGAGAGTATTACTAATGAGAGATTACAGATAAAAGAGCTTCTTAAGTCGATTCCTTTATATCAGGAGGAATTACGTTTATTTTCAGATGATTATATTGATTCTGCTAGTAAGATAAAAGATTTAAAGAGGCAACAAAAATCTATACTGGATAGATTGAAAATAGATAAGGTGCGAAATCTTAGAATTCTTGGCAGGGATTTGGCTATTCCTGAGAAGAGAGAGAGAATAGAAAAATCTTTAAATATTAGGGAAGATTTAATTAAGGAACAAATTACAGAAGCTCAACTTGCTCAAAAAGAACTTGAGAGGATTGAGATGTATTATGAATATCCAATGGATAAGATAATAAGTATGTCAGAAGAGATCCTTAAGGGTAAACAAATGATGCAACATGCAAAGGATCAATTAATTAAAGCTAATTTGAGACTTGTTGTAAGTATTGCTAAAAAATATGCTAATAGAGGTTTACATTTCTTTGATCTTGTTCAAGAGGGTAATATTGGTCTAATTAAAGCGGTTGAAAAATTTGAGTATAAAAGGGGATTTAAGTTTTCTACTTATGCTACATGGTGGATTCGTCAGGCAATAACAAGATCAATATCAGATCAGGCACGTACCATTCGTGTACCTGTACATATGATTGAACAGATAAATAGACTTAATAGGGAAACAAGATATTTAGTTCAGGTTTTAGGTAAAGATCCAACAGATGAAGAGTTATCAATTAGGCTTGGTTGGGATCTCAAAAAAGTAAAAACCGTAAAGAATGTTTCAAGAGAACCTGTTTCACTTGAAACACCAATTGGAGAAGAAGAGGATTCTGTGCTTAGTGATTTTATTGAAGATAAGGCGATTAAAAATCCAGCAAAGCATACATCTTTTGTTGTATTACAGGATCAAATAAGGGCAGTTCTTGGAACTTTGCCAGAGAGAGAACAAGAAGTTGTTAAGATGAGATTTGGTCTTGAGGATGGATATTCTTTAACTCTTGAAGAAGTAGGATTACATTTTAATGTTACAAGAGAGAGAATTAGACAAATTGAGTCTAAAGCCTTGAGGAGACTTAAGAATCCAAAAAAAACCCAGAAACTTAAAGATTATTTGGAAGATTTAAATTGAATAAGGAGGTCTTCGTGGAGAGTAATATTGATATATTGAGAAATCTTGAAGGTATATATAAGTCTAAATTTGAACTTGAAGAACGCCAAAGGAATATTCCTAAATATTTGCAAACTAAAAAAGTTCAAATTGATGGACTTGTTGAGACTTTTGCCGAATTGCAATTACGATTTAGGGAATATCAAAAAGAAGATGCATCTTTAAAATTAGATATTCAAGATATTAATGTAAGAAAGAGCAAGGCTGAAGAGAAAATTGATAGTATCAAGACTCAAAGGGAGTATGAGGCTCTTGAAAAAGAATTGCAAACCATTATTGATGATGAAGTTGCTATTAGAAAGAAGATGACACATATTACTGGACTTAAGACTAAAGTAGACAGGGAAATAGCCGATGTTAAGAGTAAACTTGAGATTGAGCAAAATATTTATGCTGTTGAGAGTAATGATCTTGAAAATGAACTTTTAGAAATTGTCAAAAAACTTGATTCTATAAAAAGTGAAGAAGAAAAATATTCTTCTCGTATGGATGAGGATTTTTTATTTAAATTTCAAAGAATTATTCGCAATAAATCTAATGGAGTTGTACCTTTAATTGACAGTGTTTGTAAGGGTTGTCATATGATACTTCCTGTGGAATTTGCAAATAAGGTGAGGCGTGAACCAGATGATATTAAGTTTTGTCCTTATTGTAGTAGAATACTTTATTATCAGGATAAATTTGAAGTTGGGTTGGGGATGATTCCTGGTGGTTTAGCAGATCTTATAGAATAATATTTTAAAATTTATGTGTGTATTTGAAGTTGATATCCAGTCATCGCTTAACATACTGTATTTCAGTATCTTGAGAGGAAAGTCCGAGCTCCAATAAGAGCATAATGCTAGGTAATGCCTAGGAGTTGAAAGACTTAAGATAGTGTCACAGAAAATTACCGCCTTAGGGTAAGGGTGAAAAGGTGAGGTAAGAGCTCACCGCTTATTTAGTGATAAATAAGGTCAAGACAAACCTCATTAGGAGCAAAATCAAGTAAACAAGCTTCCTTAGCTCTTGAGGGTATGCTTGTGGGTAGATTGCATGATTTTTTCAGTGATGGAAAAACAAGATAGATGATGACATAATACAGAACTCGGCTTATGGATATCAACTTAAATTTTTTAGAGAATCTTTATGGGAATCAATTATTTGAAATTTATTTTTTATTTTGTTATAAGTTTATCACTTGTATTCTTTCTTTTTTTTATTTTATCTTATTTAAAAGCTTTTTCTAATTCTTATTTAAAAGCAGGTCCTACCGAGGTAAATTTGCTTGTTTTGTGGGAGAATAAGGAGTACAAAGAAATAATAGATTATGCTGAGAATGGTATTAAAGAAAATAAATTTGATTTTAATCTAAATTTACTTCTTGGATTTTCATATTTTTATTATTCTTTAATGTTAAATGATAGTTATTTAAAAAATCAATTTTTGGATAATGCAATAGAAAGATTGAGGTTTTTAATGTCTATTAATGATGATGTTCCTATGAGTTCACTTTATTATATTTTGGGAAAAGCTTATTCTCATAAGGGTGAGTATTATAGTGATCTTTCTGTTAAATATTTAAATAAGGCTTTATATGCAAGTAGTTTTGATTTTGTAAATGTAAAAAAAGATATTTTTGAGTATTTGGGGTATTCTTATCAACTCTTAAGAGATTATAATTCTAGTTTAAAATTTTTTGAAAAGGCTTATAGAGAAAATAAATCTGATCTTATTCTTTGGAGTTTGGCATATGTTAATTATAAGGCAGGAGATATTGATAAGAGTATTGAATATATAAATAAATTTTTAGAAGAAGAGCATGAATCATTAAAAGGAGATAAGCGAGATGATAATTTAGTGCAAAAGGTATATTTACTTTATGGAAATATTTATTTTGAGAGAAGTGCTTATGAGGATGCCTTTAATTGCTATGATAAAGTCTTGAAAATTAATAGTTTAAATCCTAATGTTTATGTTAAAATAGGAGACATATATAGAAAAAGAGATAAAGATTATCCTAAGGCTAGAAAATATTGGCGAGAAGCATTAAGCATTAATCCTTATTTAGAAGAAGCAAGGGAAAGGCTTAAAATTAGCCCGGAGGATTTTTAGAGGGAGATTGATTTGAATTTTTTTAAATCTTTTTTGATAGATATTGGTATTGATCTTGGTACATGCAATACTTTGGTTTACATTAAGGATTATGGTGTAGTTATGAGTGAACCTTCGGTAGTTGCTATTGATGTTAATAAGAATAATAGGGTGGTAGCTGTTGGTCGTAATGCAAAGAAGATGCTTTGGAAAACACCAGAGAATATTAAGGCAGTAAGACCACTTCGTGATGGTGTTATTGCTGATATTGAGAATACAGAAAAAATGATTCGGTATTTTATAGGTCAGATTTTTTCTCGAAAAAAATTATTTTTTAAACCAAGAATGGTAATAGGAGTTCCAACTTGTATTACTGAAGTTGAGAGAAGAGCTGTAAAAGAGAGTGCAATGAATGCTGGTGCTCGTGAGGTTAAAGTGATTGAAGAATCTCTTGCAGCTGCTATTGGATCTGATATTCCTATTTTTGAGCCAACAGGTCATATGGTGTGCGATATTGGAGGAGGAACTACCGAAATATCAGTTATTTCTCTTGGTGGTATGGTTGTAAGTAGAGCTATTAGAACAGGTGGTGATGAATTTGATGAGAGTATTATTAAATATATGAGGAATGCTCATAATATTATTATTGGACAACAAACAGCTGAAAAATTAAAAATTAAAATAGGTAATGTTTATCCAGATACTCATAATTTGAAAATAGAGACAATAGATATTAAAGGAACAGATGCTGTTACGGGTCTTCCTAGAAAGCAAATTATTGATTCTATGGAAGTAAGAGAGTCTTTGCAAGAACCCATTAGTACCGTTGTTGATGAGGTTAAGAGAACTCTTGGGGCAACTCCTCCGGAGCTTGCAACTGATATTGTTGAGCGTGGCATTATATTAACAGGAGGTGGGGCTCTTCTTAAAGGACTTAGTAGGCTTTTATCAAAGGAAACAGGAGTTCCAGTTTACGTTGCGGATAATCCTCTTTTATCTGTAGCTGTTGGAGCTGGTCTATTTTATGATTATGCTAATAGAATAGATATTGTAAGTAAAAATATATATAGAGTAATTAAAGAATAAATATGAAGTTTCTTGTTAAATTCAAGGATTTTATTAAAGTAATAACTGTATTAATATTTGCTACTGTTCTTATGTTTTATGACACAAATGGTTCTAGGGTGAAGAAAAGAGATGATTTTTTTATTTTTACTTTAAATTCATATATTCAAAGGAATATGTATGAATTTTTTAATTTTGTCTCTAGTATTTTTAAAGCAATAAATGAATATAAAGATTATGGTGAGACTATAGAAGCTTATAAGAAGCGCATACAACAACTTGAGATAGTTATTCAGAATGTTCAAGTATTAAGACAAGAAAATTCTAGACTTAAAGAACAACTTGAATTTTATTCTGAACATTCTAATGATTTTATTTCAGCCGAGATAATTTATCTAAATTATGCAAATATTTCATCTCTAATGGCAATTAATAAAGGTTATAATGATGGTGTTCAAAAAAATATGATAGCCGTTGCTTATCAAGATGGATTTAGTGGTCTTGTTGGCAAAGTTGTCAAAGTTTATGCAAATACTTCAAGAATCTTACCTTTAACCAGTTATGAAAATTTTGTTTCTGCGAGAATTCAAAATAGTAAATTTATAGGTCTTGTTGAAGGTAAGGGATATGGTGAGGTTCTTGAAATGAATTATGTTAATAAATTGGCTGAAAATTTTTTGAAAGTTGGGGATTCTGTTGTTACGGCTGGTTTTAGTGATTATCCTGGTGGCATTTATATAGGTAAAATTACTCATTTTGATGTTCTTGAATATAATTCGCTTTTGAGTATTAAAATTGAACCCATAATAATTTTAGATAAATTAGAATATGTGTTTTTGATTAAGGGTGATGAGAGGATGAAAAATTGATATCTTTTATATTGTATTATATTATTAGCGTGCTTTTGGGACAAATTTTTCAATATTATTGTGATATAGGTTTTTCTTTTTCAGTAGATATATTTTTAATTATTTTAATTTTTAATTCTTTAAATTTTGCTTTTAATGTAGGTTTGATTTCAAGTATTTTACATGGTTTTATTATGGAATATTTTAATGGATTGCCACTTGGTTTTTTTGTATTTTGTTATGTTTTAGTATTTTATCTGCTCTATAAAATCAAGATAGTTGTTCCAAAAAGTATGTTTAGTGTAACAATGTTTTTTATTTTTTCAAAATTTATTATTTGGTTTGTAGCAATGATTTTTGCAGATTTTGTTGATCTTAAAGGTTTTAATTATTCAATATTTGATCTAAATCTTATTATCAATATAGTATTTTTAAATTTTTTATATCCAATTTTAAATTATTTCACAAGGAGTTTTTATACTATTAGGGAGGAATATTAATTAAAATGAAACTTGTTTCGGGCATTAGATATAAGTTTGGAATGTTTCTTCTATCTTTCGTTTTTTTTTCTTACCTTTTTACTTTATTTAAGATGCAGATTGGAAAACATTTGTTTTATGATAGGGAAGCAACAGTTCTTTTATCTAGAGTTGAAAAGGTTAGTGCTTCAAGAGGGGAGATCTTAGATTCAAATTTTAATGTTCTTGCAAATAATCTTACAGTTTTTGTTTTAAAGATTAGCTTGGAACAATATTATAGTATGTCTGTTAAAGATAGAGATGAAATGTTAAATTTTTTATCAGATATTTTAGGTATTGATAGGGAACCTATTCTTTCTAAAATTGAGGCTACTAGAGGGTATTTAAAGGATGTGGAAATAATTGAACTTAATCCAGAAATGTTATTTAGGATTGCTGAGAAGAGAAGTTATTATCCTGCTCTTTTGTGGACATATTCATTTAAAAGGAATTATTTGGTAGATGATTCTTATTCTCATCCTATTGGATATGTTGGTAGGATTAATCAAAGGGAATTACGTGCTTTTTATAATGTTAAAGGATATGATAACAATTCTACAATAGGAAAATTAGGAGTTGAGCAAATTTATGATAGTTATATTAGAGGAAAAGAAGGTTTAATTAAATATAGAGTAGATTCTAGAGAAAGAAAGATAGATAGTGGTTCTATTATCGAGCATATGATACCTGGTCATAATATTGTTTTAAATATTAATAAAGATGTTCAGATGCTTGCTAAGAATACTTTAGGTAAGAGATATGGAACTGTAGTGGTATTAAAGCCCTCAACAGGAGGTGTTATGGCGTTGCATAATTATCCTTATTATTCAATGAATGATGTTTATAATAAACATTCTAGAGAGGATTATTCGTTTTTAAATAGAGCAATCCAGTCGGTTTATCCACCCGCATCTATTTTTAAACTGGTTATGGCTACGGCTTTGTTAGAAGAACAAGTTTTGGATAAAAATAAAAAACTTCATTGTCAGGGCTATTTTAGGGTGGGAAATAGAATGTTTCATTGTTGGAATCGTGTTGGGCATGGTTATGTTGATTTAGAGCATGCTGTTGCTCATTCATGTAATGTTTATTTTTATATGGTGGGACTTAAATATCTTGGTGTTGAGAGAATAGTTAAATATGCAAAAGAATATGGTTTTGGGGAAAAAACAGAGATTGATTTACCAAATGAAGTTTCTGGACTTCTTCCAAGTCCAGAATGGAAAGAGAAAACTTTCAGTCAACCTTGGGTAGGAGGTGATACTGTTAATTTTTCAATAGGTCAAGGCTTTTTAAATGCTACTCCTATTCAGATTGTAAATATGGTAGCTATGATTGCCAATGAAGGTGTTATTTATAAACCAAGAATTGTTAGTAAAATTTTAAATGGTAATACTAATGAAGTCATTCTTGAAAATGTTCCTGAAGTTCTTAGAAAAACAAATATTATTAGTAAACGTACTTTTAGACTTTTGAAAAAATATATGAGAAATGTTGTAACTTATGGTACTGCTAAAAATTCAGTTTTAACAAAAGCTGTTGAAGTTGTAGGTAAGACAGGTACAGGACAAACGGGTGTTATTGGGGTTGAAAATAGTTCTTTTGTTGGTCTTGCTCCTTATAATGAAGTATCGAGTAAACAAATTGTTATTTTTAGTTTTGTTGAGGGAAGAAGTAATGCAGGTATGTGGCCTGCTAAATCTGTAGATTTAATGATGCAAGGAATTTTTGCTAAACAGAGTTATGAAGATATTCTTAGAGAATATAAACCATGGTATATTAGGTAAAATATGGCTGTTTTTAGAAAAAGTTATGATAGTTTGACATTATTTAGTTTAGTAATGATATCTTTTATTGGGATTTTGCTTATATATTCCAGTGATTATACTTCTAATGGTTCTTTAATGAAAATAGAGTATATTAAACAGATTATATGGGTTATTGGTGGGTTTTTTGTAATTTTTGTAGTAGGAAGGTATGATCTTAAGATCATATATGGTATGGTTTATCCTTTATATTCTTTATTAGTTATTTCTTTGATTTTTACTGCTGTTTTTGGTATTACTGTTAATGGAGCTAAATCTTGGATTGGGATTTGGAAATTAGGTGGACAACCCTCAGAATTTGGGAAAATTATTGTTATTTTAACTCTTGCCAAATTTTATAGTAGTAAAAATGAATATCATAATTTCTTTGCTTTTGTTTTTGCATTTATTATAATTTTACCTGTTATTCTATTTGTATTCTTGCAGCCTGATTTTGGTACAGCCATAGTTTATTTGAATATGTTTATCTTTATTTCTTTCTTTGCTGGTGTAGATATACACTATATTTTATATTTTACTTTAACAGGATTTTTATCATTTATTTTTGTAGTATTGCCTGTTTGGTATGAATATAAAGCGGATATGGGTAATACATTATATTTAATCTTTTCTAATAATTTTTATTTTAAAGTAGCTTTTTTGGTATTGGCCTTGATATTTTTATCCTCTGTTATAGGTTTTTTTATTTCAAAATATAACTTGAATATTAGGCTTATTTATTTTTATATATCATTTGCGAGTTCAATTTTGTTAATAGCAGCTTTTTGTTCTAAATTTCTGTCAAAATTTAT
Source organism: Borrelia crocidurae (assembly GCF_000825665.2). Lineage (NCBI taxonomy): Bacteria > Pseudomonadati > Spirochaetota > Spirochaetia > Spirochaetales > Borreliaceae > Borrelia > Borrelia crocidurae. The sequence continues at coordinate 761,594 of NZ_LN609267.1, forward strand.
GAAACCTTATCAAATTAAGAGGTTTTTAGTTTTCTTAGATCCAAATATTGATCTTAAAGGTGCTGGTTGGAATTTAAATCAAGTAAAGATTGCCATTGGTTCTGGAGGTATTTTTGGTAAGGGATTTTTAAAAGGTCCTTATACTCATGCAAATTATGTTCCGTCTCAAAGTACTGATTTTATTTTTTCAATTCTTGCTGAAGAATTTGGTTTTTTAGGGGTAAGTATTGTTTTAATATTATTTTTTCTTATTTTTTTTAGGATTTTAATAATAATGGATAAAAGCAAAGATAGATATATGTCTTTAATTCTTGCTGGTGTATTGTGTCTTTTATTTTTTCATACTGCTTTTAATATTGGTATGTCTTTAGGTCTCTTACCAATTACAGGTATACCTTTGCCTTTTCTATCTTATGGTGGTTCATCGACTATTACTTTCTTTTTGGCTATGGCTCTTTACTTTAATATTGAATCTATAGTAACTATGGACTGATAAATTTATATTCTTTTCTTATTATTTTATCTGTTTTTTTGATAAATTTTTTTGTATATTGTATTGAGAAGATTTGTTGTTTATCTATGATTTTTTAAGTTGTGAATTTATTATAATGTTTTCATGCTGCAAATTTTAAAGTTTATAAGGTGTTGTTATGGGTGAAAAATTAGATAAGGATAGTATTCTTTATAAAAAGAGACATTCGATTGCACATGTTATGGCAGAAGCTGTTCTTGAATTATTTCCAAATACTAAGATTGCTATAGGTCCTCCAATTAAAGATGGTTTTTATTATGATTTTGATTTTGAAAAGCACATTTCAGAAGATGATCTTTTATTAATAGAACATAAAATGAGAGAAATTTTAAAGACGGGTAGTCCTTTTATAAGAGAGGTTATAACGAGAGAGCAGGCGTTAGTGCTTTTTAAAGATGAACCTTATAAGATAGATTTAATTCAAAATTTTGATGTTACAGATGAGATTACAATATATAAGAGTCATAATTTTACGGATCTTTGTAGAGGTCCTCATGTTGATAATATGAATAAGCTTGATCCAAAAGCATTTAAATTAACTAGTATAGCTGGTGCTTATTGGCGTGGCGATGTAAAAAATAAAATGTTAAGTCGTATTTATGGAACTTTATGGAATAATGAAAAGGACTTAAAAGCATATCTGAAATTACAAGAAGAGATAAAAAAGAGAGATCATAGAAAGCTTGGTCGTGAACTTAATTTGTTTTCTGTTCATGAGGAGATAGGGCCTGGTCTTATTTTTTTCCATCCACATGGTGCTAGAATAAGGGCTTTAATAGAGAATTTTTGGCGAGAAGAGCATTTTAAGAATGGTTATGATATACTTTTTACTCCTCATATTGGTAAATCTTGGATTTGGGAAACTTCTGGTCATTTAAATTTTTATAAAGAGAGCATGTTTGAAAAAATTGAGATGGATAGAAGTGATTATTATGTTAAGCCTATGAATTGTCCATTTCATATTGCAATTTATAATACTGATAAGCATTCTTATAGAGATTTGCCATTTAGATGGGCTGAACTTGGTACTGTTTATCGTTATGAAAAAATAGGTGCGATTCATGGTACTATGCGTGTTAGAGGTTTTACGCAAGATGATGCACACATTATATGTACTTATGAGCAAGTAGATTTTGAAGTTAGAGAGGTTTTACGTTTTGCGATTGATATGTGGAATAAATTTGGATTTACTAATTTAAAGGCATATCTTTCGACAAAACCTGAGAAAGCTGTGGGGGATGATGATGATTGGCAAATGGCTGTTAAAGTTTTAGAGAAGGCCTTGATTGATTTTAATATCAACTTTGATATTGATGAAGGCGGAGGAGCTTTTTATGGCCCCAAAATTGATCTTAAGATAATTGATTCTCTTGGAAGAGCATGGCAAATGAGTACAATTCAATTTGATTTTAATCTTCCTGCAAGATTTAAGATGACTTATACTGCAGAAGACGGCAAAGAAAAGAGACCCTTTATGATTCATAGAGCGCTTCTTGGTTCTATTGAAAGATTTTTTGGAATCTTAGTGGAGCATTATGGTGGAGCATTTCCTGTATGGTTGGCTCCTATTCAAGTTGTAATTATTCCTGTAAATAGCGTTGTAGAAGAATATGCATTGGAAGTATTGTCTAGATTTCAAAATGAAGGAATTAGAATAAAATTTGATAATTATTGTAATATGAGGATGAATGCAAAAATTAGACAATATCAGTCAAAAAAAGTTCCATATATGTTTATTATTGGAGAGAGAGAAGTGGTAGAAGGAAAAATTTCAATTAGAACTAGAACAAATGAGCAAATTAATGGACTTGAGCTTAAAGAAGCTCTTGAATTTGTGAATTTAAAGATAAGTAATAAGGAGATCTTATAGCTTGCATAGTAAAAAAATAATTACTCCAAATAAAATAACGCTCCTTAGAATTATATTATCTTTTGTTATTTTATCTATATTATGTATTGAATATTGGTGGAATTCTTATTTAATTTTAAGTTTAATTTGGTTTTTAATTATTTTTAATGAAATTACAGATATTATTGATGGATATATTGCTAGAAAATATGGTTTAATTAGTAATGTAGGTAAAATTTTAGATCCCTATGCAGATGTGTTGCAACATTTAACATATTTTGTTTTTTTCTTTTATAAAGGTATTACTCCGTATTATTTTTTTGTGATATTTGTATATCGTGAACTCTCTGTTGGTGTTATTAGAAATTTAATTATTCAATTTAATATAATCCAGCAAGCTAGAATTTCAGGTAAGATAAAATCGTTATTTTATGCTATTGCTGTATTTGCTAGTCTTTTGCTTTATACTTTTGATAAGTTAAAAATTATTACTTTTGTTGATGGTTTTATTAGTTCAATTTTAAATTTAACTTTTAGTTTTTCTTTTATTGTTGCAATAATATATGTTATTTCTGCTTTTGTAACTGTCATATCATTAATTGATTATGTCATGATATTTTTGGATCTTGGCAAGTATGAGAAGTAATTTATTATTAATATTTATTTATTTTTTTAGTAATTTTTATTCTTATGCTGATGTAAAGCAAATGTTGACCGAAGTTAAGCCTTTAAGCATTTCAAGCAAGAATGGAAAAGGAAGCATTTATTTAAAAGTTGACAAGTCTTCTGATTATATTTTGACTTTTGATGTCGCTTTGGGGACAGATTTTGTATATATGGTATATGACGTTTTTAATAAAAAAAATATAACAGATAAGATAAGAAAAAATGATGTTAAACTTACATTGCAAAAGGATGTTCTTTATGCTGTAATTTATGTTACATCAGAGAATGTAAATATTAATTTTACTCTTAATGAACTAGAGGGAATCAATAATTGGTGATAGTTCTTTAA
>NZ_LN609267.1:765040-766299 GCF_000825665.2 Borrelia crocidurae
GATTTACCAAGTTTTAAGTTAAGTTCAAGGCTTAAAAAATATATTTTAAAAACCTATAAGCGTAATATTTATGTTGCATATCAAATGGAAGATAGTGATACTATTAAAGTTGCTTCATTTATTGAAAATATTGGTTGGTTTGATATCAGTACTGCTGTTAATGATAATATTACCGATATTTCATGTTTTGATTTTGTGATTAATTCTAAAGGGGAATTATATATTGTATTTACGACTAAGAGTACCAGTGATTTTCCTAGTGAACTTATAGTTCGAAAATTTAATAGTCGAAAGTGGATTGATGTTAGTCCTAAATTGAGAGACAATGTTGGTTTTTTAGTAAATATTAGTGTTGATCATAAAGACAATTTGTATGTAGCTTATTTGAAAAAAATTGGTTATGAATATAAAGTCAATTTTATTGTAAATAGAGGATATGGAACTACTTGGAATAGTATTGTAGATTCTAATGTGTTTAAAGGTACTGCTGATGTTGATGTCTTAAGTATTGGTGTTATTTCTGAACCTTTTTTAGGAATTTTTTATAATTATAAATTAAATGATTATATGAATTCTGAATTTATTATTGATAGAGGAAAAACTTGGTCGAATGTAAATATACAATCTGTAAATATGGCAAATTCTGTTAAAATTTTATCTGATGTTAAATCAGATCAGATTATTTTAAGTTATATAACAAAAGATAGACCTATTGTTAGTATATCTACTCTTCAATGTGATAAATGGCAGAATGTAAGTCCAAATATTAAAATTAAAGGAGTAGTTAGTGATATTTTAAAGTATAGTAATGATTTGTTATTAACGTTTGAAGATGATAATAATGTGAGACTTATTTATTTAAATTCTAATAATTGGTATTTTTTAAATGAATCTGAGATTTTTCAAAAATCTGCTTGCAAACCTCAATTTGCACAATATCAAAAAAAAGGATTTGTATTTTCATGTTTAAGCTTAGATTTTAAAGTGTTATTTCTTAAGTTGATTAGATAATAGTTCAAAGTATGATTTTTTTTCAATATTATTTTGTAGTTTAAAGTCTTGTATTGTTTTGTAAATTTCTTGCTTGGCAAGATTTAGTTCATTTTTATTGTCAATTATTTTTTCGATTTCCAGAAAGAATCCAAGATTTTGAATTTCGTTAACTTCTATATTTAAATTGTCTTTTTTATAAATTAGACTTTTTTTAATTTTTTTATATAAAATTTTAAAATCCAATTCTTTTATAAAAGATATAAAAT
>NZ_LN609267.1:766311-766410 GCF_000825665.2 Borrelia crocidurae
CCAAGCTTAGTATCAATCTCCAACTTATTCATAGATATATCTTTTTCTAAAGACTTTTTAGTTGAAGCATGATCACAACCACCTTTGAATAATAAATCC
>NZ_LN609267.1:766608-766673 GCF_000825665.2 Borrelia crocidurae
ATCATTTGAAATCCAAGTCCAAAATGTGTTGTATTTTATTTCTAGCTTTTGAATATCTTCTTTTG
>NZ_LN609267.1:766685-798336 GCF_000825665.2 Borrelia crocidurae
TTCTTTTTAGTTATTTTATCTTAATTATGTTTATAGGCTCTCTGTTATTGTTATTGCCTATTGCTTGGAATAATGTTGAGAGTTTAAAATATATAGATGTTTTATTTACATCTGTATCTGCTGTTAGCATTACGGGGCTTGTGACTGTTAAGATGGAAAGTTTTTCTACTTTTGGTTTTATTGTAATAATGTTATTGATTCAGTTTGGTGGGCTTGGTTTCATAACAATTACTACCTTTTATTTGCTTATTCCTAAACGCAAGCTCAAGTTAACTGATGTTCGAATAATCAAACAATATTCTCTTTCAAATATTGAGTATAATCCTTTGAAAATTTTGAAAAATATACTTTTTGTGACTTTTTCAATTGAATTAATTGGAGGGATATTAATATTATTGTTTTTTAAAATTCGAGGTATTAAGATTTCATTACTTGAGGCTTTATTTACTGCTGTTTCAGCATTTTGTAATGCAGGGTTTTCGATGCATTCTGAGAGTATTTATGCATGGCGTGATGTTCCTGAAGCCATAATTGTTATTGCTATATTGATTATTTGTGGAGGACTTGGATTTATGGTATATCGTGATGTTACTAATACTATGAAGTATCGTAAAAAATTATCCCTTCATGTTAAAATTGTTTTTACGCTTAGTTTTTTTTTAATTCTTTTTGGTGCAGTTGTGTTTTTTTTCTCAGAAATTCATAAACTCAGAGATGGTTATTCACTTGGGACTTTAATATTTAATGCAATATTTTATTCAATAAGTACAAGAACAGCTGGTTTTAATTATCTTGACAATGCTCTTATTTCTAGTAGAACCCAAATGCTTTCTTTGCCATTTATGTTTATTGGTGGTGCTCCAGGTTCAACTGCTGGAGGAATAAAAATTACTACTTTTTTCTTAATTATTCTTGCAGTAATAAAATCGCAAGATGGTAATGGTTATATTATTGGTTCTTATAAAGTCTCAATTGATAGTATAAGATTTGCACTTTTATTTTTTGTAAGAGCTGTTTTTATTTTATGTTTTTCATTTTTTGTTCTTCTTGCTGCTGAGAGTGGTGGAAAATGGAGAGTCATTGATTTGGGATATGAGGTTTTTTCTGCTTTTGGTACTGTTGGTTTATCAGTTGGGGTTACACAAGATTTGTCATTTTTAGGTAAAGTAATTATAATTTTTACTATGTTTGCGGGTAGAATAGGGCTTTTTTCGATGGCAATTTTTGTTTCTAGAAATTCTCGTTTTGAAGAATTTACAAGACCACGACAGGATATTTTGGTGGGTTAGAATAAAGTGAAGACATTTGTTATTATTGGTCTTAGTAATTTGGGAATTCATATTCTTGAAAATTTAAGTAAGCTTGATTGTCAAATAATTATTGTTGATACTTCAAAAGAATTGGTTGAAGAATATGATGTAATTGCTACAGAAAGTTTTATTTTAGATCAGTTTACTAAGAATGCATTAAAAAAAATTATTCCTGTAGATACTGATGCTGTTATTATTGATTTTGATAATGATCTTGGGAAAAGTGCTCTTGTTACTCATTATTGTAATCTCTTAGGTGTGAAGGAAATATGCGTTAAGACTGAAGATGGGGATGATGCTGAAATATTAAAAACTCTTGGTGCTACAAGAATTATATTTCCAAGCAAGGATGCTGCTCGAAGATTGACACCATTGTTGGTATCTCCTAATCTTTCAACATATAGTATTGTTGGGCATGATATTATTGTTGCTGAGACAATTATTCCAAAAGAATATGTAGGTAAAACTTTGCTTGAGGCTGATTTGAGAAGTGAGAAAGGTATTACTGTTATTGCTGTTAGAAATTTAAGTAATTCTAGATATGAACTTGTGGATGGAGATTATTTTTTCTTAAAGGATGATAAGATTGTAATTTGTGGTAAACCTGATAAGATTGAAAATTTTACAAATAATAAGGATTTGATTAAAGATTTAATATCAGTTTCTAAAACAAAGGATACTTCTTATAAGGAAAGTTCTAAAAAATTAGGCTTTTTAAAGTTTTTTGATTTTATGAAAAAGTTTAATAAAGATAAGAAAAATAATTAATAGGATTTTAAGATGACTAAAATTATTCCTGTTGCAAGTGGAAAGGGAGGTGTTGGAAAAACATCTTTTGTTGCTAATATTGGTTATAAACTTGCACGTTTAGGTAAGACTGTGATACTTGTTGATCTTGACCTTGGAGGTTCTAATCTTCATACTTGTTTAGGTGTTAAGAATACTGGTGTTGGAATAGGTTCTTTTATTAATAAACAGGAAAAAGATTTTTCAAGTTTAATTCTTAAAACTCCTTATAAAAAGCTTTATTTGGTTCCAGGAGATGCCCTTTATACGGGTACGGCCAATATTCCTTTTTCTATAAAGAAGAGAATAATAGATTCTATTCAAAGAGAACTTGTTGCTGATTTCGTTTTTATAGATTTAGGATCAGGTACGTCTTATAATACAGTGGATTTTTATTTGTCATCTTATAGTGGCATCATTATTACTGTTCCAGAAACCCCTTCAATTCTTAATGCTTATTCTTTTTTAAAAAATGCTCTCTATAGACTTCTATATTTAGGTTTTCCTCCAAAAAGTCCTGAACGAGACTATATTAGTAATTTTTTTAAAAATAAAATAGAAGGTACAAACGTTAAATTTAAAGATTTAGTTTTAGGTATTGAGGTTATATCTTTAAGTTCTTCGCTTAAGGTCAAAAAGATGATGAATAGCTTTTACCCTAGAGTTGTATTAAATAGAATAGAGTCTAGCGAAGAGATAGCTATGTGTGAAAATTTAATAAATGTTGTTAAAAATAATATCAATATACCAGTTGAATTTATTGGTTTTATTCCCTTTGCAAAAAGTTTTAGATCATCTGTTAATAGTAGAATTCCATTTGTTGATTTTGATAGAAATTCGAAACTTAATAAATATTTTGAATTTATTGCGTGTAATTTAATTAAATCGCCTGTTGAAGGTTCACCTTATATTTATGATGATATATACGATATGATTAAGGATCAAAGTCAATTTATTAGAAAGTAATTAGATTATAATAATACTTGAAGGAGGGGTAATTTAATGTATAGGCTTAAGAATCAAAATTTGGGTTTTAATATAGAAAACCTAGGAGAATGTAAATATGATAATCCTTTAATTAATTTTTATGCTAATGAGAGTCATGTTCATTTTACTTCTGAAGAGAGTAAGATTAGATTTAACGTTTATAAAAATGAAGAGAGTTGGAATCAATATGAGGATGTTTTTTTAGAAAAGGCTGGACCTAGACGTAAAATTTATTTTGTCCCAAAACATGTTAAAGCTGCAATTACTACTTGTGGAGGTCTCTGTCCAGGTTTTAATGATGTGATTCGTTCAATTGTTAGAACTTTATGGAATGTATATGGAGTATATAATATTTATGGAGTTAAGTTTGGATATAAAGGACTTTTGTCAGAGTCTAATTTGAGTTTTGTTGATTTAAATCCTGATATGGTTAATGATATTAATCAGCTTGGTGGTACAATACTTGGTTCGTCAAGAGGAGGAATTAGACCTGTTGAAATAGTTGATACTTTAGAGAGAATGGGTATTAATATGCTTTTTAATATTGGTGGAGATGGTACACAAAAGGGTTCTATTTTAATTGCTGAAGAGATAGAGAGACGAAATTTAAAAATTGCTGTTATAGGTATTCCTAAAACAGTAGATAATGATTTTATGTTTGTTCAAAAATCTTTTGGATTTGAGACTGCTGTAGAACAATCAGTTGCTGCTGTTGCTGGTGCGCATTTTGAGGCAAATAGTGCTTATAATGGAATAGGTCTTGTTAAGGTGATGGGTAGAGATTCTGGGTTTATTGCTGCTTATACTGCTCTATCTTCTAATGATGTTAATTTTTGTTTAATACCAGAATTAGATTTTGATATTGAGGGTCCTAATGGACTTCTTGCACATCTTGAGAGACGACTTTTACAAAAAGAAAGTATGGATGAAATTCCTCATGCAGTTATATTGATAGCAGAAGGAGCAGGACAAAAATATTTTGATCCTGGTATTAGGAAGAAAGATGATTCTGGTAATTTACTGTATGAGGATATTGGACTTTATATTAAAGATAAAATTAATGAGTATTTTAAATCTAAAGATATTCCTGTTAATCTTAAATATATTGATCCTAGTTATATTATTAGAAGTTCTCCAGCTAATGCTAGTGATTCTCTCTATTGTGCTCGTCTTGGTTCAAATGCTGTTCATGCTGCTATGGCTGGTAAAACGAAATTATTAATTAGCTTGTGGAGTACAAAATTTGTGCATGTTCCCATCAAAATGGCTGTCATTGCTAGGAATAAAGTTAATGTGAATGGTTCTTTCTGGAGGGATGTTCTTGCAAGCACTGGTCAGCCATTTAGTATGAAAAATTAACCAAAAAGTAATTTAAGTTTTTTTATTTATTTTGCTGCATTACCAGCAATATTTAATGCATCCCAAGTTTTGGAGAATGGTGGAGAATATGCAAAATCCATCATTCCAAGTTCATTTATTTTAAGTTTTGAATAAATAGCAAGGGATAATGTGTGCATTCTTAGTGCAGCTCCATTTTTTCCAATTATTTGTGCACCAAGAATTTCTTTTGTATCTTGATTATAGATTAGCTTAATATATAAATCTTCTTGATTGGGATAATAGTTTGTATGGTTTTTATCTTTGATAAATACCGTTTTATATTGGATTCCAAGTTTTAATGCCATCTCTTCAGTAAGACCAGATCTAGCTGCTTCTAGTGATAAAACTTTAATAGATGCAGATCCCAATGTGCCTTTAAAAGATACTCGTTTTCCTGCTAGGTTTTCACCAATTATTTTTCCCAATTTATTAGCTGTTGTTGCAAGAGGAATATAATCATTTTGATTGCTTATAATGTTATATATTGTGGCACAATCTCCTGCAGCAAAAATGTTTTTTGCACTGGTTTCACCGTATTCATTTACAATTATTGCACCGTTTTTTAATGTATCAAGTTGACCTTCTAAAAATTCAGTTGCAGGTTTGATGCCTGTAGAGAGTATTACAAGATCTGCTTTGTATTCAGATTTGTTTGTAATAATTCCTTCAACTTTGTCTTTTCCTATTAAACTTGTTACAAATTCATTTGTGTGAAGTAAAACGTTGTTTTTTATAAGCTCTTCTTCCATTATATTTGTGATTTCTTTGTCAAATGATTCTGTTAATATTCGTTTATCCAATTGAATAATTCTTACATTTTTTTCTCGTGCTTTAGTAGCTTCTACCATTTCAATTCCAATATATCCAGCCCCAATTATTATTATGTTTTTTATTTCTTGTTTGTTTAAGAGTTCTCTGATTTCCTTACCATCTTTCATATTTCTTAAAGTATAAAAATTTTTTAGTTTAATATTGTTAATTGGTGGAATTATAGGGGTTCCCCCAGTTGCAATCATTAATTTATCATAGGTATCATTGAATATTTCTTGTGTTTGAAGATTTTTTACTTGAAGAATGTTATTTTTGATATCTACTTTAGTGACTTCGTGTTTAGGAAATACTGATATTCCATTCTGTTTAAATTGTTCAGGTGTCCGGGCTATCATATTATTTGGTTCGTCAAAAAATTTTCCAATGAAATAAGGTAATCCACAAGCACCAAAGGATGTGGTATTTGTTTTCTCATAAATAACTATATTTAATTCTTTGTTTATTCGTTTTGCTTTTGCTGCAGCGCTTGTTCCTGCTGCAGTTCCTCCAATAATTATTATTTTCATAAGAATTACCTTTTATTTAGTATTTTGATTATTGTAAATGTTTTTATCTAATTGATTAAGATTTTTGGCTGTTATGACCCCTGCAACCATTGAATCACTAACATTAACAGATGTTCGTCCCATATCAATTAAAGGCTCTATGGAAATAAATAGGCCAACTAATGAAACAGGTAGATTCATTGATGAGAGAACGATTAAGGATGCTATTGTTGCACCTCCTCCAGCTCCAGCTACTCCAAACGAGGTTATTATTATTATTCCTATGAGTTGTAGTAAGAATGAGGGATCTGTTGGATTGATTCCTTGTGTAGGTGCAATCATGATTGCTAGCATAGCAGGATGAAGTGCTGCGCAACCATTTTGTCCAATAGATGCCCCAAGTGCACTGGAGAGATTTGCAATCCCTTCACTAACTCCTAGTTTTTTAGTTTGCACTTCTACATTGACAGGTATTGTTGCTGCACTGGAACGAGATATAAATGCAAATGTTAGTACTGGCCATACTTTTTTAATAAAAGTTATTGGATTGAGTCTGTTACATGCAATAATCGTCATGTGCATTAAGAGTGTAATACCTATAGCAACATAAGATGCAAGTGCAAATTTTCCAAGTTTCATTATGCTTATAAGATCACTTGTTGCTGATATTTTTGTGATCATTGCTAATATGGCATAAGGTGTTGATTTTAAGATTAAAGTTACTATTCCTAAAGTTAAGTCTTGTGCTGTTGATATTATTTGTTTGAAAAAATCTATTGACTCGGGTTTTTTTTTGGCAACTCTTAGAGCAACAATCCCTACTAAAGCAGCAAATATTACTATTCCTATCGTTGAGTTTGGTCTTGTTCCTGCCATATCTGCAAATATATTGTCTGGAATGAGTTCTGATAGTTTTTGTGTCATTGGAGTTTGGTGTAAAACTTGAAGTTTGCGATCTAATTTTTGCCCTTGCATGATTTCATCAACTCCAGATTGAAGTCCCTCTGCTGTTAATTTGAAAAAAATAGATATACAAATTCCAATTATTGCAGCAATTCCTGCTGTAAATATGAGTATAAATATTACTGATAAGCTCATTTTCCAAATATCTTGGCTATTTGTTAATTTTATTATTGCAGATATTATTGATACTAGTATTAATGGTATTACCATCATTTTAATGAGTCTTATATATCCGATTCCTATGATATTAGTCCATTGAATAGTTTCTTGTATTATTGTTGAGTTTGCTTCGTAACAATATTTTATGAGTGTACCAAATATTATTCCTAATCCTAGAGCTATTAATATTCTTTTTGTGAAAGAGATATGTTTTTTGCGTAAAAAATATAAAAATCCTATTAATATAAACATTATTGTAACATTTAATATTACATATGTTATTGTCATGTTCATGATTTGGCCTCTTAATTATAGATTTAAAATAATTATTTTTTTGTTAAAATAATCTACCATAAGATTTGATTATTTTATCTTGTGAATTATCATTCTTTAAAATTTTGTTAGCAATAATTTTGCCTAGTTGAACTCCTTCTTGATCAAATGAATTGATATTTAGTAGGAATCCTTCAAACATTACTTTATTTTCGTAATGAGAGAGTATCGCACCTATTGTATAAGGAGTGAGCTCTTTAGAGTATATTAATGCAGAGGGTCTCTCTCCTTTAAAACTTTTATTTTGATTTATATTTTCTTTTCCAATAGCAAATGCAATTATTTGAGCTATTAGATTTGCTTTTAGTTTATCATTACTTGATGTTCCCTCTAAAGAAACATCTTGCTTTAATTGGGATTGGCTAAATCCTATTAAATCCATTGGTACTATTTCTGTTCCTTGATGAAGCATTTGAAAGAATGAATGTTGCACATCTGTTCCAATTCCTCCCCAAATTATTCTTACTGTTTTATAGTCAATTTGTTCTCCAAATCTGTTTACGCTTTTTCCATTGCTTTCCATTTCAAGTTGTTGTAAATGAAGATAAAAGTTTTCCATTGCTTTTGAATATGCAATAATACAGTTGCTGCTATAATTTAGTATATTGCTTTCATATATACTGATTATTGATGCTAGAAGGGGTGCATTTTCTCTTATATTTTTATTTAGTGCCTGTTTGTCAGCCTCATGAGCTCCCTTTAATATTTCTTTTGTAATATCTTCTGTGAAGCAAAGGGTTATTAGAGTAAGCCCTACAGCTGATGTTGGTGAAAATCTTCCACCAATTGAATCATGCATAAAAAAGTACTCAAGGTATCCTTTTTCGAGTGCCAACATACTTCCTTGTGATGTAATGATTATAATTTGTTTTTTATATTCTTCAATTCCATTATCTTTTAATTTTTTAATTAAGAATTGCATATTAGATGATGTTTCTAGTGTAGTTCCACTTTTTGATACGACAATAAATAAAGTTTCTTGAAGATTTATTTCGCTTAAAACCTCTTCTGCTTCATCTGGGTCAACATTTGAAATAAAATATGCTTTCATTTTGTATAAATTTTTTTGTTGAGCATAGTTTTTAATTGTAGTGTATAGTGCTTTTGGGCCAAGACTTGAACCCCCAATACCAATTTGTACGACATTTTTAAAAACCTTTCCATTTGTATTTTTAATAGTACCATTTTGTATTTTTTGTGCAAATTCAAAAATTTTATGAAGTTCTCTTTCAAAAAATTCTCGCATATTTTCATTGTTATCTGTAACTGTTGTACCAAGTTGTCCTCTTGTTAAGTGATGTAAAACTTTTCTATTTTCACTAAGATTAATATGTTTTCCATTAATGATTTCTTTATACTTTTCTATTAGATTTGCTTCATCGCTTAAATTTTGAAATAACTTTAAATGAGCTTCATTGATTTGTTTTGTAGCATAGTTATAATGTACGTGATTCCCTTCTATTTTGATGTCATATTCTTGAATTCTATTTTCATTTAATACTGTCTTTAGTTTTTCGGGATTCATTTGTTTTAATTCTTGAAAACTTTTAAGCTTATTAAGGTCATTATAATGAATCATTAAGCATCCTCCAATAGTTTTTTTCCTCTTTTCAACCCTTTTCGCCTCCTTGTTTTTTTTATTATTATTTTTTACTCTTTTGTTTATCTCTTATTATACAATCAGATTATTGTGTTTTTTTCTGAATAATTTTTGAGTTCTTCTTCACCTTCTTCTGCTTCACTTTTTGTAAATGATTTTCTGACATTATTTTCATCAAGTTCGATTTCAAGTAATCTTTTTTTATCTTCTATTGGAATTACTTTGACATCGACCTCTTTATATCCAAGTTCTTTGAGTACTTGATATCTTCTAAAACCTGCCACTAAGTTTTTATTTTTGTCTATTATTATAGGATAAATCAGCCCATGTTTTTTAATGCTTTCTTTAAGAGTTGTTGTATCTCCTATATTTTTTCTGATTCGTTTTTTGATTTTTATTTGTTCTAAATCTATTAACATATTTTATTAATCCAATTGTATATTTTCTCCATTGACATCTTTATGTTCAATTTCATTATCTTGTTTTTCATCACTGATAAGAGGATTTTTTTTAGGTTCTGTATCATTTGGTTGATCTGTAGTTTTAATACTATCATCTACATTGTTATTGTCATCTGTTATTGTGTTGTTGGTTTCGTTCTCTGTTTTATTAGCATCTTGGGTATTATGTTGCATGTTTTCCTCTTGATTGTCGTATTCAAAATCATCATTTTGTATATCCATATTAATATTATCATTAAATTTATCATTATTAATTGTATTAGTATTATTTTTATGAATTTTTTCATTTTCTGTTTTATTGTATTGATGAAAATCGTTTGTGAGATATTCAAATTCGGTAGTATCGAAGTTTAGTTCATCATTGTCATTAATGTTGTCGATACCATAAATATTGAATTCCATTTTATTTAAAAATTCAGATTTGTTTTCATAGTATTTTGATTTTTCAAATGGTTGGCTTCCTGTAATGAATATTTCATTTATTATTGTTTCATTAGGTACACCTTCTGGTAATAGACCTGTTTCTGATTGGACTTGTACATTAATTATTCCTTTGGGTCGTATAAATACCTTTTGGGGTAAGTTTTTATGATATTCTGCCATAAACTTACCCCAAGTAGGGCCAGCTAGTGCTGTTCCTGTTCCTGCAGTTCCCAATGAATATCCTTTTTTGTCAAAACCAACCCATATAGCTGTTGTTATATAAGGTGAATATCCTATTGTCCATCCGTCGGCCCAATTTTGTGTTGTTCCTGATTTACCTACAATATCAGATTTAAAATTTTTAAGATTTGTATATCTTTGATTTGATAGAGTGCCATATTGGATTGTTGATTTCATCATATCTGTCATAATGTAAGCAGTTTGAGGAGATACTATTTGTGCATTAGCACCTTTATTTTTGATTGATGTTAGTATTTCAGATTCTACATTTGCTATTACTTTTCCATTTCGATCTTCTATATATTTAATTCCATATGGTTCTACTTCTTTTCCATTATTTCCTAAAATAGCAAATGCTCTTGCCATTTGTATTGGAGATGTTGATGTGACTCCAAGTGCAAGGGGATATACTTTAGGGAATATTTTGTTTATTTCATTTTGATCTTTGATTCCTAGTAATTTAGCCGAATATTTAATTGCATTGTCAAAACCTAATTTATCAAGTATTCTAAGGGCGGGAATATTTAGAGATAAAGCTAGTGCTTTGCGTGTTAAGACATTTCCTCGCCATTTCCCTCCATAATTTTCAGGGGCATACACTTCTCCTTCCTGATTAAAAAAGGCTACTGGAGAATCTGAAAGCATTGTTGCAGCTGTTATTTTTTTTAATTCAATAGCCGCTGAGAAATATAAAACTTTAAATGCGCTTCCAGGTTGAATTTTTGCTTGAGTTGCTCTATTAAATTCGCTTCCCTTTCTATAGCCACTTCCTCCAACCATTGCTTTGATGGCTCCTGTTGTGGTGTCTAGTGATATTAATGCACCTTCTGGTTGCACAAGTAAGTTTGGGTTTGTTTTATTGTTTATTGTGTAAGCTCTTGTTGCTTTGTCTATTTTATCAATACCTAAAATTGCAGCAAAGCTTGCAAGAAGATCAATATTATCCTCATAAAATTTTCTTGTTTTTAATTTTGTATATTGTCTACCATTTATTCTAGTATTTCTTATGCCAAATAAATCGGCCATTGTATCAATTATTGGTACTATTTCTGAATTTATTACTAATGTTTCAGATGATTTTGTAGAATTATACATTTTTCTTGCTTTTGTAATCATTTCTTGTGTAATTTCATTTGCATGTTTTTGTGCTTCAAGATCAAGTGTTGTATATATCGAGTATCCATCTTTGTATATATTGGCTTCTGATGGTAGATATTTAGTTATTCGTTGTCTTACATATTCTGAAAAATAAGGAGCATGATCTTCTTTGTCAGATATAGCTGGTGTATCTGCCATACGAGTCCAGTCATAATTTTGCCAATATTCATTAAATTCTGATTCAGCTAATTCAGGGGTGATAATGCCATGAGATACTACCTGATTTAATACAGCTCTTTGTATTTTCTTTGCGAATTTTGGATTATAAAATGGTGAGTAAAGTTTTGCATTGGGTAACTGTATAATCATTAAAACAGCCTCTGCGGTGTTAATATCTTTAACACTTTTGTTGAAGAAAAACTTTGAAGCCGCTACTACGCCATAATTTCCATTTCCAAAATAGACTTTGTTTAGATATTTTTCAAGTATTTCATATTTTGATAATTTTTTTTCAAGCTGTATTGCCCACCAAACTTCATTTAATTTTCTTAAAATAGATCTTTTTGCTTGATTTGTGTAGAGCAGTTTTGCTAATTGTTGTGTTAGAGTACTACCACCTGAGAAATATCTTCCAAGAACAATGTTAAATGCAGCTCTTAAAATTCCCATTAATGAGAAGCCTCTGTGAAAAAAAAAGCTGAGATCTTCTCGTATCAGGAGTGTGTTTATTAAATTATTAGGCATTTCTCTTAACGGTAATAATTCTCTATTCTCATCAGATATAAATTGTGTTATGAGCTTGCCATTGGTATCAAAAAGTTTTGATGGTATAGCAGGGTTTATATTTCCAAATTTTTTATCTTTTTGAATATTTATAGTTTCAACTATGGCAATTGATAAAAAAATGATTGAAAAACTGATAATAAAATAGGTAAAATAAACTAGCATGTTAGCTTTTTTGCTAAAATTAACCCTTTTCAAATTGTATCCTTCTAACGTCTTTCAACGTAATTATACTATAAAATATGATAAACTTAACATTTTGCAAGTTGTTATTAATATAAAAATATTGTTATAATGCCTTTTTATATGGGTTATTTTGCTATTTAAGTTTTGTTAAAATATAAGTTGATTCATGATGAAAATTTGGAAAGATTAGAACTTGATGTGTGGGTGTTGGTTGTTTTTATAGTAAACAGTAAAAATAATAAGAATTACAAATTAATGTATTGAAGGATGAATTATTTTTATGTGAGTTTTTTTGAAATTTTTATTTATAGAGTTGCTTTTTAGGAATAGATTTGATCTTTGTATGTCTGTTGAATAAAGTGTGAACTATTGGTTGTATCTAATATTTTGGGATAGAATTATTTTAAAGTATATGCATAAATTAAAATTTTTGAATTGTATTGCTTTAAAGTTCCTGAATATCAATTTTAATATGTTTGTTAGATTTCAAAGGAGAGGTTTATGTTTTTTTCTAAAAAAATAAAAGATTATGAAGCTAAATATAGGGGTAAGGAAATTAAAATGAGTACTGAAATTAATAGTTTCCTTAATATTAAAAATTCTGTTGAAATAAAAGTTGGTACTTATGTGGTGGTTGGTGTTATTTATTCTATTTCTATGAATTTTATTAAAATTATTTTGCAACAAGATGAAATTTTACCCATCTTGGCACAGAATGGAAATTTAGGCAATCTTAATATTAAAAATTATGACAATAATGTCGTGGATAATGCTTTTTGTATTCCGTCTTTAATTGTTAAGTTGGTAAGCACATCTTCTTATTCCATTCAAAATAAGGAATATAATTTGTTGACTTTAGAATTTGTATCTTCTATGCCAGAAGAAATTTTAGTTAAAATTGGTAAATTGCTTGATTTAAAGCTTGGTCAAAATCAAAGGATTCATGAGCGTATTATTATTGATAAAGAGTCTTTAAAAAAACTTAATCTTGCTTCTGATAAAGCTTTTATTGAAGTTAATGGCATTAAGCATAAATGTTTGATTAAAGATATGTCTTATGGAGGTGCTCTTTTGATATCTTATTTTGATTATGAAAAATTAGAAGAGAGTAATACCGATTTGATTTTGAGTTTTGATGTTGCAGGTAAGAAAGTCTCTATTGTGGGACAGGCAAGAAATTTGAGTGTTATTCAAACGCCTAATGGTAAAGTTTTAGCTATAGGTATTGCATTTTGTGAAGAAAAAATTCCTCTTGACTATACAATGTTAATACATGATTATTTTAATTAGAGGATTTATGCTTAGTAATATTGTTTATGTTTCTCTTCCTGAGAATTTTACAAGTCATATTAAAGGTTTTTTATTTGATCCTAAGGTATTATTGCCTGTTGAGGTTAGTGATATTGAGCACTTTTCTCAAGATGAACTTAGTTTTGAATCCATTATGTCTGCAATTCTTAAGATTTCTGCTTATGACCAAAATAATGTTAACTTTCCTTATTATAAGAAGCTTTTATTAGCTTTAAATCCAAATATTATTAATATTCTTATTAATGTTGGTCTTTCTAAGATTGATGAGGGAGATTATAATTTGGCTCTTGAAATTTTTTTGTCATTAAAAGGTGTTGAAGGTGAGAATGAGGTTATTCTTTTTAATTTAGCTTTATTATATGAAAAAATGGCTGAAAATTTTTTAAGGCTTGAACAACATATGGATGCTATTAGTAGTAATCAAAATGCTTTAAATATTTATGAAAGGCTATTAACACTTGATAGTCCTAATGAAAATGTATTTGCAAATGCTGGGTTTTTTTTTGTTAAGCAATATAAATTAGATAGGGCGCAAGAACTACTGAGGCATTATTTAAGAATTTCTAATAATTTAGGATTGAAGAATAAGGTAAATGAAATTTTAAATGTTATAGAAGTTCATAAAGATTTAGCTTTAAATCTTGAGAGAATATATGATTTGATAATTTTATCAAAGGAAGATGAAGCTATTTGTGAACTTATTAAGCTATTAGAATATCACAAAGATTCCTGGAATGTTTGGTTTTTGCTTGGATGGGGGTATAGAAGAAAGGGATTTTACTTGCAGGCAAAAGATGCTTTTCTTAAAGTGTTGTTTTTTGATTCTAATAATGTTGATGCTATGAATGAAATTTCAATTTGTTTAATGGAGTTATTTAAATTTG
The DNA here is from genome assembly GCF_000825665.2 of Borrelia crocidurae. Lineage (NCBI taxonomy): Bacteria > Pseudomonadati > Spirochaetota > Spirochaetia > Spirochaetales > Borreliaceae > Borrelia > Borrelia crocidurae. The sequence goes on from NZ_LN609267.1 coordinate 780,906, forward strand.
ATGAAAGTCTTAAACATTTACTTAGAGCATTAGAACTTGAACCTGATAATATTAAAATTATTTCAAATCTTGGTATTCTTTATTTAAAGATGGAGCGTAAAAAAGAGGCTAGAGAATATTTTCAAATCATTCTTGAATATGATCCAAATGATCCTATTGCTCTTAAGTATTTGGAATTGTTAGAAAAATAATTTAAGTTTATTCAGAAATAAATTTGTCTAGACTTGCTTTTTTGAGTCTGTTATTGATTGAATATCCAAGTTGATTATTATCTACAAATTCAGCAAGTATTTGTTTATGTGTTCTCTCAGATTCTACAAAGACTTTATAAATATTTTTTGCATATTCTTCTAATGTGTTAAATACACAGATGTGATTTGTATTCCAAAGCTTATTAAACCAATATGATTTAATAGTATTTTTCATAATGAGTATTTTTGTATCTTTTCGTGATATATACTTTCTTATATTATCTTTTTGTCTAAATAAATAAACGGGTATGCGTGGTCTATAATGTTCCAATAAATTTCCTGGTGATTGTTGGAGTATTTTTTTCCCTAATGAATATTCTACATTAAATTTTCCATTAAGTTCTCTCTCTATCATTTCTTTTGTTATTGATCCTGGTCTTAATATTGATACGTTGCTTTTAGCGTCAAAACTTATAACAGTTGATTCTATTCCAATTTGCGATACTTCATTTTTCTGAATGATTCCTTTAACAAGACCGTTAAGTTCTTTTATTGCCATTTCAAAATTAGTGGCACTGGGACGTTTTGATAAATTTGCTGATGGAGCTGCTATTGGAACTTTGCTCATTTTGATTAATTTGAGAGCTATGGGGTCTGAAGGTATTCTGACCGCTATACTTTCAAGACCTCCATTTATTAATTTAGATATCTTGCCCGCATTTTTTAATATGAATGTTATGGGACCTGGGGTAAATTTTTTCATTAAAATCATGGCACTATCTGGTATATATTCTACCAGTTCTTTTATTTTTTCTATTGATTCAACATGTACTATTAGGGGATTTGTAATAGGACGTTTTTTTACTATAAAGAGCATTCGTATAGCATTCTCATCATATGCATTAGCTCCAATGCCGTATACTGTTTCTGTGGGAAATACTACTAATTCTCCTGAATTAATGAATTTCACTGCTTTTTCTATTTCACTTTCTTTTATTACTTCTGTTTTCATTAATGCTACCTATTAAGGTTATCTTAGCATATTTATTAAATCAAAAAAATTGAAAATAAACAATTTAGGCCAACTAATTAATTTTGTGTTATAAGTCTTATGCTTTATATTGTAATATGCAATATGATACAATGTGTAATTATGATAGGTTTATTTGGTCTTAGGGCTATTGACTTGAGGTTTGTGTTTTTATTTTTGATTGTTGTTACTATGCAATTAAATAGTGCTACTGTAGGGCTTGCTTCGTGGTATGGCGAAGCTTTTCATGGTAAGACTACTGCTAATGGAGAAAAATTTGATATGACTGCTCTTACAGCGGCTCACAAGGAGCTTCCATTTAATAGTGTTGTGAGAGTTACCAATTTACTTAATAATAGAACTGTTGTTGTAAGGATTAATGACAGGGGACCTTTTAGAAGAGATAGGATAATTGATTTATCAAAATCTGCTGCTGAAAAGTTAGATTTTATAGGAATAGGTGTTGCTCCTGTAAAAATTGAAATATTAAAACAAGTTGATATAGAAAATATTGAAAACCAAAAATCTGAGAATAATCTTGATGTTAAAGATGCTTCTAAGAGTAATTCTAATAGTGATGTTGTTGATTTAAAAGCAGATAAAAATGTTATTGTGGGTAAGGAACATACTGAGGTTGCAGGTCAAATTTTAAATAATACAGATAAAGAGCCAGATTTTTACATACAAGTTGGTTCTTATAAGACCAAAGATTATGCTCAAAGGGCTTATAAGATACTTGAAAAAGCTGGTCTTAATGTTTTTGTAAACTCACATGGACCTTTTTTTACAGTATTTATTCCTACTTATGCTGATGATGTACAGAAGAATGTTGAACTCATTAAATCTACAGGATATAAGGATATTTTGGTAAGAAAGACTAAAATTCCGGGAAATAATATCCTTATGGATTAATATTTTGATCTATTTTAAAAAATGTATTTATTGTATGTTTGATAGTTGTAAAGTTTGAGTAGTAAGTTTTGATTTTAGGTAATGATTTTAAAAATGATTTACCATAAGTTTTGTTGCAAATTCTTTTATCAAAACATACTATGATTCCATAATCTTTAGAGTCCCTAATTAGTCTTCCAAATCCTTGTTTAAATTTCATTATTGCTTGTGGTAATGTTTCTTTTATAAAAAAATTTTCATTTGTTTTTTTAGCCAATTCATTTTTTGCTATTAAGATTGGATCTGCAGGAGTTTGAAATGGCAGTTTGGGGATGATAATCATTGTTAATTGATCTCCTTTAATGTCAATTCCTTCCCAAAAATTTTTTATTCCTATAAGTACGCTTTTTTTGGGTGATTTTTTGAATGAATTTATAAGTTCATTTTTTGGTAATTGTCCTTGTATGAAAATGTTTATGTCATTTTCAAATAAAAAATCTTTGATATTTTTACTTATGTATTCTAAACTTTTAAGCGAAGTTAATAAAATTAGGGTTCCTCCTTTGTTTAATATCACAAGTTCTTTAATATATTTTGTTGATTGATTTAAAAATTCTTCTTCGTTGTTAGGGTTTTCAATATCTGATGTAATTGTGAGTATTGATTTTTCTTGATAAGGAAACGAGTATGGTAAATTTTCCATTTCGATGTGTTTATTACTTAAATTTAGTCCCGTTTGATTTAAAAAGTATGAAAATGATTGATTTATTATAATAGTAGCCGATGTAAAAATTATTCTTTTTGTTCGTTGATACATGATTTTATTTAGTTCTGGACCTAAATAAATTTCTGATGTTTGAAATAAAGGGATATTTTTTTTATTGTCTATCCAAAAACAAAGATTATCATCTTGATTTTCAGATATAAAATTTTGAATTAATAATTTTTTTTGATCTAAATTTTTAATGAGTCTATTTAGCTCTATTTTTGTTGTTTTGTTTTCTATATTTTGTATTATTGATCTTATGGTTATTTGATAATTTTCTAGATTATAAATGATATTTTGTAGATATGTTTTAATACGTATATAAAAGTTTGTTTTATGTGTATCACTGGTAATTCTGTAGATTGATGGTAATTTTTCTTGTATGTTTATTATATATTCTATGTTTTCAAAGTTTTGTATTGTGAAAATTTCAAAATCTTTCTTATAGATGTTATTTATGTTTTGTCGTTTAATTATTTTATCTATTTTTATAAAAATTTGTTTTATTCCAGTTTTTGAAAAATTTTTATTAAATAAGCTTCTTGCAGCTTCTTCTAAATAGTGAGCCTCATCAACTATTATGTTTTTTATGCTAGGTAATATTAAATTGATATTTATGTTTTCTTCTTCAAAATTATTTTCATGATTTTCTTTTTCCATTAGTATTTCGTTTCTTATATAAAGGTCGTTTAATAGTAAATGGTGATTGGTTATAATGATATCGCATTTTAATATTTTATTTCTTGCTTTTTTAAAAAGACATTTATTCTCATTAGGACAGGTAATTTCTGAGCATGTTTCAGGATTTGCTGATACTTCTTCCCAAATTTGTTCATCTATAAAATTAAGTTCATCTTTATCTCCTGTTTTTGTGTTTTGTGCCCAGTAGATTAATGTTTCTAAATTTTTTTTATTTAGTGTATAGGCTAGAAGGCTTTTTTTGAGTTCTTCGAGTCTTCTAAGGCAGATATAATTTTTCATTCCTTTAATTATTCCAAACTTAATTTTAAAAGGAATAATCCTTTTTAAGGATTTAATATCTTTTTTTATTAATTGTTCTTGAAGATTAATTGATGATGTTGAAATTATGACTTTTTCTTTTGTTTGGTGAATGAAATCAATAGCAGCAATTAGATATGCAAAACTTTTTCCAGTTCCTGTTGGTGCTTCAATGACTAAAAAGTTTTCATCCCTAAAGGTTTGTTTTATTTTGTCTATCATCCTAAGTTGTGTATCTCGTCTTACAAATCCTTTGATATTTAGTTCTGCTTGTTGAATTATATATTCACTTAAGTTCATTTATGCAGCATCCTTTTATTATTTTTGCAAATTTTTTATGTACTGTGATTAATTTTATTGTATATTTTACATTTTTTTGATGTTTGATATTTTTAAAAAATAAGTTTATTATTGTTGTTCATTTTAGTAGTTGGTTTTTAATATATTTTTATATATCATTTAGATTGTAATTAAAATTTTTATCATTGCTTTTGATTTTAAGATTTATATTTAAGTCATTTCTTTACCATGTTATTGTCTTGTTATATCATTTATTTTATGACTTTTTTAAATAATATGAAGCGTCCCATTATGATTTTAGCCCCAATGGAAGATGTTACAGATACTGTTTTTAGAAATTTAGTTAATTTGATTGGAAATGGAAAGGACGGTCCTGATATTTATTTTACTGAATTTATTTCTGTAAAAGGACTTCTAAATAAATCAAAGAACTCAATGCAACATATTTTGACAAAAAATGATGAGCTTAGTAGACCTTTGATTGCTCAGATTTGGGGTGATGATCCTGATAAGTTTGTGAAGGCAATAGAAATTTTGAGTAATTTAGGATTTTGGGGAATTGATCTTAACATGGGTTGTCCAAAGAAAAAAATAGTTAAAAAGGGTGTTTGTTCTGCTTTAATTAATAATAAGTCCTTAGCCCGTGAAATAATTATTGCAAGTAAAGAGGCATGTTTAAAGTATGGTTTACCTCTTAGTGTTAAAACTAGACATGGTTTTTTTTGTTCTGAGGTTGAAGATTGGTTGGGTTTTCTACTTAAGTTAGGTATTGATATGTTAACTGTTCATCCTAGGCTTGTTATTAATCAAAGTGAAGGGCCTATAGATGTTAATGTATTTGATGAACTTGTTAAATTAAGAAATAAAATTAATCCTTATGTAGTAATTATTGGAAATGGAGATGTTTTAAGTTTGAATCAGGCATATCAAATGATTAATAGGTATTCTATTGATGGGATAATGTTTGGTCGTGGAATATTAAAAAATTTAAACTTATTTAGAAGAGATGAACCTAACTTTTTAGATAGTGATTTAAATTTTAGATTAAATATATTAAAATTGCACATAACGGATTTTCATTCTACTTGGGATATTACTAAAGATTTTAATAAACTTAAGAAGTATTTCAAAATTTATTTTAATGAAAATGAGATATGTAGTGAATATTTTTATAATATTATGAGTTCAAATAATTATGATGAACTTTTTGAAAATCTAAGTCGAATTAATATTATAGGAGATAAGCTTAAATAATGAGCGAAGAACTTTCAAGCAGTTATGATCCTAAGGTTTTTGAGGATAAAATTTATAAGAGATGGTTGGATAATGGTGTCTTTAGTCCTGATGATAAGATCGAATTAAAATTTAGCATGGTAGCACCTCCTCCAAATGTGACAGGTATTCTTCATATGGGACATGCTCTTAATTTTACTTTGCAAGATATTCTTGTTCGTTATAAAAGGATGAAGGGATTTAATACTCTTTGGCTTTTTGGGACAGATCATGCTGGAATTGCAACTCAGACAGTTTTTGAAAAACAACTTAGAGAACTTGGCAAAAGTAAAGATGATTTTAGTCGTGAAGAATTTATTGAAGGAATTTTTGAATTAAAAAATAAGCATAGAAAAATAATTGTTAATCAGGTAGAAAAGCTTGGGGCTTCTTATGATCATTTACGTGAGAGGTTTACTCTTGATGATGGACTTTCAAGGGCTGTTAATAAAGTTTTTATTGATTTATATAATAAGGGGCTGATTTATAAGGGAGAATATCTTGTAAATCTTGATCCTGGTTCTGGAAGTGTTGTTAGTGATGAAGAAGTTGAATATAAGGAAATTTTGGGTAAGATTTATTTTGTTAAATATTTATTGTGTGATGGTGGTTTTATTGAGATTGCAACTACTAGACCTGAGACAATGTTTGGGGATGTAGCTATTGCTGTTAATCCCAATGATGAGAGATATAAATCTTTAATTGGAAGAGAGGTTATAATTCCTATTGCAGATAGAAAAATTAAGATAATAGCTGATGATTATGTTGATATGGAATTTGGTAGTGGAGCTTTAAAAATAACACCTGCTCATGATCCTAATGATTTTGAGATTGCAAAAAGGCATAATCTTGCCAAGATAAATATTTTGAATAAGAATGCAAAGCTTAATGAAAATGTTCCAATTGAGTACCAAGGTTTAAGTGTTAATGCTGCAAGAAGTAAAATAGAGAAAGATTTAAAAGATAAAGAATTTTTAATAGATGTGAAAAATCATAAGCATCAGGTGGGGCATTGTCATAGATCTGGAGAAGTCATTGAACCTTATTTATCAAATCAGTGGTTTGTAAAGATGGAATCGTTAGCCGCTGCTGCTTTACAAGCATTAATTGATGGTAAGATTAGGTTTTATCCTAGAAAATGGGAAAATACATATAAGCATTGGTTATCAAATATTAAAGATTGGTGTATATCTAGGCAGTTGGTTTGGGGACATAGAATTCCTGCTTGGTATGATGTTCAGACAGGAGAGATTGTTGTTAGTGAATTTGATCCTTCATTGAGTGAAAATTATAGTGGAAGAAGTTTTGTTAGAGATTCAGATGTACTTGATACTTGGTTTTCTTCTTGGTTGTGGCCATTTTCTTCTCTTGGATGGCCAGATGTAACTTTTGATCTTAAAAATTATTATCCTACAACTACTTTAGTTACTGCTTATGACATAATATTTTTTTGGGTAGCAAGGATGGTAATGGCAGGACTTGAGTTTATGGGAGAAGTTCCATTTAGAGATATATATATAACTCCTCTTTTAAGAGATAAAAAGGGACAAAAGATGTCAAAATCTTTAGGTAATGGTATAGATCCTCTAAAGATTATAGAGCAGTATGGAAGTGATGCATTGCGATTTACTCTTTCATTTTTGTCCGTACAAGGACAGGATTTAAACATTGACACTAAAGATTTTATGTTTGGAGCTAAATTTGCAAATAAAGTATTTAATGCATCTAAGTTTATTTTATCAAATTTAAAGGGTAGACTAGTATTAGATAGTTTAGAATTTGATGACATTGATAAGTGGTTGATTTCAAGGTTAAATGCAACTGTTGCTGTTATAGATTGGTCATTTGAAAATTATAAGTATAATGAGGCTACAAAAGCGGTATATGAATTTTTTTGGAATGATTTTTGTGATTGGTATATTGAAATTAGTAAGATTAATTTATGTAGTGATGATTTTGATTTACAGAATATAACCATTTCCAAATTAATTTTTTTCCTAAAAGAATCTTTGCTTATTATGCATCCCTTTATTCCTTTTATTACCGAAGAAATTTATTCTAAGGTTATGTCGTTAAAAGATATATTGGCTTTAAAAAAGTATCCTGAAGTTACAATGCAAAGGGATTTTGGAGAAGAATGTCAACAATTTAATTTATTTAAAGACTTTATTATTTCAATTAGGACTCTTAGAAGTGAATTTAATATAGTTCCTAATGTTAAGATTAATGTTGCTTTGAAATTTGGTAATACTTTTCAGTCTGAAAAGTATTTTAGAAGAAATGAATATATTGCAAAAAAACTTATTAATTTTGATTGTATTTTTTACAATGAAAATTATGAAAATATGATAGGAGTTCCTAATGTTAATTTTGAAAGTTTTGCAGATATTAGAGATCTCATAGATACTGATAAAGAACTTACAAAACTTAGTAAACAATTAGAAAAATATGAAAAACTTAAAAATGTAACTCTTCAAAAGCTTGGGAATCAAAATTTTTTATCAAATGCTCCTGATGAAATTATTAATTTTGAGAAATTAAAATTAGAAGAATTTGATTCTTTTATTGTTAGAATTAGTAATTATATTTCTAATTTAAAGAAATCTAGTTACTAATTAGATTTTGTTTGTATTATTCTTTTTGTGCTACTAGCATATGTCTTTTGTTGTTAAATCCTTTTATTTTAAGATAATTAAAATTGGCAAGTTTTAATCCGTCTTTCACAATTCTTGCTGAAGAAAATGTTGAGAGTTTTGTTCCAGTTTTACTTTTTTGTGAGATTATTGTAAATATTTCTTTGTTCCACATTCTAATATTTTTGCTTGGAGTAAATCCATCTAAAAACCAGTAATCTATGTATTTTGGTAATTCTTTAAGTTTGTCTTTAGCATCACCAATGAGGATTTTTAAATTAATATTACTTGATATTTTGTATTTGATATTTTTTATTGGTATTTTTGGATATTTTTTAAGCATTATCTTGAAATATTGTATATCGTTATTAAAAAATTGTGATATTTTTTTTATTTGTTCTTTTTTTAATGGAAATTTTTCAATTGAGTAATAGTTGATTTTTGTTTTAATATTGTTTTCTGTCAAATATTTTAAGAGAGCTATTAAATTTAGCCCTGTTCCAAATCCTAATTCTGCAATTTTTATGTTTTTGGTAGTTGTAAGTTCTTTTTCTAGTTCACATCCTTTAATAAATACGTAATTGCTCTCTTCAAGTCCATATTGAGGATCGTAATAAATGTCTTTAAATTTACTTGAATATATAGTTTTACCTTTGAATATTAATTTGTGTGTCATTTTTATGAATAAATTATAAGATAATAATTTAATCTCTCTAGGAGAGAATAAATTAAAAAATCCATTACTCTTAAAGATAATAACAGTAATGTTATATTATATATTGACCCTGAATTTTGTTTGACTAGGATAATAGGATGTAGCTACTAAATTTAAAAATTTTTTCTTTTAAAGAGAAACTAAATCACAATTTAGTTTCTCTTTTTTCTTATTCTTCTATAATAGCTATTATTTCTTTTGCTTTTAGAATTAGATGTTCTTTATCTTCAATCTTTACAGCAGCCCCAGCATATTTTTCATAAAGCACTGTGTCTCCGACTTTAACATTAATTTCTTCTTTGTTTGAGCCAATAGCCATAACTGTTCCAATATGTGTTTTCTCTTTTGCATTTTCTGGTATATATAATCCTGAAGTTGTTTTACTTTCGGCTTCTTTTATTTTTATTAAAACTCTATCAGCTAAAGGTTTAATATTCTTCATTTTCAAACATCTCCTTAATTTGATAATATAAATATACGAAAAAGTGAAGCGTTAAGTCAATATCTTTTAATGGCACTTGAAAATTAGCTTTATTTTAAAGATAATTCTTTTAATAAAATGTCAAGTTTAGGTGGAAAAATAGTTTGATAAGAGTAAATAATTTAGAAGTTATATTTGGAGAGAGAATTCTATTTCAAGATGTAAATATTAAGTTTTCTTCTGGAAATTGTTATGGAATAATAGGCGCTAATGGTGCAGGTAAGAGCACGTTTTTGAAAGTTTTGGGTGGAACAATTGAGCCTAGCAAGGGTGAAGTATTAGTTGCTAAAAATCAGAGAATGGCTGTTCTTGAACAAAATCAATTTGCATATGATGATTTTCGAGTTATTGATACTGTGATTATGGGTCATAAAAAGCTTTATTCTATTCAAAAGGAAAAAGATGAAATTTATGCAAAACTTGATTTTAATGATGAGGATGGTATTAGAGCTGGAGAACTTGAAGCAGAATTTGCTGATCTTGGAGGTTATGAAGCAGAATCTAATGCTGCAGTGCTTTTAAGGGGGTTAGGCATAGATGAGTCTCTGCATTTTAGTTTAATGAGGGATGTTGAGGCGGCCTTAAAAGTGAGAATACTTTTGGCTCAGGCTCTTTTTGGGGATCCTGATATATTGCTTCTTGATGAGCCTACTAATAATCTTGATATTCAATCGATTAAATGGTTGGAGGAATTTTTAATTAATTTCGAAAATACAGTTATTGTTGTCTCACATGATAGGCATTTTTTAAATCAAGTTTGTACTCATATTGTTGATATTGATTATGGAAAAATTCAAGTTTATCTTGGTAATTATGATTTTTGGTATGAAACTAGTCGAATACTTAATAAGCAATTGAAAGATGCTAAGAAAAGATCTGAAGAGAAAATAGCAGAACTTAAAACTTTTATTCAAAGATTTTCAAGTAATGCATCAAAATCTCGCCAAGCAACTTCAAGAAAAAAGTTAATTGAAAAAATTAAAGTTGAGGATTTAAAACCGTCTTCAAGAAAATTTCCTTATGTAAATTTTAAAATTGAAAGGGATCTTGGCAAAAATGTTATCACAATTAAAAATTTAACCAAAGAATTTGAGGGACAACTTATTTTAAACAAATTTAGTATTGTCATAGAACCTGGACAAAAAATTGTTTTTTTAGGTAGTCCAATTTCAGCAAGTTATCTTTTTGATATTATTACCAATGAAGACAGAGATTATAAGGGACATTATGAATGGGGTTCTACTGTTAATTTTGAGTATTTTAAAAAGGATAATGAAGAATATTTTAATGTAGATTTAAGTTTAATAGATTGGCTTAGACAATATTCCAAAGAAGGCGATGAGACTTATATTAGAGGGTTTTTGGGGAGGATGCTTTTTAGTCAAGATGAGGCTTTAAAGGGAGTTAATGTTCTCTCAGGAGGTGAGAAGGTAAGGTGTATGCTTGCAAAGATAATGCTTAGTGGTGCTAATGTATTATTATTGGATCAACCAACTAATCATTTAGATCTAGAGGCAATTACATCTTTAAATACTGGGCTTAAAGATTTTAAGGGAGTTGTGTTGTTTACATCTCATGATCATCAGTTTATTGATACAATTGCTAATAGGATTATTGAATTTACTCCTAATGGAATAATTGATCGTTTTATGACTTTTTCTGAATATATTGAGGATGTCAAGGTTAAGGAATTGCGGGATAAACTTTATGAGGGACATTCCATCTTAAAACTTTAATCACATTTTTGTTCATTACAGGATGTTTGTGATTTTGAAAGTAAATTTTTGTATTTTATTTTTTTTTAGTGCTTATTTTTCTCTATTTTCAGATATTAATCTTTATTTTCAAAAAGCTTTAACCGGACAAGTTTTAGGAAATCCTATCTTTGATGAGAGACGTGATACTATTACTGTATTAACTAAGGATAGGTGGTTAATAACTTATACTATGTCTTTTGGTAAAAAGTATTCTTATAGGTTAGATAGAACTCCTTATCCCTTTTTATTAAAGGATTTTGGTAATGGGTATTATGTTATTACAGGACGTAATGAAGTTCAGAAAATTAGAAGAGGAAAACTTATATGGAAATATAATCTGGGTGTTTCTCCTATAAAAGCCCCTTCAATAGGTAATGGTTATATTTTAGTTCCGACAGCTGATGGTAGAGTTATTGCTTTAAGACTTGGTGATGGGCATAAAGTTTTTGAGGTTGATATAGAAGGGCAAGCATTAACCTCATCTGTTGTTCTTGAAAATGGTAATTTTTATATTGTCAATGAGAATGATGAGATGTTTGCTTTTAATGTTGATGGAGGACAGATATGGAATATTTCGCTTATGTCCTCTCCTAGTACATTGATGATCAGTACTGATAATAAAATAATTGTTGGATTGCAATCCGGAGAGATTGTCATTTATGATAGTGATTTTGGTGATGTATTAAATTCTGTTAGTTTAAATTATCCTATTAATTTTTTATTCGAAAAATTTAATGGAGAATATGTTGCGGTATCTGATATTGGTGTTTTTTTTAATTTAAGTAAAAATCTTGAAATTATGTTTTTCAACAATTTATCTTTAAATCTTAAAGAAGCTGTGCTTTACAATAATAAAAATCTTTGTCTTGTTATGAAATCAAATGGTGTTTTGGTTCTTGATGAATATTTTAGACCCGTTGATAGGTATGATGATATGAAGGAGATATCAGGACTTGTGGCTAATGTTGGATTCATTGTTACTGGAGGATTTAATTGGATATTGACCACTTATTATTATGAATATAAAGATATGCTTGATGTTATTGTTTGGAATCATACATTGGGTAATAGATATCATCAAAATAGAATAGATTTTAGAGAAAAATATTTAATAGAACATGAAGATGTTTATTTGACTCTTGATGAAATGTTAAATTCTGCATATGATAAGGTTACTTATCGTAAATTTTTAAGTATGCTTGATTCTATTTTAAAGAAATATGGTAGTTTTCCTAAAAGATATTTAAATTTATATAAAAAGGCTATTGATAATTGGCTTGCTCCAAAAGATGGAATTGATAGAATCTTTCAAAGAGGACAACTGTATAAATATTTTATGTATGTTGATGATATTTCCGCGATTAAGGGTTTTGTTAATGTTGCAATTCATGAGAAAGATATTAGCAATGTAATTCAGTTGATTAAAAATATTGCCAAATTTGAATATTATCATGATCAAGATGAACTTGTATATAATTATATTCAATATATAATATTGAATTATCAGGGTAATTTAGAGATAGCTTATGCTGTTCTTTTAAGCTTACGAAAGATAATTGTAAATTCTTCTGAAGAGAATCTTCAAAAGTATAGAAGTAAATATCTAACTCTTTTGAAATTTATAAAGCGACAGAATTTTTCTGAAAAAATTAATGGCTTTGCTAATGAAATTATTGCAATTCTTTGATTCATTTTGTTGCTAATTTTATGTTATCATGTATTGAATACATCTTATATTGTGCTAAAATTGATGTTTTAATTTATACCGGTTTATTTAATGTTAAAGTTTATAATTAACCAGGGGAGAATTTTATTATGAAAAGAATATGGGTATTTTCTAGTTTGTTATTTATTTTTTTAAATATTGTTACTTTTCATGCTAGAGAGGTTGATAAGAAAAAATTAAAAGATTTTATTAATATGGATCTTGAATTTGTCAATTATCGAGGTCCTTATGATTCTACAGACACGTATCAACAGATAGTGGGTATTGGTGAATTTTTAGCTAAAAATTTAGTTGATAATAAGGCTAACTATTACAATAAATATTATGTTAATCGGCATATTGATCGTGAAGATGAAAAAAGTAGTTCAGATGTTTTTGTTATTGGTTTAAATTCATCTCTTGATAGTATTTTAAATCTTAGAAGAATACTTACAGGATATTTGATGGAAGGTTTTAAATACAGTAAAGAAAGTGCAGAATTGCTTGCCAAGGCTATTACGATATATAATGCTGCTTATCGAGGTGATTTGGATTATTATAATAATGCTTATATTAATTCTTCTCTTACAGATTTAAATAAGCATAATGTAGGGCTTTCAAGAGTTTATAGTCAGTGGGCTGGAAATACTCATATTTTTATTCCTCTCAAAAGAAATATTTTGTCAGGAGACATTGAATCAGATGTTGATCTTGATAAAATAGTTACGGAGAGAGTAGTAGCCTCTCTTTTAGGTGAAAATGAGGAAGTTGGTACAAATTTTGCAAGAGATTTAACAGATGTTCAAGATGAAATTCGTGATGTTGATCAGAAAAAAATTGATATTGAATCCAATACTTTAAAGAGTATTGATGATGAATTGAATGAAACCATTGATAATTTGAGAGAACAACTTGAGAAGGCTACAGGTGATACTGAGAAAAAAGAAATTGAGAAACAAATTGATGATAACATACTTCAAAGAGATGCTTTAAAGAATAAAACGGAAGAACTTAAAAAATCACAAAAAAAGTTGGATAGTTCTCAAGAAAAATTGGATAAACAGAGGGATATAGTAAAGGATAAGATACAAGAAAATATTGATAGGAGTAATAAAGATAAAAACTTACCAAAGCCTGGAGATATAACTTCTCCAAAAGTAGATGAAAAATTGCAATTAACCGAGACTATTGAGGATTTAGAAGAGCAACTCAATAAAGCTACTGATGATACTGAGAAAAAAGAAATTGAGAAACAAATTGATGATAACATACTTCAAAGAGATGCTTTAAAAGATAAGAAGAGAGATAAATTTAAAGAGGTAGATAATGGAGATTTGAATAAACAAAAAGAACCAGCTGAGAATATATTGCAAAGAAATGTTGAGAGTAAAAATCAAAATAATAATTTGCCAAGGCCTAAAACTACATCACAAAATGATGGAAAATCACAGTTATCTAAGGATTTAGCTCAACAACTTAAAAAGGCTATTGATGATGCTGAAAAAAAGGAAATTGAAAAACAAATTGTTGATGATAAGATAGTTCAAAGAGATGCTTTAAAAGATAAGAAGAGGGATAGGCTTAAAGAGGTGGATAATGGTGGTTTGGATAAACAAAAAGATCCAGTTAGGAATAGGTTGCAAAGAAATGTTGGGCGCAAAAATCAAAATAATAATTTGCCAAAGCCTAAAGCTACATCACAAAATGATGAAAAATTAAAGTCAGCTAGTGAATTGAAAAGACAACTTGAAAAGGCTACATCAGATATTTCAAAAAATTCTCCTAATATTGCGAATAAAAAATCTTTGCAGAGATTATCCGATAAATCTTTAAATGCTAAAGATAAATTGGTTAAGTCTGAGGATGTGAAAAAATTGTTCACTGAAGATAAGAACAAAAAGCCCGTATTTTTAGAAATTTTAAATCCTAATACTAATTTAGGTGTTCTTAGGTTAATTGATTCGGATAAAGAAAAATTAGATAAAAATTATCAGTACGGTATTAGGAGGTATGGGGTTTATGAAAGGAAAGATGATTTTGTTGCTATAAAACTTTGTTCAGGTATTGCAAAACTTCAGTTACTTAGCAAATCAGAAAATTTAAAAGTTAAATCTCAAGCAGGTTTTGAGTTGAGTAGGGATTCGTCTCTTTATGTTGATTCTGAAATGATTTTAGTAGTTGTTAAGGATAATGATGCTTGGAAATTAGCAAAGTTTTCTTCAAATGATTTGAGTAAATTTGTTCTTTCTGAAGATGAAGTTTTACCATTTACAAGTTTTACTGTTAATGCAGGACGTGTTTATTTACAGGATGCATCTAAGTCAATTATTACTTTGGATGTAAATACTTTGAAAAAAATAAATTGAACTCAATCATTGATTAAATAACATGTTTGTTAATGCAAACAGGAAGGATTAATTTTATTCATTCCTTTAATACTGGGAAATCGGGACAGTGAGATTCGAACTCACGATCCCCTGCTCCCAAAGCAGGTGCCTTAGCCGCTAGGCCATGTCCCGAAAAAATTACGCGCCAATTAGGACTTGAACCTAAAACCCACAGATTAGAAGTCTGTTGCTCTATCCCATTGAGCTATTAGCGCTTTTGAGCCTAAAATTGAGTATACCATGTTGAAAAATCCTTGTCAATAAAATATTATTGCTTATCCTTTATTATGACTATACATATAATTTATAATTATTTTTATGGTTAATATTGATTTAATTGTAGATGAAACTTTATTTCGCTATCCTTATGTAAAACCTTTTTTAACTTTTAAAAATAATTACGAACTTTTAATAATGGTGATTTTGAGTGCAAGAACGACTGATAATATGGTTAATAAGATTGCACCTAGACTTTTTGATAAATATGGTGATTTTAAAAGTTTGGCATGTGCTGATTTAGTAGATGTTGAAAGATTAATTTATAAATTAGGATTTTATTCAAATAAATCTAAAAATATTATAAATTGTGCACGAATGATTTTAGAAAATTTTGATGGTATTATTCCAGATAATGTTTTTGATCTTATATCTTTGCCAGGAGTAGGTAGGAAAACAGCCAATGTTATTCTTGGTGTTGTTTATAAAAAGCCAGCTATTATTGTAGATACTCATTTTAGTAGAGTTGTGATTAGACATGGAATTACTTTTGAGAAGACACCTTTAAAAATTGAATTAGATTTAAGAAATAGAATACCCGATGATAAACAATATAGATTTTCTATGGCTATTAATAGGCATGGTAGAGATATTTGTACATCACGTAGTCAAAACTGTAAAAATTGTTTTTTAGAAAAATTTGCACCAAGACTTGTTTGATCATGATTTATGATGATATGAAAAATTTTGTGTGTTTTTTTAGTTTGAGACTTATTGATGTTAAGATAATGTTTATTATTAATAATATTATTAGGGGATTTATCCATATCCAAAAATATTCTTTTCCCATTTCTATATACCTTAAAAGTTCTCCAAGACTTGGATAATAGCTTTTGTCTTGTTGTTGTAAAAAGTTTACTACTTCAAAAGTTGTTAGACTTTTTGAGATTTGTAGGGGAATAATTGATGAAATTGATGAAAAAATTTCGGGAAATATGTGATACATTATTATTCTATATTGGCTTGCACCCATCATTTTGCTTGCTTTTATATAATCAAAGTTTTTAATTAGTAGTGTGTTATTTCTTGTGATGAATGAAAATTTGATCCATCCGTGTACTATTGCTAGTATAAATGATACTTCTAGTATGTTATAGTTTTTTTGTTTTGAAAAATAATAGAGAATTAACGTTAATATATAGAAAAATGGTATTGTTTGTAATGATTCTATTAATTTTGAAATTATCAAACAAGTTTTGAATTTGAAATTACCGATTATTATTCCTATAAAAATTCCAATTATTGCAGAAATTGCTGCATAACTAAATGCAAGTAAAATAGAATTTCTAGTTGCTAATATTAATCTTGATAATATATCTCTACCCATTTTATCAATTCCTAAAGGATTTGTATTTGTTGGTGTTTGCGGCAATTTATTTGTTTGCTTAATGTATATTTTATTTGGGTCTTTTTTATATATTGCAAATTTTGAATTTTCATTTATTAAATTGGGAATTATTATTAGAAATAAAATGAAAATACTCAATAATAAAATATATGATCTTTTAAATTTATTCATTATTCTAATATATCCTTATAAGGATTCATATTGTATGTTAATATATCTGTTATTAAATTTGTTATTAACATAATTAATACTCCAACAAATAGTAAGTCTCTATAAACTATATAATCGTTATTTTTCATTGCATTAATTGTTAAAGCCCCAATCCCATCAATTCCAAATGTTATCTCAATAAAAGAGGAACCAAAGAATGATGTTGTAAGAGTGGATCGGAGTTGAGTGATTAATGAAGTTAAAGAGGGAATTAATGAGTGAAATGTTATTATTGAAAAATTTTTGATACCCCTTGATTTTGCACTTATTATATAAGGTTCAGATAAATTTTTTGTTAGGGATTGTTTAAAAATTACAGCGTTAAATATGAAAAATGAAAAAAACCATGCAAATCCACCTATTATCAGGTTTTTTTGATTTATGTTGAGGTAGTAAAGTATAGTAATTACTAACATTATGATTAAGTTTCTTGGTAGTGAATGTAAAAATAGCATTATATATTCTAAAAT
>NZ_LN609267.1:798347-800921 GCF_000825665.2 Borrelia crocidurae
ATGATCTGGTTGTAAAAAAAGGTCCATATAATAATAAAAAAAATGGCTATTAAGTAAGATAATATTAAACCTGGAATTGATATTGTTAATGTGTTTTTTATTTTACTAAAAATGACACTTATTGGTGATTTGCCTTTTATAAGAGGGGTGTTATAGGTAGTGTTCCAGATTATTCCTTGATATTGAGTTTTGTAGACTATGTATAGAGATCCTGAGATGTGTTTGGCAAAATAATCTTTACTTAATGGAGTATTTGGATCAAAATCATATATTAACTTGTAGCTTTCAATGCTTTTAATTAATCCAATATATTCCAAATAGTCTTTAAATATATTTGTTTTTATGAATGGAATATTTGGACGATTATTTGAAAATGCATTTAATATTGATATACAAAAAAATGTTGATATAATGACATTAATCGCCATATATAGTACATTTTTTATGATAAATATAGCTGTAGTTACCTCCCTTGGTGAAGAATTTTTATTTTTTCAAAATAACTGAGTAAAAAATAAAATATCAGTGAAAGTACTATTGATATTAAGTAAAAATTTTTGTCTATGTTTGTATTGTTTGATGTTTGTTTTATGTTTAATATATTGCCTTGATAATAATTTTCATCTTCATCAGAATTTTTTATGATAATTGAATTTTGAGGATAGTAACCTAGTTGCTTGCTTCTCTTAAGATAAATGATTACAAATGTTTTTTAAATGCTTCATATATTTTGTTTTTATATCCTGGAACCTTAGTTCATAAAACTCGCAAGTACTACCTGCTTCATCATAATGAGATTATTGTTTAATTTTTTATAGTTAATAATTCCTGTTTCTCCAAAAATTGGTGCTATTATGAAATAACTTATTACACCTACGTAAACGGAAAACATAATGCTCTTGTATGCAGGAACATATTATATTGTAATTATATCTTTAATATATTATATTTACAAGTATATAATTACAACATAATATGTTCTATAGCATGTTATATTGCAATTGTATACTTGTAAAGTATGAGTATGTTGTCTTTGTTTAACTAAATTTGGAGAAAAGTTTTTAATATGATAAGTCATAAGAATTCTTTCTTTATTAAAGAAGGCCCTAAAAAAGTTGATTTTGATATGGATAGTGTGTTTTTACAGCACTCAGTTAATGCACAAGTTGTTTCTATACGTTCTGATGATATTAAAGTTCTATTGGACGAAAAGTTATTAAAACTTGATTCTTCTTTAAAGCAAAGGCATGGTGAGTTGGTTGATTATTTAAAAAAGGTTGAGGGACGTATTTCTAGAGTTGAAAATACAATACTTGATCGTAGTTTGGATTTTCTTGAAAATTCTGATAACTCTAGCTTAAAATCAATGGGTTTTATTAAATCTCATGATGACATTATTGTTAGAGATAATGAATTTAGTGAAGTGCTAAAACGAGAGAATAATTTGCCAAATGTTTCGCTTGCTCAGGAAGAATTAGATGCTTTACTTGAAGGGCTTAATGAAATTTCGAGTGATAATAAGAAGAATTTTGATAATGGTAATAATGGTAATGCTGTAGAAGATGATTCTGAACCCAAAGAAATTTTGATGGATGATCGTAAAAGTTTAGATATCGATAATAATTTATCTTTATACAATAATGATATATATGGTGTTCAAGATAAATTGTCAGAAACAGAAAAAGATGAATCCTTAAAATCTAATTTGGCAATGTCTGAGAATATTGATTTATTAAAAGAATCTTCTTCTTTAAAGATGGATAATATTGTTCATGAGGATGGTAGTGATCAGGCTTCTGCTGCAAGTTTGGATGAATATAATAAGGTTTTGACTAGTTCTTTGATTGATGAGAGTCCTGCTAATGTTGAGTTGAAGAGCGAGGATGATTATATTGATAATTCCAGTGTAAATGAAGTTGCTTCAGATATGAAAAATATAGAGAGTGATATTGCATCTTTTGAGCAGAATAATTTGGGTAAATATGAACAGCATTCTTTAAATCCCAATTTAAATGAAGCTATGTCTTTAGATCAAAATTTGCAAGATGCAAATGATGTGGAAGTTCAGGAAGGTAATAAAGAATTAGATGGTTTAGTTGATATTGCTGATCATAAGGTTAATAGCTTGGACATGATTAATGATGGCAAGCTACAAAAAAGTGATCATGATTCTACTTTAACAGTAGAGCATAAAAATAGTAATGTTGTTTCTTCTAATTTGAAAAAATTTGATAATTTTGAAGATGTGTTAAAAGCGGATTTAAATTATGTGGATTTACAAAATTGTATTAAAGATTTTGAAGAGAAAAATCTTTACGATGATGCAGGTGATTTAGAAGAAAAAGTGGGACAGGGTGAAAAATTAAATGCATCTTTTGTAAAAGAACAAGAGACTATCGGAGACGGTTATAATTCTTGTAATTTTAGTTTTACTGATGTTGAAGCTATAATAAATAAGTTTAATGATAATGATTATTTAAGTCAGATTAATTTAAGTGATGAAGAACGTGCGTTGTTAGTTAAGTTTATTGATAATTTAGAAAATGAACTTTCTTTTAATCCTAAGGGTAATAA
>NZ_LN609267.1:800993-801123 GCF_000825665.2 Borrelia crocidurae
TATTTAATTAGATACTATTTTTTGTTTTTTATAACTTCAATTTTATTTTTGTTTTTAACTTTTTTTTACTTTATTAATAAATTTTTAAATCAAATTGATTTTGATTTTGATGATTTAATCAATGATGTGA
>NZ_LN609267.1:801183-806814 GCF_000825665.2 Borrelia crocidurae
TTGTTGATAATGACTTAGTGAATTCTTATTATTTATTATCATCGGTTAATGGTATGTTAGTTTATAAATCAAAAGATGATTCAATTTATAGATTATCCGATAAATTAGAACCAACTTTTTTAATAAATAGTATTTTTATTAAAAAAGTTAAAGTTAACTTTGAATTGAGTGATGATTTTATAAGTTTAGTTGTATACTATAATATCCTACCCAAGAGCAGGATACTTTATATTTTATATTCTTATTTTTTTGTAATGTCCTTTTTATATTTTTGTTTTTCTGTTTTTATTTTATATCGACTATATCGAGATATTAATTGTGATCATTGTGTTCTAGATGATCTTCAGTAGATTCTTTATCTTTTTGTTCTATTTTTTTTTCTAAATTAAAGACATCAAAGAATGACCATCTATTGGTAATATAATAATATACATCATTGTCTCTTTTCATTAAGATATCTTTGTTTTTTTCATCTTTGTTAATATAAACATCAATGTTACTGATACTTTTATTGTCCCATTGTATTTCAATGTTATATTGTAGGTTATAATCATTAATTTTACTTTGATCTATCTCAAGGCCATCTGTTGTGAATTCTTGAATTATTTGTAAAAGTTTTTCTTGTTTTAATACTTTTTGATTGATAAAGTAAAGGCCGTCTTTAATATATACTTTATAATCATTTTGTATTGAATTTTCTTCAAATTTTTTTGATTTATTTGCTATTTTAAAGGACAAACTTTCTATTTTTGAATTGTTTTCATTAAAGAGTTTGGTATCGGCAAATGTGTTGTAAGAGTTGCCTTTGTAAGATAGGAAGATGTTATTTGTTAGATATACATTCTCGTCACTTCCCTTGATATAAGATAATCGTGAATCTCCTTCTCCTGGATTTCCAATAAATATTTCTGTTAGCAAATTATTTTGTTCGTCAAAAAATTTAAAAGCAGGATTTTCGTTGATTCCCAGTTCTTTATGTTTTTTTGGATTTCTGCTTATAAGTTTGTTTTTTTTGAGTTTTTCTAGATTTTGAATCATAGAATTAACCCTTTGTTCATCAATTGGAAGTTTGATATCGTTGTATTTAAGTTCCCAACCTGTTCCTGCTTTTATAATTGTTCCTTCAAGAGCTGTTTCAATTTTTGCAGTTTTTTTAAAGTCAATTGTAAATAATTTTTCTTCTAAAAGTCTTGTAACTTGGTTTTGCTTTGAGAAGATTATTCCTAACAAAAATGTGGATATTAATATTATGATTATTACTATTTTTATGTTCTCTTTAATTCCTAGCAATGTGTATTTATTATTCATAAGTTCTCCTTCATTAGTTGATTTTTCGTTTTTTTGTAAATCTAATAAGTCCAAATATTATTATTGCTATAGGTAGTATAACCAAATTTATGACTATTAATGAAAATTTTGCGTTTAACATTTCTTTTGAAGAATTTATAAATTTGAGTTTTGAGCGTACTTCTCTTGATTTAATGTTAAAAAAAGCTTCTTTTTGCATTAAATAGTCTGAAATTCGTCCAGCAAATTCAAAATTAGAGGGTGAACCATTATACATGTAATCGCTAAAGATCATGTTTGAACCTAATAAAACTATTTTTGAATTTGCAGATTGTATGTCTTTATATAGACTTTTAATTTTTCCTTCAACTAAATATCCAAGAATTTGTTGATTTTCTTTATCAAATGTTTTAGGTATATTAAATGAATACATGGCTATGTTTGCAACTTCTTCGTTGTTGACTTGCCAAGATTCTTTAGAACTTGTAAATAAGGGTGAATATTTTATGTCATCATTATTTTCTTTTTTTTCTATAAGATTTAGTGAATTACTCCAAGGAATGATAGCATCGTAAAAATTTTTAAGTAAAGGATTATTAGAATCTATGATATTATTTTTATTAAGCAAGATCCATGGGTAATAAGTTTGGAAATTGCCTCCTAAGAAAAGACTTGGTGATCTCTTGTCAAGTATAATATTTTCGTTATATTTAATACCATAACTTTCAATTAGGTTAAATATTGGAGATTGAATAGAAGTTGTTGTATATGGGTTTTGAGGATTATAATCAATTTTACTTGTAGTTATTAATATTCTTCCATTATTGACGATAAACTCATCAATTTTTTTTAATGTATTCTCATTTATGTCTTTAGAGCCAATAATAAATAATCCATTAATATCTTGTAATTGTTCGTTTTCTATATTTATTTCTTTAACTTCTGTTTTAAAAACTTTTTGCATTATTTCTATAAAGTTTTTATGTGTTGCTTTTAAATTTGCATCTCCAAATACGAGACCTAATATTTTTTGTGTATTATTTATTAATTTGTCCAGACTGCTTGCAAGATCGTATTCTAAATTGCTAATTTCTGTTACTATTGGAAGTACTTCACGTTTGCCTTCATATGTGATTTCAATTCCTGAATATATTTTTAGTATTGAGAGCTGATTAATTTCTCTTAAATCTATTTGTTGTGATGGAATTCCAATTTGTTCTAATGGAGTTGCTATTTTATCAGCATCTATATCTTTATAAATCACTTTTCCTCTTGAAGCGTCAGAAAAACTTGTTAAAAAATTTTTTATTTGTTCCGGGAATGCAAAATAATTGCCAAGGCTTGCAGAATTATAATAAGTAATGTATATTTTTTCATTTGCATTTGAAAATAAATCTTTTGTAACTTGTGAAATCGTAAAAGCTTTGTTTTTGGTAAGATCTATTTTGAAAGTAAAAATAGATACGTTACAAAATATGAGCAATATTATTATAAGGTTTAAGGTTAAATTTAGAATCTCTTTATGTTTGTTTTTCATAAAATAACTATCTCCATTTTTTTAATCTTATGCTATATGCGCTTAGTATTAAAAATGTAATTGTAAACGTGCTGAAGTAAATTAAATCTGATAAGTTTAATATTCCCATGTTAAAGTAACCAAAATGATTACTAATTGAGATAAAATTTAGTATTTGTCCAAATACATTGTCTTTTCCAAATATCATTACTAACTTTCCTGAAAATACTATTATGACCAAAACAAAAACGCTTAATATGTAAGACACTATTTGACTTTTGGTAATGGAAGATATAAAAACTCCTATGCTGAGCACTGAGTAAGAATAAAGAATTATTCCTAAATATTGAAGGAATATTATACCAAGATCAAATTCACCCATGAAGATTGTCATTAATGTTAGTGGCAATGTAAGAGCAAAGAGTATTAGTGTAAATATTTTAAGTGTAATAAATTTGCCAAGTACTATTTCTTGTGGATTTATTGGTAGTGCATATAGTAATTCAATACTTCCCGTTTTGTATTCTTCTGAGAATACTCCCATACTTAGAGCTGGGAGAACCAACATTAAAATTATAGGCATTGATGAGAAATAAGACATTAATGAGGCGGTGTAGAAGATAAAAATTACTGGATTAAAAAAATAAAAGAAAAGAAAACAGATATTAAAAAAAATAATATTACAACATATGCGGTTGGCGTTCCAAATAAAACTTTTAATTCTTTTTTTGACAAAATTAAGGATTGTCTTAGATCTATTTTCATTCTTTTCTCTCCTTTGTTAATTTGCTAAATATTTTTTCTAAACTTTCATGTTTTGGAATCATTGCTTTAAGTATTATTCCTTTGCTTGTAATATAATTAAAAAGTTCTCTTTCAGTTTTATTGGGTTTGAGTTTTAATGAAACATTGGTTTCTTTTTCAAATTCTTCTATTTTAATTGATGTAAAGATATCATTGTTATTGAAATGTTCTTTGATTGTTTCAGAATCTTTGTAAATAATAAGTTCTATTTCAGATTCTTGAAGTCGGTTTTTGGCTATATTTGCTTTAGTGTCATCGGCAATAATTTGTCCATTATTAATAATGACGATTCTTTTGCATATTGACTCAACTTCACTTAGAATGTGAGATGAAAATAGTATTGTACTGGTTTTTGCAAGTTCTTTTAAAAAGTCTTTAAATTCAATAATTTGGTTTGGGTCAAGTCCGTTTGTAGGTTCATCTAGTATTACAAGTTTGGGATTATTAATTAAAGCACCAGCTATTCCTACTCTTTGTTTAAAGCCTTTTGATAATGTGGATATTAGTTTATTTTTGACACTTTCAAGTTTGAAAATGCTTATTGCTCTATCTATTTCTTTATTGTGATTTGTAACACCTTTAATTTCGGATATAAAGTTTAAATATTCTTTAACGGATAATTCAGGATAGAGAGCTAATTTTTCAGGTATGTAGCCTATATTTTGCAATATTTCTTTTGGATTTTTTGTTATATCTTTTCCAAAGATTTTTACATTGCCTTTAGTTGGATAATGAAATGATGTTAAAATTTTGATTAATGTGGATTTTCCTGCTCCATTTGGGCCAAGTATTCCAAGCACTTCTCCTTCGTTAACTTTGAAGCTAACATTTAAGAGAGCTGTAAATGAACCATATGTTTTAGTAATGTTGTTTACATTGATCATTTGTTATCTCCTTAGATATTATTATTTTATAATAAATTTATCTTTATTTGCTTTAAGTTTCATACCATCTTTTGCTAAGAATATGTTTCCATTTGGATATTCTTGTTGTGCTTCATTTAATAATTCGTATAGGTCTTTATTTAAAGTATATCTTTCACTAAAATGTATAAGTCCAGTTTGATATACTTTTGCTTTTTTTGTAATTTGTGCTGCTAATTTTGCTGTTAGATGTAATTTTTTTTTAGCTTCTTCTTTTAAGTCATCTTTAAATGTACTCTCAATAATTACTAAATTGAAATTTTGAATGTATGTGCTTAATTCTTCAAAGTAAGCCGTATCTGTAATATATGCAAATTTGAGTCCTTTTTTTATTTCTCCTAATATTTCAGAAGGAACTATTTTTCTTCCATTCAGCATTACTTCATATCCTTCTTGTAGTTTTTTTCTAATAGGTCCTTTTGGTATATTTAGGCTTTCTGCTTTTTGTGTGTCAAATTTACCAGGTTTATCTTTTTCTATAAATAAATATCCAATACAATCTATTGAATGTTTAAGTTTTATATATTCAATTCTTTTTCTTTTATCTTCATATAGTACAGGTTCTGTCTTATTAGTTATTATTTCTTTATATATTATTTGATAATTTTTATGTACTCTTAAGAGTTCAATATTTGTTTCTAAATATTTTTTGATACCTATAGGGCCAATAATGGTTAAAGGTTCTTTTCTTGTATCACCACTTTGTGCCATTAACATTACTATTCCAAGTAGTCCTGTGATATGATCGGCGTGTAAATGTGTGATACAAATCATTTTAATTTTTTGCCATGATATTTTTTGTTTCCTAAGAGACATTTGTGTAGCTTCTCCACAGTCAAAAAGAATACTTTCTCCGTGGTATTCAATTAAAACAGATGTTAAATATCTGTTGTGTAATGGTCTTGTGCCTCCTGTGCCAAGAATATTAATATTAAAATTCAAAAATAATCTCCCAATTCTTTTTGTTTAGTAAATTATGGATATACATGTTAAAATTGGCTTTTAAAATGTGCATGATTATATTGCTATTTTGCATTTTTTTTAAATGATTTTTTAATTTAATAGTAGATACTCCTTGATATTACATATTGAGTATTTGAT
>NZ_LN609267.1:806827-808062 GCF_000825665.2 Borrelia crocidurae
AGCTTGTGGACCATGCTCTAGTGGATGACCGTTCTTATAGAACCTAAAAAGCTATCATGGGATGAAACAAGAAGCTATTTCTATAATCTTTGATTTAGAAATAGTAGTTCACTAAAAGTTCTAATACGAATTAATTGGTTATTTGATAGTACCTTTTTTATTTGAATGATTATATAAGTTTTCATATCTTTTAATATCGTAATAAGTTGGTAAATTAGATTTGTTTTCAATATAATCTAAGATTTTTTTAGATAAATATGGTGCCATTGATATTCCTCTTGTTCCAAATCCATTTAAGATAAATATATTTTTATATTGTGGATGTTCTCCAAGAAATGGTTCTCTATCAATTGTGGCAGGTCTTATGTGTGCTTTATGTTTTATTACTTTATAATTTAGATTTGTAATTTTTTCTAGTTTTTTTAATAATTCTTTTTTTGCCCATTCATTTGTGTTTGTATCTAAAGTGTTCCATTCATAAGTTCCTCCAAGATAGTATTTGCTATTTTCTAGAGGTATTAGTGATACATGTCTATTGTATATTTCTTTTAGATTGAGACCTTTAATTTCTACTATAAGCATTTCTCCTTTTGCTAATTTAAATGGAAGATATGAAAAGAGTCCTTCAATTTTTTCTTTATATCCTTTTGTAAATATTAGTTTTTTAAATTTAAGTTTGTTTATTGTAAAGAAATTTTCATCTATTTTAAGATTTTTATCATTTATTTCTTGTTCTGTATATGCTTGATATTTAATAAAGTATTTTTTGAGATTGTTTATGTATAGTTTTGTGTTAATTGTTGCTCCCTTGATTAGTATGCCTCCATCATTGTCATTACAGAAATCGTTTATTTTGTCATTTTTTATTTCGATAATAAACTTTTCTATATTTGAATAATTATTTATTTTGGAAAGTAATTCTTCTTTTTGTGTTTTTGTGGTAAATGGTCTAAAAATAGGAATTTCTTTTAAAAAATTGCAATGAATATTTTTTTCCATTTCTTTGTAATATTGAATTGCAAAGAAAAAAATTTCAGATTCTCTCCAAGCAATATTCATTTTTCTTCCCATAATGGGGTTAATAACTCCTCCTGCTATTGTTGTTGCTTTTTGAATGCCATCATCAAATAAAATTACACTTTTTTTTCTTTGAAGTATTTCATAAGTTAAAGTACTTCCAGCAATCCCACCACCAATAATTGCAAATTCATATTCCATTTAGTTTTCCTTTATGT
>NZ_LN609267.1:808201-810896 GCF_000825665.2 Borrelia crocidurae
GTACAATGAAAGGCAATGTGAAAACAGAAATACAAAAAGCTATTAGAATTTGCATTAAAGAGTAGATCAATAGTTATTACAGGTGAAATTGATAAAGATACTTCTAAGTTGTTTCAAGAAAAAATATTATTTTTAGAAGCATCAGATTCTACAAAACCAATATTTGTTTATATTGATTCAGAAGGTGGTGACATTGATGCTGGTTTTGCTATTTTTAATATGATACGTTTTGTAAGGCCCAAAGTTTTTACGATTGGAGTTGGGCTTGTTGCAAGTGCTGGTGCTTTGATTTTCTTAGCAGCAGATTCAAAGAGTAGGTTTTCTTTGCCACATGCAAGATATTTATTGCACCAACCATTAAGCGGTTTTAAAGGTGTTGCTACAGATATTGAAATTTATACAAATGAGCTTAATAAAATTAAGAGTGAACTTAATGATATTATTGCAAAAGAGACGGGCCAGGAGCTTAATAAAGTTGAAAAAGATACTGATAGAGATTTTTGGTTAGACAGCGAATCAGCAGTAAAATATGGGCTTGTCTTTCAGATTATTACTACTAGACTTGAACTTGAGAAATTTATTTCTTAGTTTGTTGGTATTATCTTGTAGTTTTCCGAAAAGAGATTTTAGTATTTTGGAATTTAGTGTTATTAATTTCCAAAAAAATTTGATTTCAATTAATGCGTTAGTAGATATTGCTTATAATCTATCTTTTTTTGATTTTGATGTAGTGATTGTTAAAAATTTAAAGAATAAAGAGGAGTTGGATATTATTAATAATAAAGTTGCATTTGGAGATTTTCAAAATGCATATTTTATTGGACAAAATGATATTTTATCAATAAGTATTCTTTCTAAAGAAAAAATTAAAATTCAAATTTTAGATTTAATAGAGGGATTTTATGCATGTAGATTGGGTGTGGTTGTTGATTTTGTGTTTAAAGATCGGCATTATGGGATTGTTATTTTTAATTTTGATGAGAAAATAGCTAATAATTTGGATATTGATCTTGTTAATGATCAAATTAAATATTTAAGTTATAGGTATGAAAATTTGCTTTTTATTTTAGATAAGAGTGAACTTATCTTGTTAGATATGATTATTAAGAATGGTTTTTTTAATTTAATTTATAATTCTATTAATCCTTTTTATATCATTAATGCCATTAGTTCTAAGGTTTATTCTAATTTTGTAGCACAAATTTCTATTCATTCTTTAAGGTATGTTGTTTTAAGCTATTTGTATAATAATTTTTATATGAGCGGCTTGCCAAAAAGTATTTTAATTAAATAGGTTTTGCAATTCTTAGTTCTTGACATCATTATTGCATTGTTATATTATTACTACCGATGCCGAAATGGTGGAAGTGGTAGACACACAGGACTTAAAATCCTGAGGAGGAAGCTCCGTACCGGTTCAAGTCCGGTTTTCGGTATTTCAAATTTTATGATTATTTTTATTGTTAAGTAGGTTGTTTATATAAATTCCGCCAATAAATAAGATAATTGAAAAGACATAAATTTGTAGATTAAGTTTTATTTGTAGTTTGGTTGTAAGAAATATCATTTGTATAATTGTTCCTGAAATTAGTCCTATGGATAGATAGAGAAAATCAATTAAGTATTTTTCTATTGTTTTTTTAATTATTATTATTGTGATTCCTATGCCTATTATTGTAAAAGTACTAAATATGATACATGGTATTATTTTAATTTGTGCTATTATGTTGATTATTTCTTTGTAAGTTCCAAGACTTAATAATATGAGTGAACCTGAGATACCTGGTAATATCATTGCAGAACCACCTATTATTCCTGAACAGGCAAGTAATAAATAGTATTGAATTGATGTTTTATCTTGATTTGTTGTTAGGTTTAGTGATACATTATGATGCTTTAGGATTAAGAGAAATAGTATAGTTAAAAGGCCAGATATAAATCCTAAAGAAATTATTAATTTTTGTACAAATATTAAAGGGAGTAAGAAAAAGGATAAAACTGCGGTTTTTAATGTAAATATACTTCCTAGTATTAGTCCTATAAAAAATATATTTAAATACATTTCTTTTGTTGCATTGTCTAAAATATATTTTTTGAGTATTTTTGCAAATATTGTTGTTGAGGTTAATATTCCGAGTGATAATTTTCCCAAAAAAGTTATGTTTTCTTTTACTCTTTTTAGTTTTACAAGACTTGTCGACGAATAAATGATGTTATAGTATATTCCTGTTATTAAGGCTATCGTGCCTCCTGAAATGCCTGGTATTATATTTGCGATACCAATTAAGAGGCCTTTTATATAAATTCCCATCGTAATTTATGTATTTACATAGAATTGATGTTTGTTATCTCTCATCACCCTCACCACTAATTGTACCGTTTTTATGTCTTTTTTTTAACTTTTCTAGATTTGTGATTGCAACATCTTCAAGTGTTATTCCAAGGTTATTACTTAAATTTGAAATATACCACAATACGTCACCAAGTTCTTTTTTTATTGCTAATAAATATTCCTCATCAAGGACGTATTCTTTATCTCGACCTAATTTTTTTATTTTTTCTACTACTTCTCCTGTTTCTCCAGCAAGGCCAAGTGTGCTTAAAATCAGTTCTTCTTTTTTATTTTTATATTTTGCAGTTTGTTTAGCTTTTGTTTGATATTCATTTAATTCCATAATTAAGACTAGTTTAATAT
>NZ_LN609267.1:810943-816265 GCF_000825665.2 Borrelia crocidurae
GTTTTATTATATTAATTGGGGTTTAGCTATTATGAGTAAATGTATTTTTTTATTTGCAACTCTATTTTTTGTTGTACAATTTAATTGCATATATTCTTATCCTGAGATAAAAAGTTTTTCAAATAAAGATCCTGTTTTTTATGATCTGAGAAAAAAAATTGTTAAATATAATAAAAGAGAAAATGTTCCTTTGTTTATTTATTTATATCGAGTAAAGGAAGGTGATACTTTTTTTAGGATTGCGAATAAATTGAATGGTTGGCAGGCTAGTATTGCTACAATTAACATGTTAGATTCTCCTGTTTTAAAGGTAGGACAAGAAATTTTATTTCCCAGTAAGAAAGGTCTTTTTATCTTTAATAGTAGGGAATATAGATTTAATAATTTACTCTTAGCAACAAGGGATTTAAAAAAAGCAGAGAAAGTAAAAATTAAGAAGAATAATAAGATTTATGAGTTTTATTTTTTTGATTCGATTGAACAACCAAAATTAAGTTTTTTTTCAACCACAGAGATGCTTTTCTTTTTAAATTCTGATTTTATTTTCCCTTTAAAGAAATTTATCATAAGTTCTGATTTTGGATTTAGACCAGATCCTTTTACTGGTGTTAAAAATTTTCATACAGGTATAGATCTTGCAGCGCCGATTAACACTTTGGTTTTTTGTTCAGCTTATGGTGTTGTAGGTTTAGTTGGGTTTAATAATGTTTATGGTAATTTTGTTGTTGTTGAACATAAAAATAATGTTAAATCTCTTTATGGACATCTTAATTCTTATGTTGTCAAAAGGGGGGATATTTTAAGAACAGGAGATATTATTGGTAAAGTAGGACAAACTGGTAGATCTACAGGGCCTCATTTACATTTTGAAATATTAAAGAGAGATGATCCTATTAATCCTGTAACAATTTTAAAGTAAACATAATTGTATTATTAAATTGTGTTTATTATTATGTTATATTTTAAGATAAATTAAATATAAGGGTGTAATTTTTTGCTACACTTTATTTAAAAGATTTATTTAATATGTTTCGACTTGATATATTATTGTTACTATTGGAATTTTTTTAGTATAAAAAATATACACCATCAGATAATGGCTATATTGTTTGATATTGATTATTTATTAATAGTTAATGTATTTTATATTCTGTGATTTTATTGTGTAAAGTTTTTCTTCCAATTTTAAGTATTTCAGCACATTTACTTTTATTATTCTTGGAATGAAGAAGTGTTTGTTTTATGATCTCTTTTTCTGCTTCTTTTAAGCTTATTCCTATTGGTAGTGTTATATTAAATGATTGATTTGTGTTGTTTTTAATTTTAGGGGGTAGATCATCTTTAACAATTTGTTTTCCTTTAGATAGGATTAATGCACTCTCAAGTACATTTTTTAATTCTCTGATATTCCCTGGCCAATCATATGCATAAAGAGCTTTTAGTGCATCATTTGAAATACTTTTTTCTTCTTTATTATTTTCACTTGCAACATCTTTAATTAGTATTTTTGTTAAATTTGGAATATCATCTTTTCTTTCTCTTAATGGTGGAATATTTATATTTATTATATTAAGTCTATAAAATAAATCTTCTCTAAATTTTCCTTTTTGAATTTCTTCTTCAATATTTTTATTTGTTGCTGTTAGTAACCTAATGTCAACTTGCATAGTAGTTTCTCCGCCTACTCGTTCAAAGGTTTTATTTTGCAGTACTCTTAATAATTTTACTTGTACTTCAGGTGATACTTCTACTATTTCATCTAAAAATATGGTTCCTTTATCTGCTAGTTCAAATCTGCCTTTTTTTTGGGAAATTGCACCTGTGAATGCTCCTTTTTCATGTCCAAAAAGTTCACTTTCAAGTATGCTTTCAGATAGTGCGGCACAATTGACTTTAATAAAAGGTTTGTCGTTTCTATTTGATAAATCAAATATTGCATCTGCTATTACTTCTTTTCCAACACCGCTTTCTCCAGTTATTAGAACAGATGCTTTTGATTTTGCAATTTTCTTTACAAGTTCTAAGATTTTTTGCATTATAAGTGATTTTCCAAATATTTCTTCGTAATAGCTTAAATTTTTTCTTATAATAATGTTTTTTTGTAATACATTTTGTTGTGTTTTGTCATTCCTTTTTTTTAAAGCTCG
The DNA here is from genome assembly GCF_000825665.2 of Borrelia crocidurae. NCBI lineage: Bacteria > Pseudomonadati > Spirochaetota > Spirochaetia > Spirochaetales > Borreliaceae > Borrelia > Borrelia crocidurae. The sequence continues at coordinate 813,091 of NZ_LN609267.1, forward strand.
CTTGATGATTAATAATAGTCTTTCAAGGTCAACAGGTTTTGTTAAAAAGTCATAAGCACCCTCTCGCATAGCATCAACAGCTGAATCTACAGTGCCGTGTGCTGTAAGAATGATAAAAGGTATATTTGGATTTCTATCTTTTACAATTTTTAATAATTCTTCTCCTGATATTTGAGGCATTCGAAGATCAGATATTATAGCATCGATTTTTTCATTTTGAATTGTTTCAAGAGCTTCTTCGCCATCACTAGCAGTAAATACAAAGTAACCCTCTTCTTCAAGATAAGTTGCTATTCCTTCTCGTATGTTTTTTTCATCATCTGCTACCAATAATTTACTCATTTTCTAAACATCCTTCAATTAAGATTTTGCCTTTATTTAATTTTGGAAGTGTTATTGTAAAAGATGTTCCTTTCATTTCTTTACTTTCTACAAAAATTTCACCACCATGTTCTTTCACTATTTTATAGGAAATGGTAAGTCCTATACCACTTCCATTTTCTTTTGTACTGAATTGGGGTTTAAATATATCGTCTTTTGTTTCGTTTGTTATTCCATTAGCGTTATCTTTAATAGAAACATAAATGTTATCTTCATTTTCATGAATAGATATTTCTATTTTTTTTATTTTTTTATTTGATTCAAGTAATGCTTCTTCTGCATTTTTTACTATATTAATAATTACTTGTCTTATAAGTTTTTCATCAATTAATACAAAGCTTACTTTTTTTAAACTAAGTATAAATTTAATATTTTTATTTTTTAATTCTGGATTTAATAAATTATATACACTTTTTATAATATCTGAAATATCTTTTTTTTGTGGCATTATTTTTATTGGTCTTACTGTTAATAAGAAATCTGTTACTGTTTTGTCCATTCTATTTATTTCTTCTTTAATTATTTTAAAGTAATGATTTGTTTTTGTACTTTCGATGTTTTGTTTATCTATTTCTTTTTTAAGGAGTTGTAAATTTATATCAATTGCTCCTAGAGGATTTTTAATTTCATGTGCTATGTTTCTTGCATGTCTTGTAAATGCAGCTAAAGCCTCAGCTCTTCTAAAGAGTTCTTCTTTATGTTTTTTATCTTTAATGTCTTCAATTAAAATGATATTTCCTTCAAGTTTTTGATCTCTTACATATGGCATAAATGATATTTTGATATATATGTTTGTTGAAATTTGTACTTCAAATCCTATTATTTTATCTTCATTTGTTGCTAGTTCTTCTATGAGATTTGTTAGTGTTGGAATTGAAATATCTTTAAGAGTTTCTAATTTATATTTGGGGCTTATAGATAGAATTTGAAATAACATTTTGTTTAGATAAATTATGTTGTTGATTTTATCAAGTACCATAATGCCTTCATTAATAGATGCGAAAATACCATCATATATTTCTATTTTTTTATAAATATCTTGTATGAATTTAAGTTTTTGGTCACTTGATAATTTATTTAATTTGGTCAATGTTTTTTTTAAAAATTTGCTCATTAATCCTCATAATGTAACATTAGATTTTCGATTATTAATTTTTTATTTTGATTGTAAGGATTATATTTCATTATATATTTTAGATATTCTAATCTTTGTAAGTATGTGTTTATATCTAAATTTTGGTTTAAAAATTCATTTCTAAGTTGGCTTGTAAGTTCTTCTAAAAATAGACTGAATATGTTGTCGTCTTTTATGAAATTAGTTGAACTTAGATTAAATATACTTTGCTTTTCTTGTATGACATTTAAAATTTTTTTGACTTCTTCTTGTAATTTGGTATGTTCTTCGCTATTAAATGATTTAAAATATTCTTCTATTGTAAGTTTGTCATTTTTTTTAAAAGTTTCCTGAAATAAACTAATTTCAAATTCTCTGTTTTCTTTTTTGAATTTGTATATTCTAAGTCTTGATAAAATTGTTTTTGGAATTTTATTTTTATTTCTTGTGGCTAAAATGAAATAGATATTTGGAGGTGGTTCTTCTAGTATTTTTAATAATGCATTATAGACATTAAAATTAAGGTTTTCAATTGTATTAATGTAAATTACTTTTATCTTATTTTTTTCAGATAGTACCCAGTATTTAATTTTTCTAACATCCTTAATTGTAATGTTAAAATTTATCTCTTTAATTATTTCTTCAATTTTATTAATAAGTTCTTTTTTTGTTATGTCATTGTATTGATTGTTATAGTAGACATCATTGATAAAATTGATATTTGTTTCTATTTTTTTTAAATTTTTGTCACTACTAAAGTTGTATTTTGCAAAGATAATATTTTTAACATATTCTAGATATCGATTTATAACTTCGCTTGATGTTGAGCTGAGATAAGCTTTTGCTTCAACTACATTAAGATCTGAGAGAATAATTAAATTAGGATTTGTTAAATTTTTTGTGTTTAGAATTTCTTTTGCTAGTGCAATTGCAGTTGTTTTTTTAAAAGAAAATCTTTCTCCCCAAAAAAGCATTGCATTTGCTAAATTTTCTTTTTTATATTCATTAATTATTGTTTTAGCTATTTCAGGTAATATTTTCATATTTTTACTTCTCTTTGCTATGTTTTTGATATTTTAAATAGGTAATTTATTCCAGGATTGAGATATTCAAGAAAGTTACTTCCTTCTAAGAAATAGTTAGGATTAAATATTTGTTGAGCATGAATTATATATACTACAATTGCTATTATTCCAAAAGCTTCAAGTAAACCAAGTACAAGACCAAGTATTCTATTGAAAAATAGTAATTTAAGATGACTTATTATTGATTCAATTAATGCTTGTAAAATTAAAAATCCTATGTGTATTACTAGAAAAAATACTAATAGTGCTTGAACATATGACAAATCAAGGATTGGCGATATTAATATCTTAAAATCATTAGTTTTATTGTAAAGTAAAAATATTAAAGTAAAAATTTCGACAAATCCAGTAATTTCTTTAATAAAACCTCGTAAAAATCCTCTGAGGCCTAATGATGTAAAAATTATTATTATTAATATGTCAACTACGCCTGTTATTTTAAAAGGATTGTTTATCATTGATGTCCTCAAATTCCTTTAATAATAGATTGGATATTATACTTGATGAATCTTGATTGTGAAATTTTTTTATATTCTGTTTTATTATATTAAATTTTTCTTTATTATCTAAAATTTCTTCTTATCAAGTTTATGAA
>NZ_LN609267.1:816273-817223 GCF_000825665.2 Borrelia crocidurae
CATTTAGATCATCTTCATCTATTTTTAAACATGCATTTTGGTTTTCTAATAAATTTGCATTTTTAACTTGATCTCCTCTTGAGCCCTTTATAAATGGAACAAGTATTGCGCATGCACCGGCATTTGCAAATTCTTTAATGGCTCCAGCTCCAGCTCTGCTTATTATTATATCTGAAAATTTTATTATACTTGCCATTTCTTCTGCATTAAAAAATTGTTTTCTTAGATAATTGTCTTCTCTAGTTGGATCTAAATTTTTGCCACATTGGTGAATAAAATACACATGAAATTATTTTATCAAATGTTTCGATAACTAATTTATTTACTGCAGTCTCAGAAGCTCCACAAGGAACTCCACAATTATGCTGATTATGGGTTTTTGTGTATTTTGAGTCAAATTTTTGATTATATCTGATTTTGGATTTAAAAATTCTTTTCTTATTGGTGATCCTGTATATAAGACGTTTTTATTTTTTAAATATTTTGTGCTTTCTTGAAAACTTATATGTATTTTGTGTGCGAATTTTGAGTTAATTTTTGTTGCAAGTCCAGGATCAAGATCCATTTCGTGAGTTATACTTTTTACTCCAAGGAAACTTGCTGCAATAATAGGAGGGCTTGATACAAAACCACCAGTTGCATATATGATTTGTGGTTTATATTTTTGTATGATGAGAAAGCTTTTTATTATTCCAAATATTACTTTGAAAAAATCAGTGAAATTTTGTAGAGAAAAATATCTTCTGAATTTCCCTGACGGAATTGCAATAAATTTGATATATTCGTATTCTTGAATAAGTTTTTCTTCTATTGAATTTTTTTTTCCAAGCCAAAAAAATTCAATATTTGTATCATATTCTTTTAATTTGGAAATTATTGCTATTCCTGGAAAAACATGTCCTCCTGTGCCTCCTCCTGTAAAAAAAATCCTTTTCTTAGTGTTTATATAC
>NZ_LN609267.1:817380-817831 GCF_000825665.2 Borrelia crocidurae
AAAAAATTCAATTTGAATGTCTTTTTTTGTCGAATTATTGTTTAGAGTAGAATGCTTTATTATTGAGTGAGTGACTTTAGTTGCTTGTTTTAATGCGTATTCTATTTCATATGTTTCAAGATATCCTATTAGTAAGCTTGTAAATAAGTCTCCTGTTCCACTAAAATTTTGTTCTAATTTTTCTAAAAAAAATTCCGAATATTCTTTTGTTTTTGTATTGTAAGCAGCGGTTCCTATGAGATTGTCTTTTTCTATGCTTGTAACTATGATTGTTCCTTTTATTTCAAGATTTGATGTTGCTTTTATTATTTCATCTTTATTTCTAATTTTTTCAGTTTTTGCTAACATTTTTAATTCTGTGATATTTGGTGTTATTATGTCTGCATGTTTTATTATTTCTCTAAAACCACTTACTATTTTGTAATCAAAAGTAGGGTAGAGCATGTTGTTG
>NZ_LN609267.1:817875-821075 GCF_000825665.2 Borrelia crocidurae
GTTTTAGAATTTGTTCTATTATTTTGTGTTGTTTGTTGTTGCCAAGAAATCCACTGTAAAATATATCAAAATTTTCATTTTGATTTTTCCAGGATAGTATAAACTTTTTTAATTTATTTGTTAAATCTATTATTTCGAATTCTTTGTAATTTGTTGTTGCAGAGAGAACGGCAGTTACTAGTGGACAAACTTGAATATTAAATGATGATATTACTGGTATGCATATTGTAAGTGATGCTTTACCTATGGTTGAAATATCATGCATGGCTAATACTCGTTTCATAATTTTACTCCTTTTGTATATTTATAATTTTCTATTCTTGAGTTTGCATTAGTTTCAATGGAACTTGCTCCATATTTTAAATGCATAAAATATCCAATTCCTGCAATCATTGCTGCGTTGTCTGTACAAAGGTCGATTGGGGGATAGTATGTTTCTATTTCAAGGTTTTTAATTTTTTCTCTTAAATAAAGGTTGCTTGCTACTCCTCCAGATATTATTAATTTTTTTATGTTAGTATCCTTTATTGCTCTTTTTATTGGAATTATTAAATTTTCAAAAGCTGCTCTTTGAAAACTGGCAGCAATATTGTTATTTGTTATTTTGGCATTGTTGTTTTTAAATTTTTCAAGTTGATGTATGCATGCTGTTTTAAGGCCCGAATATGAGAAGTCATATCTATTTTCTTTTTTGTCAAAAATTGTAATTGGAAAATTAAATGCGTATTGATTGCCGTCTATAGCCAATTTTTCTATATTTGGGCCACCAGGAAATCCCATCTTATAATGTTTTGCTATTTTGTCAAATGCTTCTCCACAAGCATCATCAAGTGTTCTTCCAAGTATTTCAATATCATCAAAATTATTTTGTTTGGCTAGTATTGTGTGACCTCCACTTAATACTAATGATAGAAATGGATATTCTATTGTGTGATTCAGCAAGGGTGCATAAAGATGTCCTAGAATGTGATCAATACAAATTAGAGGTTTTTTGAGGGCAATGGACAGTCCTTTGGCAAAGTTTACACCAACAATTAAAGAGCCAATAAGCCCAGGTTGAGATGTAACTGCTATTAAATCTATTTCAGATATATTTATTTGAGCACTTATTATGGCTTGTTGACAAACATACATAATAAATTCTGTATGTAGTCTTGAGGCAATTTCTGGTACTATTCCATAATATTTTTTATGTTCTTTTTGACTAAGTTTGATGTTGCTTAAAATTGTGTTGCCATTTTCTACTATAGCTGCACAACAATCATCACATGAGCTTTCTATTCCAAGTACCTTCATTATTTTCCTCTCTTTGATAAAGGTTTATTAAATTTTTAAATACAAATTCTTTCTTTAAGTTTTCTGATTCTTGTTGAAGTATTTTAAGGGTGTTTTTTGACCAAATGTGTCCTATTACTTTGACAATTCCTTTTGTTCTAGCTATTTGTTTTGCTCGCTCAAGTGCTTTAATTACAGATTTTTCATTATCTCTATTATCAAGGAATATATCTCTTTGTTCTACTAAGATTCCAATGCTTTTACCAGTTTGTATAGATATGCTGTCTTTAGTAGTTAGACTGTCAAAGAAATATTTATTTTTTTCTTTAAGTTTTATTAACATGATTTTCATAATGTTTTCATTTGAGGTAATAAGACTTCCCATATGATTATTCATTATCTTTGCATTTGGATATGTATTGAATGTTGTTTCAATTTTTGTTCGTATAGTAATTTCATTATCATTGATATTGATATGAAATTTTTCTATTGAATTTTTATGTTTTGATTGCATTGGGAAATGAATCATTATAATTTTGTTTTTATTTTGTAGTTTGTTATAAAATTCCATTGATTTTGGTAAAAAGGGAATAATTGAAAAATTAATGTTTAGGTTAATTTTTATAAATTCGTCTAACATAAATTCATCATATCCAACGTCATCAATTATAAGATAAAATTCTGGCTTTGAATTGTTGAGTTTTAATTTTTGTTTTGTTTTTGTTAGATTGTGTCTTTTAAGTTTTGCCAATTTATCTTTTAACTTTAAATTAATTTTATTGTCATTGGATTTTAGATATACAAAACTAGAAAATAATATACTTATTGATGCAAAAGATGTAATTATGATAAACAATACTTTAATTTTTAACTTATGTCTTTTAATAAAAACATAAATATTTTGAATATTCATTCTCAGAAATTCTTATTATATCTAAATATGTGACTAAGTCAATATTTATTGATAAAGTTCTTCTCTGAGTTTTTTTAGTACTCTTTTTTCGATCTGTCTTACAGTTTCTGAAGATATTCCAAGTTCTGTAGAAATATCTTTTAAGGTGCTTTTTTTATCACTGTTGTCCAAATTGTATCTTTTCTTGATTATATATCTTTCTTTTTCATTTAGTTTGGTTTCTAGTATGTAGTTTAGATGCTTTAATGTTGAATTTTGTTCGAGAGTACTCTCAGGATTAAAAGAATTATCTTCATAGAGATTTAGTAGCGTGGAGTTTTCTGATCCTTCAATCTTTTTGTCTAGAGAATATTCTTTTTCAAGGTAAGGAATAATCTTTACATATTGAGCAGTTGTCAAGTTAAATCTTTCCATTATGTCTTCTTTTTTGGGTGATTTTTCTTCTTCCATTAGATATTTATTGATTTGAAGTATTAAATTTTCTTTTCTGTATGGCACTTTTACAAGTCTTGTTTTTGTGTTTAATGCCCTTTGAAGAGATTGTTTGATCCAAAATGAAGCATAAGTTGAAAATTTGGTGTTCTTACTCGGATCATATTTTTCTGCAGCTCTAATTAAACCTAAATTTCCTTCTTGTATTAGATCTTCTATTTTTAATCCTTTGCCAGCATATCTTTTAATTATCTTGAGAACTAAACGTAAGTTGGCATTTATCATTTGGTTTTTTGCTTTTAAGCTTCCTAGTTTTATCTGTTTTGCAAGTTCGATTTCTTCTTCGTGAGTTATAAGTCTATGTTCTCTTACAGATTTTAGATATATATTTAAATCTTCATTGCTAAATATATTCACACTACTTCTCCCATCTTTTAAATTTTGTGTATCAACATCCTTCTCCCTTTTTGATGTGATGCAAAAATCATGCCAACTTAGAAAATAATTGATATTTTTATTAAATATTAATTATTTTCTAAGATTATTTGTTATTTTAATTTGATTGTAGATTACATCAGCA
>NZ_LN609267.1:821112-827206 GCF_000825665.2 Borrelia crocidurae
CTTTCTGAATAAATCATGTCTTCAAAAATTTCTTCTGTTTGTCCTCCATTAATTAAATTATTTTCTTTATTTAAAGTATTTTTCATACTCTTGAGCATTTGATTTATAAATATTGCTTCAAATTCTAGAGCAGCCTCATAAAGTTTATTGTCATTTTTGCTTTATTTCTATTTTTTCTCTTTCTTCTTTTAATATTTTTTCTTTTTCTTGTGTTATAATCTGTTGTAAATTGTGTAATCATATTTATTCCTCTAAAATTAATTCTACATGAATTATACAAACATTCAATATTTTTCAGGATTTGTATTAATTCTTTGTTATTAAGCTTAGTTGAATTATTTGATATGAATTCAATTAATAACAACTCTTCGTACTAGTATTTTTATATTTTTATTTGTTTAATTACTAAATAAGTCTTCTTCTTTTCTTTCAATTGATAATACTAGGGGTCCTATTTCTGCATTTGTGCTTGCCATAATTATTTTATTTTGTTCATTGATTAAAACTTTAGGCATGGTTTTTATTTCTATTTTCTCAATTTTACTTATTAGTCCAATGTCATCAACTTCAATTTCTATAATATTTCCTGATTTTATATTATTTTTTATGTTATTTTTTGTTAGTATTGTTGACTTATTAAATTTATTAGAGAATAATCTTTGTTTTTTAAAATTATATTGTAAGTTGTATAGTTCTGATTCTCATGTATTGTTGCTCCATTTAATATGTATCCTGTACCTTTTGATTTATCATTGATTATTATTGGTCCTGATGCAGTTGCTAATAACTTTCCTTGTTTATCGTTAAATTCTGTTTTTAAAAGCATTCCGTTTGTTAAATCTTTTGCATCTAGCATAGATGCTATGTAAACGTTATGAGTTGCACCTTTAATCATATTTCCATTTATTTTGATTGCTACATTTACTAATGCTATATTTTTGCTTCCTGTTTTGGTTAGATCTATTTCGTTAATACCAATTTTGTTTAAAATTTGATTTAAAATTTCCTTTTCTTTAATTGAATCTCCTTTATCAGTAAGTCCTGCTACTATGCCAATTCCTGTTAATATTTGCGAATTAGCAGGTTGTATTTCAGAAATATTTTTTAGTTTTGTGTGTTCGTTTATTTGTTTGTCAGCATTATTTTGGTTAGAAAAATTTTTAACTTGATTTTCTTGTGCAAATGAGCTTAAATTTAATATAATTAACATTATCAATTTTTTCATGATTTTGTTCCTTTGTATGGCAATATAGTTTACCTTTATTTTAATATTATTTCAATTGTTTAGTCTTATGTGTTTTATTTGGCTTTTTTTGTTTATTTAAAGTGAAATGAAAAATGATACTTGAAGAAAAAATTTTGTTGCTTGTATGTAAAATTAACTAACAAAATTGAAAATGATACTTTTTATATNNNNATATTATTGTTGCTTTTGTATTTTGTTTAGCTTAATTTTTTCATTTTTCATTATATTTTGTAATACAATATATTTGTTTTGATGTAATGCATTTAAATTTAAGTTTTCGTTGTTGCTTGTTGTGTTTATTTGGTATTTAAAGTAAACGTTATGTTCGTTTAAATTTTGTCCTGTCTTTAAAGTTGTTTTTGCAAATACAATTGGTTCTATGATGTCTATGTATATATTTATTTTGTTATGTTTTTTATAGTCTTCAAATTGTTTTGCATAATAAATTATGATTTTTTGTATAGGTATATTTTTATATGATGTTTGATTTGTTATTTTAAATTTTATATTGATTGCAGATTGATTTTGGATATTGATTTCTGATTCATCGAAACTGAATTGCAATATGTATATATTTTTATTTTCAAGAGTTTTAGTGATATGACTAATCATAGAATATATTATTTGTTTTTTTTTGAAATGTGGACTTATATAAATTTGGGATAAATTATTTCCATCGCATATTTTTGAATATTCTTTTGAAAAAAAGTATACCTTGCTGGGAGATATTTTAAAGCAGGTATCATAAGCTTTTATATATGATAAGTTTATTGTAAGTAAGTAAAATATAAGCCTACTTTTGAGTGTTGTCACTGTTTCTTTAAGTTATTAGCGATTCCTAGCATATTATCTGAAGTATGGATTGCTTTTGAGTTTATTTCATAAGCCCTTTGTGCAACTATCATTGTCACCATTTCTTCTGCGATTGCTACGTTTGACATTTCAAGCATTCCTTGCTTAAGTTTGCCCATTCCATTGCTTCCTGGAATTCCTGATATTTCTTCTCCCGATCCTATTGTTTCTTTAAATATATTGTTACCAATTGCATTTAGCCCTGCTGGATTTATAAATCTTGCGATTTCTATTTGTCCAAGCTCAATTGGCTCAAGACCTTCGTTAACTTTTACAGATATTATTCCTTCTTGAGAGATTGCAATAGAGTTTTTGATGTATTCTTCAGGGAATGATATTTCTGGTAACAATATATATCCTTGATTTGTTACTAAGTTTCCATTTGCGTCTATTTTAAATGAACCATCTCTGGTATATCCATAAGTGCCATCTGATAAGAGAACCTTATAAAATCCATCACCTTCAATTGCAACATCAGTATTTAAATTGGTAACTTGCAGATTTCCTTGTTCAAACAATCTGTGTGTTGCTGATACTTTTGTTCCATGTCCAACTTGATTGCCCAGAGGAGTTACTGTGTCTTCAGTTGCAGGCGTTCCTGCTCTTCTTTGTGTTTGGTATATTAAATCTTCAAATTCAGCTCTTATTTTTTTAAAACCAATAGTGTTTACGTTTGAAAGATTATTAGCAATTGTGTCTACATTATATTGTTGTGCTTTCATTCCACTGGCTGATGTCCAGAGTGCTCTCATCATATACATATACTCCTTTAAAATTTTCCAATTTCGTTGATTAATTTGCCAAGAAGTGTATCTTCAGTTTGTATTGTTTTTTGATTTGCTTCATAAACTCTGTTAACTGTAATCATTGAAACCATTTCATTAATTGCATTTACATTTGAACACTCTAAAACTCCTGATTCAATTTTAGGTCTTGAATTTATGGGAATATTTTTAGCTTGTCCAGATATTTCTGTGCTATACCATAGGGAACTTCCTTGTTTTTTTAAAAATCTTGCTTTTTCAAAATTGACAATTTTTAAATTGTCTAGTAGTTCATAATTTTCCCATGAATTTTCACTTTCACTTACAAGCCTTTTGGGATTGCTTTCGAATGTTGAATTGTGAAATATCTGTCCTTGTTCTGTTATTTTGAAATTATTATCTTTTATGTGTATGTATCCTTTCTCTCCAATAACAGGATATCCATCTTTTGTAATAAGTATGCCTTCTCGTCCAAGTGTAAAAGATCCATTTCGTGTATATCTTTCTCCTTCAGGTGTTTGTACAACAAAAAAGCCTTCTTCAGTTAATGCCAAGTCAAGAGGATTTCCAGTTATTTTTAGTGGACCTTGTTCAAAGGATGTGTATATTTCGCTTTCTTCAACTCCTGTTCCAAGCTTCCCGACAACAGGTGCTGTTTCTAGATATCCTTTAGGAAATTTATAAAGACCATCATCATTAGTTCGTCTAATTAGCATTTCAGGAAAGGCTTTTTGAACAGATAGATCTTTTTTATATCCTGTAAGGTCAATATTTGCTAAGTTATTGGCAATAACTTCTAACCTATGTCTTTGTGCTATCATTCCACTGGCAGCTGTATAAATTCCTCTTACCATATAAATCCTTATTACTTCTTTTTACAATTATAAATATGTTATCATAAAAGTCAATATTTTTAAGTTCAAAAATATTGGCTTATGATATTTGTTTGTATTTTATGTGGGTATTACCCAGAAAAATTGAGATGTTAATTGTTGTTAAATGATTGGCTTTGCATAATAATGTATATAAGGTATCTTTTGCAAAAGATATAAAATAAATGTATAATTCTTTTTTACTATGAAATGTTTAAAGTATTTTTTTAATGTTAGTTTTAGGAGTTTGTATGAGTAAAAATATATTAAAAATTGTTATTTTATTCTGGTTAGTATTTTTTTTATTTGCAGAATCTGAGAATAAAAAAGAGGATGGTAGTGAAGTTTTGGGATATTGGGTTGGCTATGATGATAAGACCAATGCTAAAAATTCTGTGATTTATGTTTATAAGTATAATGATAAGGTTTATGGTAGGATTTTAAATGTAATTAAGGATGGCAAAATACATGATATTAATAACCCTTCTGGTTATAAGGTTGTAGGTTTTGAACATTTAAGTACTGAGGGACTTGATTTTATGTGGGGTCTTAAGTATTTTAAGTCTTCTTCAAAATGGGATAAGGGTAAAATTATTGATCCTAATAATGGCAAGATTTATACTTCTGAAATGAGAGTGGATCCAAAAACTGGAAATCTTATTACTAAGGGTAAAGTATGGGTTTTTGGTAGGAGTAAGGTTTGGACGCGAGCTAAAGAAGATGAAATTCCTAATTTGGATGTAGATGGTATAGTGCCAAGTCCTCCTGTTGTAGAAGAATAAATATTTGATATTAATGGGAAATTTGATGATAGATAAAATGGGATATTATGATAGGTTTATCATGAAAGTGCCTAATTTTCCAAAAGAAGGTATACTTTTTTATGATATTTCAAATGTTTTGCTTCAAGCAGAAGCTTATAAGTCTTTACTGGAAGATGCACATGCCCTTTATTCGTCAAAAGAAATTGATTGCATTGCTGCTATTGAATCAAGAGGATATTTAATAGGTGCTCCTTTGGCTTTAAAGATGAATTTACCTCTTTTGTTGATTCGTAAAGGAGGAAAGCTTCCACGTCAAGTCTTACGAGAAGAGTATGAACTTGAATATGGATTTGGTAGTATTGAAATACATAAGGATGATATTAAACAGCACACAAAGATTTTGTTGGTTGATGATATTTTAGCTACTGGAGGTACTATAAGGGCAGCTGCTAGGTTGCTTGAGAGAGCGGGTGGAGTGATATCTGATATATTTTGTTTTATTGAGCTTGTATCAATAAGAGGTAGAGATATTTTGGGAGAGTATAATGTAAATTCTCTTGTTAGATATCCTTAGTAATTTATTTAATAAATAATTTTGTATTATTCATGTAATAAATATTAGTTATTAATTAATATGATTTAAATTTAATAGCAAGTGACTTTAAATTTTATTAAAATTATAATGTTTAGCTGAATATTGAGAGGTGATTGTAATGTATGCGTTAGTAGAGATAAAAGGTAAGCAATATAAAGCTGTAAAGGGAGAAATGTTAAGAGTAGATAGAATTGTGGCAAATAGTGGTGATCAATTGGAATTCAATAGTGTAATGCTTGTAAAAAAAGATGAGGATCTAAAAATAGGAAAGCCTTATGTTTTAGGTTCTTGTGTAAAATGTACTTATCTAGAAGATAAGAAAGATAAGAAGGTTGTTTCTTTTAGATACAGAAGAAGAAAGGAAAGCGAGCGAAAGGTTGGGCATCGTCAATCTTATTCTTATGTTTTAGTTGATGATATAATTTGTTAATTAGTGATTAATGTTTTGATAAGAACCCATAATGATATAATTATTTATATTTTAGCTAATGGACATGCTAAGAGTAATGGTTGTATTAATGTAGTTTGTTCCTCTTTTTCTTTTATTGTAAGAACTTTTTTTAGTATTCTTGATTATGAGAGAGAGGGCTTTATTGTGGATAATTCTTTAAAAGGCTATTTGGAATTTCGAGCTTCTTTTGGAACTTTGAATAAGGAGAGTCTTTTTTATCATAGTAAATTTTTGATACACGGTATAAAGGATTTGTGTTTTGAATATCCTTATGATATTAAATTAATTTTGGAGGAAACTAATGGCAACAAGTAAAAGTGGTGGTAGTTCTAAGAATGGAAGAGATTCTATATCTAAAAGGCTTGGTGTTAAGAGAAGTGGTGGACAATTTGTAAGAGCCGGGGAAATAATTATAAGACAAAGAGGTACAAAATTTCATAAAGGTAAAAATTCTGGTCTTGGTAGAGATCATACAATATTTGCTTTGAAAGATGGTATAGTAGAATTTAAAACTTCTAAAGGTCGCAAATATATAAATATTATTTAATAT
>NZ_LN609267.1:827235-832952 GCF_000825665.2 Borrelia crocidurae
ATTATAATTGAGGTTGATTTGCATCTATTTAAAGATTCTTTAAATTTGATTGTCTCTTCAGGGAATGGGGGTGCAGGATGTATTTCTTTTTTGCGTGAAAAATTTAAGGCTAAAGGAGGTCCTGATGGAGGTGATGGAGGAAGAGGTGGAGATGTAATCTTTAAAGTTAAGTCAAATCTTAAAACTTTGTCTCTTTATAGAAATGGCCAAAAACTTAGTGCTAGTAATGGAAAATCTGGAATGGGTTTAAAGAAAAGTGGAGCTGCTGGGTCAGATTTGATTATTTTTGTTCCTCCAAATACTAGCATTTATGATACTGATTCTAATTGTATGTTATTTGAGCTTAAAAATTTTAATGATGAAGTTGTTGTTTTGAAAGGTGGAAGAGGTGGTCTTGGAAATGTGAATTTTAAAAGTTCTACAAAACGAACACCAAGATTTGCTCAACCAGGAGAATCTGGGCTTACTTTAAATTTACGCCTTGAATTGTCATTAATAGCTGATATTGGACTTGTTGGGCTTCCTAATGCAGGTAAATCTTCTCTTATCTCTAAAATAACTGCTTCACGATCAAAAGTTGCAAATTATCCTTTTACAACTAAAATTCCACATTTTGGTGTTGTAAGAGTTTCTTATAATGATTTGATTATTGCTGATCTACCTGGAATAATTGAGGGAGCAAGTAAAGGTATAGGTCTTGGTTTTGAATTTTTAAGGCATATTTCTAAGACTCAAGTTTTGGTTTTCTTGATAGATGTTTCTAGTAATGATTTTATGAGTGCTTATGATATTCTTATTAATGAACTTAGAGTATATGATATTGAACTTTTGAAAAAAAAGCGCATAATTGTTGCTAGTAAACTTGATTTAGAGGGTGCAACAGAAAATTTTAATCAGTTAAAAAGTATTTTGTCTGAAGAGAGGGTGCTAGGAATTTCTATTTATGATAATATCGGAATAAATGAACTTGTTAGTGAATTTTTTTCTTTAGCAAAAATTTGAAGGTGTTTATTTTGTTTTTTAGAAAATACAGATCAGTATTATGCAGGTTTTAGTTTGTTTAATTGATGAATTAAATTTATAATAGGGGAGATTGATGCGAATAGCAATATTGGGTGGTACTTATAATCCTGTTCATATTGGACATATGTTTTTGGCAAAAGAAATAGAGCATTTTTTAAATGTTGATAAGATCTTATTTATTCCTACTCATAAACCTGTTCATAAATGTGTTGAGGATATTAGTGTTATAGATAGAGTGACAATGCTTAAATTGGCGGTACAATATGAAGATAATATGTTTGTTGATGAATGCGATGTGATACATGGGGGGGTAACTTATACTATTGATACTATTGCTTGTATTAAAAATAAATATGCTAATGATGATATATATTTGATCATTGGAGATGATCTTTTTGAAACTTTTGATTCATGGAAAAATCCGGAAAAAATAGTTGAATCTGTTAATCTTGTAGTTGTTCATAGAATTTATAGCAAGAGATTGAGTAGTCGATTTAAACATATTTATGTTGATAATAGGGTATTTCCTATTTCGTCTTCAGAGATTAGAAATAGAATTGAACAAGGATTACCTGTAGATTATTTGCTTCCCTTTGATGTTTTGAGATATATTAAAAATAATAATTTGTATGTTAAAGGTATGTAATTGAGGAGAGAATTATTTTTTTTAGTTCTAATCATTTTAATAATTCTTGGTATTGTAATTTTTTTTGTTGATATTTCTAAAAGAGAGCAAATATATTTTGAACTAAATACCAAAAGTAATATTAGCTTTTTATTTCTTGTAGAAGATGATAATGAAAATCTTTTAAGTATGCAAGAAGTTTTTATTAACATAAAGACAGGAAATGTTGGATTTTTGGATATTCCTATTTATACGGGTTATGAAGATTTTAAAGGAAATATTTCGTGGTTTGAGGCTTTGTATAAAAAAAATAATTTTACTGAATTTTTAGTTAAAGTATCTAAACAATTGAATCATGAACCTGATTATTATATTCGTTTTAAAAAAGATAATTTTGTGAGGTTTGTTGATTATCTTGGTGGAGTTCGATTTCTTGTTAAAAATCCTGTTAAGGTATACAATTTGGTACACTCTATATTAATACCTTCTGGTAATTCTATTTTTGATGGTGATAAAGTTTATGATTATTTAAGTTATTTTCAACAGTATTGCTTCTTATTATGAGAGATCTTTAATATTATAAAGAATTTTTTAAAAAAATTTTAGCACAATTTGCTAATTTTCAAGAAGAATATGATTATTTTTCTAAAATGTATGTTATGTTAGATACTAATCTTTCTGAAACTGTATTTAAATATATTCTTTCCAATTATAAAATAAATGATGAGAAGCTTATTTTTTTTAATATTAAGGGTCAAGAGGAAACATTTAAAGATGATGATGATAATTTAATAAAAGTTATTTTTCCTTATTATGGGGGAGCAGTTCTTAAGGAATCAATAGAAAATTTGAATAGGATTTTAATAGATGGAACTAAAACCGAAGATGTAATTAAGATTATTATTTTAAATGGCACGCAAACTGCTGGGCTTGCAAGGAATGTAGCAGATATTTTTAAATCTTTAAAATTTAAGGTTATAAGATTTGGGAATGCAGATAAGCATAATTATTCTCATACTCTGATTATAAATAATTCTGATAATTTGGAGATTGCTATTAAGGCTGGAGATGTTATTAGAGCGAGAAATATCAAGCCAATCTCTGAGTTTCATATGGATATTTTGGGATTTGATATCTCTGATATGGGTCCTGATGTTGTAATAATTTTGGGAGATGATTTTGATGGAAGATATGTTAAGAGTCGATGATATTAAGAAGTTATGTAAAATTATATCTGATTTTGGTGGTATTGACGTTTTGGGTATTAATGTTAGTTCTGTTTGCAATTGGGCTGATTTTTTTATTATTGTTTCATTTTCGTCATTTAAACAGATGGAAGTTTTGTATACTGAAAAATTAATAGCTTTTTTTAATGAGAGAAATTTAAATTGTTGTCTTCAGGGTAAAGGTTTCCTTTTTGATTGGACGATTATTTCTTGTGGGGGTCTAGTTATACATTTAATGAGTAAAAATTCTAGAGAATATTATGAACTTGAAAAAATATGGGATAAGGGAGAAGTTATTTATTCTTGAGAGTTATTAATTAAAAAAAATAAAAATATCACAAGAATTATTTACAAAAAATTAAAAATATTCTAGATTTAAAGAAATGTATTTTAGGGAGGCCTAGAAGTGAATATTACAAATGTAAGAATTAGGAGAGTTGATAATAAAGATTCCAGTTCGAAGCTATTAGCATATGTTACAGTTACTTTTGATGATTGCTTAGTTTTACATAATATCAGAGTTATTAGAGGGCAAAAAGGCGTGTTTATTGTTATGCCTAATAGGAGAACTAAAGTTGGAGAATATAAAGATATTGTTCATCCTATTAATCAAAGTTTTAGAGAAATTTTGCAAAGTGCTATTTTTAAAGAATATGTCAAAGAAAACCCTTCAAATTTTGAACTTGAATTAGTCTAGATAATATTATTGACAAAGTTTATTGTATTTTGTATCCTTTTGACTTGTGGATAATTAGTTGTTAAGTATTTGGGACGTGGACAAGTGGTAAGTCACCTGGTTTTGGTCCAGGCATTCGAGGGTTCGAATCCTTCCGTCCCAGTATTTATATTAGGAGTTTTGTTGTGTATAGTAGTAGGATTTTAAAGTATGAGGGTCGCTCTAAATTTGGTTCATCATGTGCTCGTATTTTACGAGCAAAGTCCGAAATACCAGCTATTGTTTATGGTAAAGAAAGTGATGTTTTGCATATAAAGATCAATAGTAATGAATTTGATAAAAAATTTGCTAAATTTACAGATAATACTGTTTTGCTTTTAAATGACGGTATGGTTGAAAAATGTGTTTTCATTAAAGATGTTAGTGAAAATCTTACAAAGAAATTTATTTATCATATTGATTTTTATGAAGTTGATAGAACTAGGGAAATTGAAAGGGATATATCAATTAAATTTATAGGAGCTTCTGTTGGTGTTAAGGAAGGTGGTACCTTAAGTGTACTCCGTAATACAATTAAAGTGAAGGCTCTGCCTTTGAATTTGCCAGAGTTTGTTGAAGTAGATTTAACTCCTGTTAAAAAGGGGGATCAAATAACTTTGAAAGATATTGTGCTTTCTGATAATGTAAAACTTTCTGAAACAGATGAAAATTTGGCGGTTTTATTTGTAAAATAAAAAATATGAATTTATTAATAGTTGGCCTAGGTAATCCTGGGTCTAATTTTTTGCATACTAGACATAATGTTGGTTTTGGATTGATAGATAAGTTAGTTATGAAAAATGCTCTTTCGTTAAAAAAATCCAAGAACTATGAATATGCAGATTTTAATGTTGATTCTAGGCGAATAGTTTTAATTAAACCTTTAACTTATATGAACTTGAGTGGTAATATTTTTCCTTTTGTTTTTTCTAAGTTTTATATGAAAATAAATAATTTATTGGTTGTGGTTGATAATGTTGATTTACCTTTGGGAAAGTGTAGACTTAGAAAGGTAGGGGGTGCTTCTACTCATAATGGGCTTCGTTCTATTTCTGAGAGTCTTGGGAGTACTAAGTATGGTAGACTCTATATTGGAGTTGGAAATAATAGTGTTTTTGGTCTTAAAGATTTTGTTCTTTCAAAATTTAATGATAGTGAACTTGTTCGTCTTAAAAATGTATTTAATTTTTTAAGTGAAGAAATATTGGGTATAGATGAATTTAGTTTTGAGCATAAAATTGCAACTATTAATTCTAGTAGTTTTTGATGGTTTGGGATAATATAATAACAAGAATAGAAGATTTTTATAAAAGAAATTTTTGATAAAGAGAAAGTAATTGTTGCCTTTTCTGGAGGTCCAGATTCTACTGTTTTGTTATTGAATTTAAAAAAATATTTAAATAATAATATTGTTGCTTTTTATTTTGCTCATTATATAAGGTCAAAAAGTGAACAAGATTTAGAAATAGAACATGTTAAGAAATTTTGTAATTTGTATGATATCGTTTGTCAGATAAAGAAGTGTGATGTTGATATTAAAATAAAAGCGAAGCAATTGGGTATTTCTATTGAAGAATTGGCCAGAAAATATCGATATCATGCTTTATTAGAAGCTCTTAATGAAAATAATGCTAGTTATGTTGCTCTTGCTCATAATAAAAATGATCAATTTGAGACTTTAATAATGAGATTTTTTCAAGGTTCATTTTTGGATGGATTTGTTGGTATTCCAGTTATTAATAATTTCATTATTAGGCCTTTGCTTGAAGTGTCAAGAGAAGAAATTGAAAAATTTTTATCTGTTAATAATATTGTTTATTCTATTGATAGTACTAATCATGAAGATTTGTATTTAAGAAATAAAGTTAGAAATAATCTTGTTCCTGTTATTAAAAAAATTTTTAAAGGATATGAAAAAGGATTAAGGAGAATATCTGATTTTTCAAGGGAACTTACAAACTATTTTGATAGAGAAGATTTTCTTCCCTTTATTAAAGGTAATTATTATTATTCTTTTGATGCTATGATTTTTTTTAATTTGCCAAAATATTTGGTTTTTAGAAGTGTTTTTAAAATTTTAAATTTAGAAAGAGAAGTATAACAAATTTATGCAAAAAGGTCTTTAAGT
>NZ_LN609267.1:832968-841447 GCF_000825665.2 Borrelia crocidurae
AGTCTTAATAATAAAAGGAGTAATATTTTACTTAAGAATGATGATTTTTGTTTGGAGAAACGTAGAGATAAGGTTAATCTTATTTTTAGGAGATCTGAGGAAATGCGTAGACCTTTTGATTTTTTCTTAAGAGTTAATGAATATCATAGTTTATCTTTAGGTAAGATTTTGTTAGAATGTTTGGAGTGTGAAGATGATTCTATACTAACATTGAGATGTTGTTCTTATGAGTTTAGGTATAAATTTTTTAAAAAAAAGTTACAATCAAAGAAGTTCTTTTCTAAGTTTGTAAGATATAATCCACTTTATTTAATGTTGTTAGTATTAAATGATAAGATAATTGGAATTATTGATTTAAATACTTTAAACTTAATGTGGAGTGATAAGAATATTCTTAAAAAAATTAGTATATCTTTGTTCGGAGGATTTTTAAAGGAATGAATATTAACAATAATAATTTGAATAATAATGGTAAATCTAATAATAAAAAGAAAAATAAGAATTGGATTTTGGGGCTTGTTGTTGTTTTCTTAGTTTTAGCAATATTCATGTCTTATTTTATGCGTGGTGGAGAAAATTATAAAAACGTTCCTTATAGTACATTTCAGACTTATTTAGATAGTGGTTTGATTGAATCAGTTGTGATTATTGATAAGAGTCAAATTCAGTTTATTGTCAAAAATTCTAATTTAGGAAAGTCTTATTTCTCTACTAGTATTCCTTATTTTGATATTAATTTACTTGCGGAGCTTAAAGCCAAGCGAGTAGAGGTAAGTTCTGGAAAGAGTCAATCGTCTTTAATTGGCGTTTTACTTCAAACTTTACCTTGGATATTATTTTTTGTTTTCTTTTTCTTTATTTTTCGTCAAACTCAAGGTGGTGGTGGAAAAGTTTTTTCATTTGGAAAAAGCAATGCTCAAAAATATGAAGCAGGAAAGAATAAAGTTACTTTTAAAGATGTCGCTGGGCAAGAAGAAGCAAAACAAGAACTTGGTGAAGTAGTTGAATTTCTTAAATATCCTAAAAAATTTGAAAAAATTGGTGCCAGAATTCCTAAAGGTGTTCTTTTGGTTGGATCTCCTGGAACAGGAAAGACTTTGCTTGCCAAGGCTGTTGCTGGGGAAGCAGGAGTAAATTTTTTCCATATGTCGGGTTCTGATTTTGTTGAGATGTTTGTAGGGGTTGGGGCAAGTCGTGTTAGAGATCTTTTTGATAATGCAAGAAAAAATGCTCCTTGTATAATTTTTATTGATGAACTTGATGCTGTTGGGAGAAGTCGTGGAGCTGGACTTGGTGGTGGTCATGATGAGAGAGAACAGACTCTTAATCAATTATTAGTTGAGATGGATGGTTTTGGGACATATACTAATGTAATAGTGATGGCAGCTACAAATAGACCTGATGTTCTTGATTCTGCTTTGTTGAGACCAGGTAGATTTGATAGGCAAGTAGCAGTTACCTTGCCTGATATTAAGGAGAGAGAAGCAATATTAAATATACATGCTCAGAAGACTAAGCTTGCAAAAGAGATCGACTTAAGAGTAATAGCAAGAGCTACCCCTGGTGTTAGTGGTGCTGATCTTGCAAATTTAATTAATGAAGGTGCTTTGATTGCTGCTAGAAATAATCAATCTGAAATTTTGATGCATGATTTGGAAGAAGCTCGGGATAAAATACTTATGGGAGTTGCTAAAAAATCTATGACTATTACTGATAGACAAAAACTTGAAACAGCTTATCATGAAGCTGGTCATGCTTTGCTTCATTATTATCTTGAGCATGCTGATCCTTTACATAAAGTTACTATTATTCCTAGGGGTAGAGCTCTTGGTGTTGCTTTTTCTCTTCCTAAAGAAGATAGACTTTCAATCAATAAGAATCAAATTCTTGATAAAATTAAAATATGTTATGGTGGTTATGCTAGTGAGCAGATTAATTTAGGTTTTACTACAGCTGGTGTTCAGAATGATTTAATGCAAGCTACTAATTTGGCAAAGAAAATGGTTACAGAATGGGGTATGGGAGAGGATGTAGGTCCTATATTTTTGGTAGATGATGAAGCTCCAATTTTTCTTCCAAAAGAATTTTCTAAATCAAAAGCATATTCTGAAAATACTGCTGACAGAGTAGATAGAGAAGTTAAGAAAATTCTTGAAGGATGTTTAAAAGAAGCATCAAATATTTTAATGAAGCATAAGGATCAGTTAGTAAAACTTGCAGAGGCCTTGATTGCAAGAGAAACTTTAACAGATAATGAAGTGAGAGAACTTTTAGGTTTTGAATTAATTGAGAGTGATTATGAACTAAGTTTAAAGCAGTCTAAGCAAGAAGAGACAATTGATAGATAAAACAAGTTTTTAAGGAGTCTTTGTGGTTGTCTTAAAAATTGTATTGTTGTTTTTAATTTTTGTAAATTTAAATGCCAATTTAAATAAGAGAGACGAAGATATATCTAAAATTCTTTTGCTTGAATCTAAAAGTTTTAATGGTACTCAAAGAGGACTTGATATGCTTTATGGTTCTCTTGAATTTAATTTGAAAAACTCCGATTCTCTTTATGAGCTGTCATTGAGGAATGATATTTCATTGTTAGATAGAATTTATTTATTAAAATCAGCTATAGAGATTAATAATTTTGTACTTGTAAAACCCTTGGATTTATACTTTCAATATTTTTCATTAATTTTGGATCAAAATGAGGATGTTTATAAGAATAAAGAAATTATTGACATTTATGATAAGTTGGATGGTGATTTAAAAAATGATAAAGACTTGATTTATATGAGACTTGAGGCGTCCAGTAGGCTTGGAGATTTTAGTGGTACTTTTGATAAAGTATTAAAAAGTGCTTTTTCTGTGTATAGTGATGATATAAGGTTTTTTAAATGGTTTTTAAAGGAAGATAAATTTTTTGCAAGTCTTTTTAATAAGCTTAAGTTAAAGGGAGATTCTTTTTTTAAAAGTGAAAATATTGATTTTATTTTTAAAAATACAATGTTAAATGAGCCTAATGCTGTTGCTTTGTTTACTTTTCTTAAGAATAAAAGCAAACAAATAAATGGTGTTCAGAGTATGTATTTGCTTAAATATCGTCTTTTAACACCTGATGAGGCTTATGGTTTTTTTAAAGAAGAGCCGCCAAGTACGCTTCGTGACTATAAAATGTTTTATGATCTTTTGGGTGATCCTAATATACGAGAAGAATTTTTAAATTATTATAAAAACTTATCAGGTGTATATTTTGTAGATGATAAGAATAATGTTGCAGTATTTAAAAATGGTGTTTTAGTAAATTTTTTTTCCAAAATAGTGAATTATACTTCAAATTTAAATTTAGATGAAAAATATCTAAATAAGGTTTATTTTAAAAATAAAATTCCTATTTGTTATGAAAATGTTTTATTTGGTTATAATGTTTATTATTCTATTTATCCTTATGTTAGTATGATTGAGGTTAAGTACCCAAATAAGAAAGCCGTTTATATTTTTGCTTTGGATTCTTTTCGTTATGAAATTTTTGATAATTTTAGTTATAGTTTTGATTATGTAGGTATTAATAATTTTTTAATAGCCGATGTTCCAGAAATTTTTGTTCCTAATATGTTAAATTTAAGTCCAAAGCAAGTTTCTTCTTTTGATATCCGACAAGCTTTGATATCTAAAAAGGTTTTTAATGAGCATGATGTTATTGAAATTAGAAATTATTCTTTTGGAGATTTGACTTCAGTTTATAAAAAAATTAATGACTCTAAGAAGTTTAATTATATTGAAATTTATGATAAAGGAGTTTTTAAAGCTAAAAGAGTTATTTTAGATGATTCTTTGGATGTTTATCGTAACATTAAGTAGCTTTTAAAAATTATTGATGCATAGAAAAATTTTTATTGTCATTATGTTAATTTTTTCATGCAACACAATAAGAGATATAGATGACAAACAAATTTATTATGTCCCATCTGAAAGCATAAGTAAGCATATTGAGGACAATAATTTTGAATTTGCTCTTTCAAGTTATTACAATCTAAAAAATAATGGTTTTGAAATGGAACAGGGTATTTTGGATTTAAGAGATAAAGCTTTATCTGGAATTCAAAATGAATATTTAAATTTGTGCAAATCTAAAGATTATGAGAGAGCATTATTTAAGCTTGAGACTTTAAATTTGTTTGGTATTATGCTTAATGAGAGCAAAAAGCAATTGATTTTAAAACATCTTGAGAGTTTGAGACATAAGGATCCAATGCTTGCAAGTTTTTTTGCAAAATATTATTTGCTTGATAATAATTTTGATTTTTTGCAAAATTTTGTTATTCATGAAAAATCTCCTTCAAAAAATGTTTTGCTCGATACAGCTGTATTAACAGTTTGGGTAGATATGGGCACTAAAATTGTAAATGGTAATAGAGTACCCAATATTGCTTTAGGTTCTTCTTTTGTTATTGATAATCTGAAGGGATATGCTTTGACTAATTATCATGTAATTAGTTCTCAAGTTAACAGTGATTATAATGGAGTTTCCAATCTTTATGTTAAGCTTCCAAGAGGCAAGGGTGAAAAGCTTCCCGCAGAAGTGATTTCTTATTCAAAAGAGATGGATCTTGCATTAATTAAGGTTTCTTTTAAATTAGAGCATCAATTTAATTTGGATTATTCTTCAAATATTAATATTGGAGACAGGATTTATGCTATGGGTTCTCCTTTGGGATTTGAGAAGACTATTACTTCAGGAATAATTTCTGGTAAGAATAGAAACCTGTTGTCTGTGGGTGATTCTTATCAAATTGATGCTGCCATTAATCAGGGAAATTCTGGTGGACCTGTCATCAATGAAAATGGAGGTTTTGTTGGCCTTACATTTGCTGGATTTGTATATTCTCAAGGTCTTAATTTTGTAATACCTTCAAAATGGGTTTTAAAGGTATTGCCCTTTATGTATAGAGGTGGTGTTTTAAAGAATCATTGGTTGGGTTTTACTTTTTCAGAAAGTTTAAATAATTTGGAAATATCGTATGTAGTTCCTAATTCGCCTGCAGATATTGGTGGACTTAGAAGTGGAGATTCTATTTTAAGTGTTAATTCTTTAAAATTTGATAGTTTAAGAGAATTACAATATTATATTTTGCAAAAAAAGTCTATGGTAAGTGTTAAATATAAAAGGAATAATAAGGAATACGAGAGTTATTTATATCCCCAAAATCGACCCGAAAATATTATTGAGAGTATCATTAATAGAGATTCTTTTAAAAATGTGGTGGGAGCTTTTTTGGGTTTAAATTTAAGTTTTATTGCTGGAAAAGAGTATAGGGTCGCCAAGGTTTTTGCAAATGGTCTTGGTGATGAATTGAATTTTAGGACTAATGATGAAATTTTTATTTATGATTTTAAATATATTAGGGATAAGAGAGTATTTGTATTATTACTTTATGTTAAAAGATTATTTTCTGGATATTTAGGAGCTCCTTTGCAGCTTATTATTCCTTTTGATTCTATTATATTTGTATAAATAAATTAAGCTATGTTTGGGGGAGTTTGTTTTTATGGGCTTTTATTTGAATTTAGTTAATGGCGATACTCGTTCTAAGCTTGATAATATTGTTTCTATTAGTCATTTTAATTTTAAAGACAATTTAAATCTAATGCTTATTATTGGTCCTATGGGTAGTGGTAAGACAGAATATGCTGCTAAAATTTATAAAGATTCTCTTATTATTAAAAATAAATCTTCTGAAATTTTAGCTTCTATCACAAGGGGTCTTAGAAATAGAGCCAATGTATTTTTTATTAGAAATATTCTTGATAAAAAAAGATTTAAGAATTATCCTGAGAATGTTATTCCTTATAGAGGCGGTGGGAGTGATGAAATTGATGGTGTTGATTTTGCTAGTGATTCTTTTGATGTAGGACAATTGATAGAGAAAAATCCTGAATATGGGACTTTTATTATTGATGAGACTTGTTTTTATGATGAGAGATTAGTATTTATTGTAAATAAGATAGCTTTAGATTTAAATGTATTATTTATACTTCCTACTTTACTTTATAATTTTAGAAAAGAAATATTTAATAACACGGCTAGACTTTTAATAGAGTATGCAGATAAAATTTGTAGTCTTGGTGCTTATTGTGAACATATTAATTGTATGGATGAATCTTTTTTGACATATAGATATTATTTTTATGAAGGTAAAGAAATAGCTGCACCTTATTTTGATCCTTTATTAATTGTTGGTGGTGATGAGATTGTTGAATCTGCTATTTATCCAAATTATGCTACAAGATGTTCTAAACATCATTATCTTGTTGGGAGAGAATATTTTTTTACTATTCTTAAACCTTTTGCATTATTATATATTCAGGGTGATAGAAAATTTCTAGAAAGAGAAATTGTTGATTTAAAGAGTAATATTGTAAATTCAAATTTTCAAAAGTCTCTTTTAATTGAGGTTGGCGAGAAATATGATATTGCCATTTTAGAAAATGTGTTAAAATTGCCTTTTTTGGCAGAAAGAGCCTTGATTACACTTTCGTTTGAATATAATATCTTAAGTAAAGAAGATTTTAAGGAAATTGTTAATAGATTTTCACTTAGTAAAGATTATATTCAAAAAGTAATTGTTTCAAGAGAATATAAGGGAATTTTTTAAAATAATATTAATAAAAATAATGCTGCTGAAGTTGAAACTACTCTTTTGTTTTTTCAATGCGTATTAATTCTCGTTTGATTATGTCATAGTAGTTAAGTTCTTTTATTTCAATTCTATAATATTCATCTTCCCAATTTGTTATTCCATTACCTTGTATCTTGATAAATTTGTATTTGTCTAATTGTTTATGATATGTTAAAGCTTTTTTGTAATAAGAAGTGGCCATTTTATAAAAAATTATGGCTTGATTTAGGTTTTTAAGAATGCCATCTTTTTTGGGAGTGTTATAAAAATATACATGTTTTGTGTCAAATAAATTACCTAAATATAGATGTTGCTTAACAAGAAGTAAATTTACATGCATTTTAAAGAGCAGCTTATATTTATTCCATTCTTTTTTTGTTTTTATTTGAGCTAGAGAATAATTTGGATTCCCGAATGGATATTTTAATGCGTTTTGTAGAAAAAAAATATTCCTTTTATAATTGTCTGGTTTTTTTTTCATATTTTCATTAAAAATAACATACCATTGTTCAGCATAGAAAAATTTTGATGATGCATTGACGTTAATTATGAGTAAAATTGAAAGTATTATTAAATATAATACAAAAAAGTTATTATGAAACATGTTTTGTATCCTTCCTTTTGTTATATTAGATGTTAAAATTTTATTAAATCAAAAATTTTCCTTGCACTTATTTCGATATCGTGTTCACTTGAGTTTTCAATATATACAATATCAATTAGTTGATTAAAAATTTGAAACATTTCCATGTATCTAGAATTTATTTCTTTAAATTTAGCTTCTTCAAATTCAAAAAGATCCGCTTGTGTTCTATTTTTTTGAATACGTTTAAATGCTATATTGGGGTCTGTTTTTATAAAAAAAAGTTTTTCAGGTAATGGGAAATCTTTATTTAGTTTATACCCTAATTCTCCTTGATATGCTATAGATGAAAATAAATATCTATCGCTTATTACTTTTGTTTGATTTTTATTTAGTATTGCTATTATTCCATTTTGTATATTATATAAATGTTCGTATCTATCTGCAACGTATAAATGTGCTAATGATACTTTTAGTAAGGGATTTTTAAAGTTGGTCAGTTGTTTTCTTATGAGTTTACCAATTATTCCTGTTGATGGTTCTTTTGTAAAATGGTATTTCATTTTATTGTTGCAGATTTTTTGTAATTTTTGGATTATACTTGTTTTGCCGCTTCCATCAATTCCTTCTATACAATAAAAATTTTTTAGGATCTTAGTCACAAAAATTATCTCCTTAGATATTTTAGTAATTAGATGCTTACTGTAAGTATTATATAATATATATTAATAGATCTATGAATTTGTTTTTTATAAGGAATAAAGATACTCTATCTTTTATTTGTTCGATTTTAGTTTTTATATTTGTTCTTATTATTTTTGTTTTGTTTGTTCAATTTCAAGTTTATTCTGCTAGGTTTTTTATTATGAATTATCTTGAGGCAAAATTGGGTTTTAAGATTAAATATAATAAAATCGATCCTTATTTTTTATCTTCGATTAAAATAGACAATTTGGAGTTGAGTTTAAATGAACAAGATAAAGTCTTGATGCATACTGTTAAGGTTAATTTAGATTTATTTAACTTATTGTTAGGAAATGAAAATATTATTTTAGATATTTTTGTTAAGGGTAGTACTTTGAATTTTGATTTAAATGATTTTAAATTTCTTAAATCCAAAAGTTCAATTCCTATGAAATTAGACTTAAATGATGAAAAAGCTAGTCGTGTAATAATTGGCAAGATGTTTGGTTCCTTTGAAAGTCTTCATATGCATTTAGAAGATATT
>NZ_LN609267.1:841500-858067 GCF_000825665.2 Borrelia crocidurae
ATTTTATATTAAAGACTATTGATGATGATTTTTTATTTAATTTTGTTGTTAATTTTGGCCTTCCTGAAGTTTTATATCCTGATGTTAATAGTGAAAATATTGTTAATTCAGTCTTTTATTTTGAAGGTAAATTTAAAAAAGATCTTGAAGATGGGTATATTAACTTTAGTTTTTTAGAATTTTATACAGATTATTTTACTTTTCTTGAACAAGGGTTTCAAATAAATTATTCAAAGGGTAATATTGAGGTTTTTAATATTATAAGAGAAAATTTGGATTTTAATTTAAAATATGACTTTAACAAAAATTTTTTAAGATTGGATGCTTTGTTTTTTGATATAAATCTTTTAGATTGGATAAAGCTTAATGATTATTTGGAAAATTATAATAGTTATCTTGATACAAGTTTGAATGGTCAATTTGCGTTTTCTTATGATTTTACAGATAAAGACTTAAGGTATGCATTTTTATTAAACTCGTCTTTGAGTGATGATATTGCAGATAAGGAAATTCAGGGTGTTAAAATACAAGTTAAAGGTAATGAGGAAATTGCAGATATACATAATGCTTTCATAAAACTTAAGAGAGGGTTTGTTGGGTATAAGGGTTATTATTCTTTTAAAAATTTAATGCCGATAGGAAAGCTTGATTTTAAATCAGCCAAAATATTTAATTTAAATGATATTAATGGGCATTTGAATTTTAGTAAAGAAAAACAGTATTTTTGTGTAAAATCTAAAGATTTTAAAATTGGTAGACTGAAAATTAAAGATTTAAATTTAAAGACGGATTTTGATTCAAAAAATATCCATGTTGATTATTTGTTAAATTTTGTTAACAATAATTCTACCCTTTCTTTAAAGGGTGATTTTAATAGGGAAAATTTCAATCTTAATCTAGGTATTAAAGAGTTTCCTGTGCTTTTCTTTAAAGATATCTTTCCAGAAATTTTTATGAGTAAAATCATTCCTGAGTATTTTTTGTCGGGTAAGTATTTAAATTTGAATTCAGATTTTAACTTGAATATTGTTGATTATACTAAGAGTAAATTAAATGATCTTAAGTTTACTCTATTTTCAAAATTAAGTAATTTTAGTTTAATGTTTGATGCTAGTGGAGAAGGAAATTCTTATAAAGTAAAATACTTTAATTATAATAGTGGTGATTATGATGTAAATTCTAGTTTTTTGGTACATTTGTTTGATGATAGTTTAAAGATAGATACTAAGTTTCAATATTTAAATAGGAATTATCCTGTTTCTTTTGAATTTAATTTTAAAGATAGATATGCCAATTTAAAACTTTCACCTAAGGCACAGATCAATTTAACTTATTCTGATTTAATTATAGCTTGTTTTTTTGATATTAATGATTTTCGTTTTTATAATGGCGATTCTGAAATTTTGTTAAGTATAAATTCTTATGGTGATTATCAAAGAGTGACAGATGATTTGAGTATTATGCTCTCTAAATTTAGGTTAGATAAAATTTCTATTAATCCTAATTTTAATTTTAATTTTAGTTTTGAAGGTTTATATAAGGATAAAAAAGTTAGTCTTTCAAATATTAAGTTTGTGAATAAAAATTCAAATTTACAAGGTCAAGGATATTTAAATTTAAATAATAAGCTTAATGGTAATTTAAATTTGTTTTCAACTTTAAGTTCTGAACGTTATTTTTTAGGAATTGATACTAATGAGGATGGCAGTTATTTTGTTGGTAGATTTCAGGGATTTAATTTTGATAATTTGAAATTTTTATCATTTTTAAGTGGTAAGATTAATGGTAATTTTATACTTAATTTTAAAGATAGTGATTTTTTTAAATATTCTCTTAATGCTTATCTTGAAACAGATGGTCTTTCTTTGGTAGGTATTCCTACATATTTTTCTTTGAATTTGGGATTGGTTGATAATAATCTTAATATTTATAATATAAAGGCTATTCAAAATAAAAGAGAAGTTTTAACAGGTAATTTTAGATATGATATTGAAAATGCTATTGGACTTTCTAATTTAAATGTTAATAGTGATCTTTTTTCGTCAAAAGTGAATGCAAGTTTTCAAATGTTGAAAGATTCAACAGAAGAAGAATTTGGAATTTTAAGGAGTGAAATTGATGGAGAGATTGCATTAAGAGAATTAATGTATAAAGACAAAAATCTTTCTGAACTTACAATTGAATTTGAAAATAATTCTGAAAGATTGATGATTTCATCAATTGAATATGATTTGATTAGTTATTTATATGAATATGCTAATGGTAATTTTAATTTGATATTAAATGATTATTTACCCTTTAGTTTTATTGCAACAGGAAACATTGTAAAGGATAAAATTACAAGTAGTATAGGGAATATTAAATTTAATTCAAAATTAATTACAGAAGATTTATTAGTGTCACAATCTCTTTTCAATATTAAGGAACATTTTGTTCTCTATGATCTTGATTTAGTTGGTGAATTAGAACTTGATGGTGATTTATATAATCCAAATCTTAATGGAAAATTTCAGGTTTTAAATGGTTCTATGAGCACTGAATATTTAAAATCATTTAGACAATATGGTCAGAGTAGAATTTTAGAGTTAATTGATGTACCAGTTTCTATTAAAGATAATAGTGTTATTATTGAGAATAAATTTCATTTAGATTATTATTCTGCTGTTGATGTTGTTGCTCATTTAAATCTTAATTTTTTAAGTGATAGTATTGTTGATTATTATAAAATAGATATTAATGTTTCTGGTAATTCTGGGGTACCTATCAAATTTGATAAAGTGACTATAAATTTTGTTGGACATGCTTCGGGTGATTTCTTTATTGAAGGTAATTCTGAAGAGATTATGTTTAAGGGAGATTTAAATGTCTCTAATGCGTGGGTTTATTTACTTGAAAATTCAATTGTTGATTTATTAATAGATCCTTATAAAAAATCAAAGGATGTTGGAGTATTTAATACTGATTCTAAGGGTTTAGATATTGTGACGGATCTTAAAATTAATTTTGATAATAATGTTGCTTTTCATTGGCCAGATAATAAGATTTCCTTTTTAAATGCTGTTATTGTAAAAGGAAATACGCTTGAAGTTAAATCAGATACTAAAACAGATGATTTTATTCTTAAGGGTGATTTAAATATTGCAAGTGGTTCTTTTAATTATAATGGGAAACAATTTGTGTTTCGAGGTGTATCGTATATATCTTTTAATGAGAATAAAAATAAATTTGATCCTTGGGTAAAAGCTGAGGCTACAAATATTATTAAAGATGGTGGTGAAAATTTATTTATAACTATGACTATAGATAGTCCTTTAAGTTTATGGAATTTTAAGTTTTCATCTTATCCTGCGAGAACAGAACAAGAGATTAAATATCTCTTGTCAAATGCAATAATTGGAGGAGGTAAACATGGATTACAATCGGCAGGTGTAAATACGCTTGAAATGGCACTTGGACTAGTTGGTGATATCCTGATTGATTTGATCATACAACCTATTGAAGATTATATGCGTTCTGTATTAAAATTAGACCTACTGAGTATAAAAACGGATATACTAAGGAATGCTATTGGTACTTTGAGAAATTCTCCTACGTTTGTAGGTGTTCTTGATAAAACAAATGTTACAGTGGGTAAATATATTCTTGATGGTGTTTTTGCCAAAGCAGGATTTGGATTTTTAATAGAAGAAATAACACCATTTTCTCAAAATTTAAATTTTAGTATTAATCTTGGTCTTGAACTTGATTCTCCGTTTTTCTTTATTGATTATACTTTTGACTATAATTTTATGAAGCATGGTTATGGTTTCGGGAGCCAGGTGTCTATTTTTTGGAAATTTAAATATTGAGGGGTTTGAAATGCAGTTATTTAGAACCTTTATTTTTATAGTTTGTTTTTTATTAGTATTTAATCTGTCTTATTCTCAGGACAGTTATAAGGGCAAGATTATAAAAAATATTGACTTTATTGGTCTTAAAAATGTAAGCGAAAATGATCTAAAAAGTATTTTAAATGTTTATTTGGGTCAGCATTATTCTGATGAACTTTTTGATAAATTACAAGTTGATCTTTATGCTCTTGATTATTTTGATGGACTTATTCGGCCTGAGTTTAGACTTGATGATGATAAACTTCTGATTGTATTTTTTGTAAAAGAAAAATCGTTAATAAAAAGTGTTAATTTTGTTGATGATAGTGGAATTTTTTGGAATAGTGAATTACGTGAGAAGTCGAATGTTAAGGTAAAAGAAGCTTTAAATCTTTCAAAGATTAAAAAGAGTGTTATTAAATTTGAAGAAATGTATCAGGATGCTGGGTATCTTGATGTTGCTGTTACATATGATATTAAAGAAGAGAATAATTTGGTAAGTATTGTATTTAAAATTAATGCAGGTCCTAAATATATTGTTAAAGAGGTTTCTTTTGAAGGCAATTTGAATTTTAAGAGTCGTGTTCTTAGAAAATATCTTGTATCAAAACCAGCATCTTTATTCTTTGATGGTAAGTATTTAAAATCAAATATTGATAAAGATAAAATGCGGCTTGAATCTTATTATAAAAATAATGGATACATTAATGCAAAGGTTGTAAATAATATTGTAGATATACGTGTTCCTAGTGATTCTAAAAAATTAGAGCGAGAAGTTTACCTAAAATATTTTATTTCAGAGGGTGATATTTTTAAATTTGGTAAATTTGGAATTATTGGAAATTTGGTTTTTAAATTGGACGAATTATTATCTTTAGTTACTTTTAAAGAAGGAGATATTTTCGATGAGTCAAAATTTGAACAAGATTTTGCAAAGATTAGGGAAAAGTATTATTCTGATGGTTATATCTTTACAGAGATTATTCCTTCTCAAACTATAAGAGATGATTTTGTAGATTATTCTATTAAAATATTAGAAAAAGATAAGGCACATATTGAGTCTATTACTGTTTCAGGTAATAACAAAACAGATTCTCATGTGATACTTAGAGAAATTCCATTAATTGAGGGAGATGTTTTCAGTTTGGAGAGGCTTCGTATGGGAATGCTTAATTTGCAAAGGCTTGGTTATTTTGGAAATGTAGTACCCGATGTTGTTCCAAGTAATATTGAGGGCTTAATGAAAATAAATTTTATTGTTGAAGAGCGAGAGACAGCAAGTTTGAGATTTGGTATGAATTTTGGTGGTATTACTAATTCTTGGTTTCCATTTTCACTTTTTGGACAGTGGGAACAATCTAATTTTTTAGGTAAAGGATATTCTCTCTCAGCAAGAATTAATCTTGCTTTTTCTGAACAAAGTATTCGGTTGATGTTTGAAGATAATTGGTTTATGCAAACTAGATGGACTATTGGTGGGTTTTTTGATTTGTCACATTCTGTGAATACCGCTTATCAAGATATTAATGGTCCTATATTTATAGGTAAAAAAGAGGTTCCAGATCCTTTTGTAAGTTGGGAAGCATATAATAATGCTAAAAATTTTTCTGATTTTAATATTATGAATTATTCCTTAGCCAAATTTAGTGTTAGTGGATTTACTGGCTATGCTTTTTCCAATTATCTTGGAAAGCAGTCATTTATTGGAACTATTCAGACAGCTTTAAAATATGTATATTATGATGATAATGTTAATAGACCTTCAAATTATTATTTGAGAGATAATTATAATACTATTAGATTTGAGAATTCTTTGGGAATTAGTGTTGGGTGGGATACGAGAAATTCTCAGTCTTTATCTAATAATGGTTTTTTACTTAAACAACAATTTGATTTTTTTGGTGGATTTTTATTTGGACAAAGTCATTTTACAAAGTCCACAACAACTTTTGAGAGATATTTTTCTCTCTTAGGTTATCAAGATGTTTTTAGTCCGTTTATCGATTTAATTTTGACTTTTAGAAGTATTTATTCAAATATTTTGCCACCACTTGGAAATGGTTTTGAAATAGAAATACAACCGCATCATCTTTTGGTTATTAGTGAAAATTTTATGGTTGCTAGGGGATGGGGAACTTTGAGTAATATTTATAGTTCTTTTGTAAATACTATTCAGTTATCAATGCCTTTAATTAAAAATATTATGGTTTGGGATATTTTATTTTTAGATATGGCTTCTTATGCTCTTGAAGGACAAAAAAATGCTTTATTTGTGCCTTTTAGTAATTTTATTTTTAGTTGGGGATCTGGGATTAGATTTGTTTTACCTCAAATACCTTTGTCCTTTATGATGGCTTATCCATTTTATTTTGATAATGGGAGTATTAATAGATATTATAATTATTTGGGAGGATTTCGATTTTTCTTAGCCATTGATATGAGATACTGATATAATTTAGGTAATTTTTATAGGGAGGTTTTATGGCTTTCATTGTGTTTTTATTTACATGTTTTTTTCCGTTAAATCTTTTGTCACTTAATGTTACAAAGATTGGTATTGTGGATTTTGAGAAAGTTGTAATTGGGTTTTTAAGTCCCCAATTGAAGTCTAACCTTGAACAGTTGAAAAATCATTATCAAGAGCGAATTGATACTTTAAATTCTGAGATTAAAGATTTAAGGAAAATGTATGATGATTCTATGGAGATACATGATTTAGATAATGCTAAATTATATGGTAATCAGTATAATTTAAAGATTGATGAACTTAAAAAACTAAAAAATTTGGCGAAAAGTAATTTTGAACAACAAAAACAAATTAATATAAACAGCTTAAATAGTGATGGAGTACTTTGGAGTAAGATACTTAAGAGTATTCAATATATTGCAGAAACCAGTGGTATTTCTTTGGTTATGAAAAAGGATAATCCTTATATTCTTTATTATAATAGTACTGTTGATATAACAGATGATGTCGTTAAATATTTAAATGAACAATAGTGTCTTGCTATAATATATTTTTATTTAATTTTAATTGCTATTTTCTTTTTTAAGTCTTCTAATTAGAGTGCAAAATTCTTTTTTGTTGTCTCTATTTAGACTTGAAAGTAAAATGTGTGATTTTAGCATAGACTTGAATATTGTATTTTTATGTGTGTTAAAACAAAAATATTCTTGCATATCACTTTTATTTAATTTTTCTTTTCTATTTTCTATTTTTAATATTTTTTCAAGACCAAGCGATCTGAGGTTTTGAAGTGCTTCTTTACTATGAATTTCATTATTTTGAAATTTTTTTTCATTAGTATCATGGTCTTTAATTAGTCAATATATAGAAATACTCCCATAAAAGTTGAATCTAAATATTGAGTTTCAGATAAATCTATATATAAGTTATTTATTTTATCATTATTATTAATAAATGTATTTTTAATGAATGTTTTAAAATTAACAGAATATAATGCTGTGAATCTGTTAATTAGCTTTATGAAAATAGAATCGCCTTTACACACATAAAAGACATTGCTTTGAGAAGTATCTTTTTCCATTTTTCATTCTTTTGATATTTTTAAGTATATTGTAAAGTTTTAATAATATCAATTATAATTTGAGTGTTATCTATATGAAAAAAGATATTACGCCGATGATGAGGCAGTATTTAGATATTAAAGACAAATATAAAGATTCTATTCTATTTTTTAGGGTAGGTAGTTTTTATGAGATGTTTTTTGATGATGCTATAGAAGGGAGTAAGCTTTTAGGTTTAACTTTGACTAAAAGAGAAAATGTCCCTATGTGTGGGGTGCCTTGTCATACAAGCAGAGAATATATTAAAAAATTAATTTTGCTTGATAGGAAGATTGCAATTTGTGAACAAGGCTTGCAAACTGATCCTAAGGGGCCATTAGAAAGGGAAGTTGTTGAAGTTATAAGTCCTGGTGTTGTAATTGATGAGGATTTTTTACAAGATGATGTTAATAATTATTTGGTAGCTATTAGTGATTATAAAGATTATTATTCATTTTCTTATATAGATTTATCAACATCTAAGTTAGGGATTATTTTTTATAAAGGAAATTTTTTAGAAAAGTTAAGGCGTGATATTGAAAAATATTCTCCAAAGGAAATAATAGTTTCTGATGATTTTTACTATGAATATTTAGAAAAGCTTGTTCTTGATCGATTTTTAGTTAATAAAGTTCCCAGTTGGCATTTAGATAAGGATGTTGCTATTAAATCATTAAAGGAACATTTTAATATTGTTAGTTTAAGTGTTCTTGGTTTTACAGAGAGTGAGCCTTATTATATTTCATCTTTTTTGATAATAGATTATATAAAGAACAATTTAAAAAATTTATTGATCAATATTGATACGATTAATATTAATAATGATTCTGAGTATATGTTTCTTGATGATGTTACTCAGATAAATCTTGAACTTGTAAAAAATAATAATGATTTGACAGTTTGTTATTCTCTTTATTCGGTGTTAAATGATTGTAAAACACCAATGGGAAAGAGACTTTTAAGAGAGTATATATTAAATCCTCTCTTAGATATTGGTGCAATTAATAATAGATTATTTCATGTAGAATTTTTAAGTAATAATGTTAATTTAAGCATGCAATTGAGAGATATTCTTAGTGATGTTTGGGATATTGAGAGAATAATATCAAGACTTCAAATGAAAAAATATGTAAAAAAAGATTTTTTGTTTATTAAAGAAACTTTGCTGGCATTTTTTTCAGTGAAAGAATTGCTTAATGAATATTCTTTTAATTATTGGATATTTGATGTTAATGATGAAACCAGCATAATGGAAGTTTATTCTTTAATTGATAGTTCTATTTCAAATGAACAAGAAGAACTTATAAAACATGGGTACAATGTTAAGATTGATCGTTTGAGAGAGATTAAAAATAATGCAAGTAAATATATTGATGATTATCTTAATTTTGAGAGAGATTTTAATAAAATTAATAGTCTTAAGATCAAGAGAACTAACATTAAAGGTTTGTTTTTTGAGGTTACAAAAAGTTATTATGGACAAGTTCCATCTCACTTTATAGAAAGTCAGAATTTAAATTCTGCTAAGAGATACAAAACTAACAAACTTATTGAACTTGAGCGAGATATTAATGATGCTGAAGATAATTTATTAGCTTTTGAGCAAGAAATTTTTGATGAGATAGCTTTAAGAGTTGTTAAATATAGTGTCATTATTAAAAAAATAGCTGAGTTTTTTGCGTATATCGATGTAATTGCAAATTTTGCATATTTGGCTAGAAAAAATGAATATGTAAGACCTATTTTGACAAATAATAAAGAAATTATTCTTGAGTGTGCTAGACATCCTGTTGTTGAGCATTATATGAGAGGAATTGAAGCTTTTACTAAAAATTCTGTCAAAATTAATAGTGAGAAATATTTTTGTTTGATTACGGGACCTAATATGGCAGGAAAATCAACTTATTTGCGTCAAACTGCGTTAATTGTTTTAATGAGTCATATTGGTTCTTTTGTGCCTGCTAGTAAGGCGATAATAGGGATTACAGATAAGATTTTTTGTAGAATAGGTGCAAGTGATAATATTTCTAAAGGTGAATCTACGTTTTTAGTAGAAATGAATGAGACGGCTAATATTTTAAGAAATGCAACTCAAAATAGTTTGATTATTATGGATGAAGTTGGTAGAGGTACTAGTACTAATGATGGACTTGCTATTGCATATTCGATTGTTGAATATATTTTAAAGCATATTAGGGCTAGGAGTTTATTTGCAACTCATTTTCATGAACTATCAGCTATTAATCATGATTCTTTTGTGAATCTTTCAATGAAAATAGAGCAACAAGGGGATGAACTTATTTTCTTAAGAGAAGTTGAAGAGAAGCCGTCTCTTAATTCTTATGGAATTTATGTTGCTCAAATAGCTGGCATACCTTTAGAGGTTGTAAAAAGAGCTAATATTATTCTTAAGAGTTTAACTAGTCGAGAGCATTTTTGTGTATCTAATTTTGCTACTATTACTTCTGTTATTGATGAAAAATTACCAGAAAAAAGTTTAAATTATAGGTCTGAACTTAATGCTTATTTTGAACTGCAGAATTTTATCTCTCAAATAAATATTAATAGTATCACTCCTTTTCAAGCGATGAATCTGTTAAATGAAATAATATTAAAAATTAAAACTTGAAAATATTAATGTGGAATTGGACTGTTTTTAAAAGTATATTGCTTCCTTTTTGTTCTTATTGTCATAGAAATTATGTTTATTTAAATTCCCTTTGCAAGCAGTGTATGATTTTTTTTCATTTTGATGTTAAGTTGAAAGATGATATTTGGTATTTTTTTGAATATAAAGATGAATATAAAAAATTAATTCTTGCTTATAAGAGTGATGGGCAAAAATTACTTGGTAAATTTTTTGCAAATATGATTTTGCAATTTTTAATGAATATTGATTTTGATTTGGTTGTTAGTGTTCCTTGTAGTTTTAAAAGAAATATTTTTTATGATTTTGATCATATGGAATATATTGGTAATTTATTATCTAAGAAAGGGATAAATTATATCAATATTTTGAAACGAGATTTGGGGAGGAGTCAAAAGCTATTACGTGGAAATTTGAGATATACTAATTTAGAGAATAAGATTAAGTTAAGATCTAAATATAAACATATAAAATTTAAAAGAGTTGTGCTTATTGATGATATTGTGACAACTGGAACATCTATGACTTTTTGTGAAAATATCCTCATAAATCATGGATTTTATAAGGTAATGAAACTGTCAATTGCTAGAGTTTAATTGATGATTAGTATATTGACATTTGTTGACATTAATGCTACATTTAGTCTGGATTGATTATTTTATTTAATAAGGTTCTTTTAAGAAGAGCCTTATTCTTTTTAGGAATGTGATTGGTTAAAATTTCTGATAATAGTGAAATTTATAATTTAATAAAGGATGTAACCTATCTATTAGGAATCTCAATTATAGAAATTAATACTTTTAGAAGAAGAGATGAATTTAAAATACAGATAGTTCTTTATAAGAGTGATAATTTCAGTGTTGATATGCTTTGTGATTTACATAAAATGATTTTATTGAAATTGGAAGCGGTTCTTAAATATAATGTTAGTTTAGAAATCTCTACGCCTGGAATAAATAGAAAAATTAAGAGTGATAGAGAGTTTAAGATTTTTGAGGGTAAAAAAATTAAATTGATGTTAAACAATGATTTTGAAGAAGGTTTTATCTTAAGAGCAGAGAGGGATGGTTTTATTTTTAAAACGGAGTATAAGGAAGTAGAAATTCTTTATAGCAATGTTAAGAAGGCTAAATTGTCTTAAAGGAGTCTTGGATATGATAAAGGGTACTGGTCAAATGATTGCCAATATTGCTAGTGAGCGGGGAATGAGTATAGATGCTATTAGAAAGACGGTTAGAGAATCGGTAATAATAGCTTATAAGAAATACTTTGGAACAAGTGATAATGCTTTAATTAAGTTTGATGATAATACTGGGGACTTAATAGTTTATTCCAAAAAAAGGATTGTGGATGAAGTTAAAAATAATGTAATGGAGATATTAGTAGATGATGCTAAAACATTTGAAGTTGTAGATAATGAATATGTTTATGTTGAAATTAATCCTAAAATTTTTGATAGGCTATCAATTCAGGTTGCTAAACAAAGAACTAAGAGTGATTTGCAGGGAATTGAGGATAATGAACTTTATTTAGAATTTAAGCATAAATTACATAAAATTGTTATTGGTTATGTTCAACAAAATAGAAATGGCGATCTTTATGTTAATCTTGGTAGTACAGATGGTGTTATTCCTAAGAAATATCAATCTCCAAGAGAGGTTTATAGTCTTAATGATAAAGTTCGAGTTCTTGTTTATAGTGTTAAAAAAGGAAGGAATGGTATAGAGGTAATTTTGTCAAGAACCCATCCTAAATTTATTGAAGAATTACTTGCTCTTGAAATTCCTGAGATTGAAGAAGGGATTATTAAGATACATAAAATAGTAAGGGATCCAGGTTATAGGACTAAAGTTGCTGTTTATTCTGAGAAAGAAGAAGTTGATTCTGTAGGTCCTTGTATTGGACAAAAGGGAGTTAGAATTCAATCAATAATTAAAGAACTTGAAGGAGAAAAAATAGATATTATTCCTTATTCTAAAGATATTAAGGAGTTTATTAAGGATTCCTTAACTCCGGCTAAGATAGATAATGTGTATATTATTGATGAAGATTTGCATAAGGCATTAGTTGTTGTAAGTGATGATCAGCTTTCGCTTGCAATAGGTAAGATGGGACAAAATGTTAGACTTGCAAATAGACTTCTTGATTGGGCAATTGATGTTAAAACTAATAGTC
The DNA here is from genome assembly GCF_000825665.2 of Borrelia crocidurae. Classification (NCBI taxonomy): domain Bacteria; kingdom Pseudomonadati; phylum Spirochaetota; class Spirochaetia; order Spirochaetales; family Borreliaceae; genus Borrelia; species Borrelia crocidurae. Next base: position 853,759 of record NZ_LN609267.1, read on the forward strand.
AATTTGCTGAAATGAAGGCAAGTGGAGAGTTTAAGCAAGATACTTTTGAAATGTTTGACAAAATTATTCAGGATAATGTTCAGGAAGATGAATTTGAAGAGATAAATAAAATTAGTGAACTTAAAGTTCTTGATGATGATATTGTTGCCAAATTGATTCAAAGAGATCTTGATGATATCGATAATTTTTTGAATGCCAGCGAAGATAAGCTTTTTGAGTTAGGAATAACTTATGAAAAGCAAGAAGAGATAAATAAAATATTAAAAGAAGGAATGGTAATAATTTCTAATGACGATGAATCTATTGAAGATGTGAAAGATGAGGAAGATTTACTTTGTCCTGAGTGTGGTGCTGTTATTAATGAAAATATGACTTTTTGTCCAGGTTGTAAGATAGGGCTTAGTTTTGAATTTGAAGAGGAGTAATAGTTTGTCAGAAAATATTGATGATGATCACAGTGAAGATGAAAAAAAAATTAAGGTTGTTAAATTACGAAAGAAGGTGGTAAAAGTTGTAGCTCATACTGATAAAAATTTGAATAGTTCTAGAGATGATTCTTTGAAATCTTCAAATTCATGGAATAAGCAATCTTTTGGTAAGGGATATTCGTATGATAATAAAGATAGGGGTGGTAGATCGTCTTCTTTTCATACAGATAATAGGGGTAATTCTGGGACTGTTCAACAGGGCAATAAGGGATATGTTCATAGGAACTCTACTTACAATAGAGATAGTAATAGTAGAGATAATAGAGGGTATTCTTATTCTAGAGGGGGAGGGATAAAATCTTCTTCTTTTCGTACTACGGATAATAAAGATAATTCTGGGGTGGTGCAACAAGGTAATAGAAGGTATTCTAATAGAAGTTCTACTTATAATAGAGATAATAGAGAACATTCTTATTCTAGAGGGGGAGGGATAAAATCTTCTTCTTTTCGTACTACGGATAATAAAGATAATTCTGGGGTGGTGCAACAAGGTAATAGGGTATATTCTAATAGAAACTATACTCATAATAGTAGGGATAATAGTAATAGTAGTAATAATAGTTCCCAGTCATTTAGAAGAGTAATTAGGACTAAGGTTGTCTCTAGTGCAACTATATCACCTCCTTCTGATTCTGATAATAAGGGTCTTCTTAATAGAAAACTTGGCGAAAAAAAGAAACAACAACAGGAAAGCCAAAAAGTTTATAAAAGGAAGAAAGAGGAAATTGAGAGCAAAACAATAGAACAAAAAGTCTTTGAACAACTTCAGAAAAAGAAGAAAGAAAATTTGGCAAATCCAATTCCTAAGTCAATTGATATTATGGGTAGTATTACTGTTGCTGAACTTGCAAGAAAAATGAATTTAAAATCTTCAGATTTAATTGCTAAATTAATGACCTTAGGTGTAATGGCTACTATTAATGAAAAGATTGATTCTGATACTGCTACTATTTTGGTTGAGGAATATGGTTCAAGAGTTAATGTTGTTTCAATTTATGATGAAACAGTGATAGAGGCAGAGGAAGGCGATGGGAGTAAAGAAGTTGCAAAACCACCTGTCATTACAATAATGGGACATGTTGATCATGGAAAGACTAGACTTTTATCAGTGTTGCAGAATATTGATATCAATCAAACTGAATTTGGTGGGATTACTCAACATATTGGTGCTTATACTATTAATTATAATGAACATGAAATAACGTTTCTAGATACTCCAGGACATGAGGCTTTTACAATGATGAGAAGCAGGGGAGCACAGGTTACTGATATTGTTGTTCTTGTTGTCTCTGCTGTTGATGGAGTAATGCCACAGACTGTTGAGGCTATTAATCATGCAAAGGATGCAAATGTGCCTATCATAGTTGCGGTTAATAAAATTGATTTGCCAGATTCAAATCTAGATAAGGTTAAGCATCAACTTTCAGAGTATGATTTGATACCTGAAGATTGGGGTGGGAATACAATTTTTGTTGCAATATCAGCTCTTAAAAATATTGGTATTACAGAACTTCTTGATATGATTATTTTGCAAGCCGAAGTAATGTCATTAAAAGCAAATCCAACCAAAAGGGCTGTTGGGAGAGTTCTTGATGCTAAGATTGATATGGGTAGAGGAGTGGTTTGCTCTGTTATAATTGAGGATGGAACTCTTTCTATAGGAGATTCTTTTGTTGGAGGAGTATATCATGGTAAAGTTAGGGCATTGATTAATGAACGAGGAGTATCTGTTAATAGTATTGGTCCTGCAAAAGCAATTAGTGTTTTAGGTTTTTCATCAATTCCACAAGCCGGTGATCCATTTCAAGTTACAAAAACAGAAAAAGAAGCCAAATTAATTAGTTCTAAAAGGCAAGATCTTAAGAAATATGAAGATGCTAAAAATGTGAAAAAAGTTACCGTATCAAATCTTTATGATTCAATTAAGGATGGGGAATTAAGAGAACTTAAGATAATTTTAAAAGCAGATGTGCAAGGTTCTGTTGAAGCTTTAAAGCATTCTCTTGAGAAATTGACCAATAATGAAATTAGAGTAAAAGTTATTCATTCTTCGGTAGGTGCAATAACAGAGACCGATATTAGTTTTGCAGCAGCGAGTGAGGCAGTTATTATTGGTTTTCATGTGCGGCCTACAGCAAAAGCACAATTTTTGGCTGATCAAGAAAAAGTTGAAATTAAAAAGTATAATATAATTTATGATGCAATTAATGATATTAAATCAGTTCTTGAAGGTATGTTAGAACCAGATATTGAACAGCAGTTTATTGGATTTGCTGAAGTTCGTGCTGTTATTAATATTCCTAAGGTTGGGGTAGTGGCTGGATGTTATGTGTCACAAGGATGCATAAAGCGTGATGCTGTAACTAATATCATGAGGGATGGATATCAAGTACATTCTGGTAAAATTTCCTCATTAAGGAGATTTAAAGAGGATGTTAAGGAGGTTGGTGCTCAATATGAATGTGGTATTATGATTGATAATTATTCTAATATTAAAGAAGGTGATGTCATTGAGGCATTTGAAGTTAAGAAAGTGAAGAGACGTTTTGAGTCTTAAGAATTGTTTGTGTTTATGTATGGAAAAAGCAATAAGAAAATCAAAGCTTGAGAGTTTATTAGTTCAAGAGATTGGTAATTTGATAGTAACAAGATCAATTAAAGATCCTAGAGTGCATGAATTTTTGACTGTTGTAAGGGTTGAGATTGCAAATGATTTAATTAATACAAAGGTATTTGTTGGGTCTATTAAAGAAGGTGTATCTCTTGATAATGCTATTAAAGCATTGAATAATGCTAAGGGTTTTATTCAAAGAAAACTTGTTAATCGTATTAAGGTGAGAAATACTCCTAAATTGAATTTTATAAGAGATGATACTATTTCTAAGGCTTTTTATGTTAATAAAATAATTGAAAATTTAAATTTTAGTGAAGAATAGAAAAAATTAATGGATGGGATTATTTTATTAAATAAGCTAGTTGGGATGACCTCTTATGAAGCTCTTTATCCTGTAAAAAAATATTTCTCTACAAGTCGCATTGGACATACAGGTATTCTTGATAAATTTGCAAGTGGTCTTTTAGTTGTTCTGGTTGGTAAATATACTAAACTTTCAGGTTATATTACATCTTTAGATAAAGAGTATATATCAGAATTTGAGTTTGGTATTGAGACTGATACACTTGATCCTAATGGTAAAATAGTAAATACAACAGATTATGTTCCCAATTTTAATGAAGTAGTTCTTGGTGTTAAGTCTTTAATAGGTGAGATTTTTCAGGTTCCACCTAAGTTTTCTTCAATTCATGTTAAAGGTCAAAGAGCTTACAAGCTTGCTCTTAGTGGAGAGTCTTTTGACTTGCAAGCTAGGAAGATAAATATATATGATATTGAAATTTTAGATTATAACATTGATTTTCGTATTTTAAAATTAAAGATCAAATGTTCTAAGGGTACTTATGTTAGAAGTATAGCAAGAGATTTAGGACGTGCTTTAGGATCATGTGCTTATGTAAAGAGCCTTAGGAGAACCCAAATTGGTGATTTTAAATTATGTGATGCTTATTGTTTTGACAATCTTAATGATAACTCTTTACTTGGTATAGAATCTTTAAATTTTTTTGAGAAAATTTATGTTGATGATAGTATGATTAGGCTTATACAAAATGGTATTTATATAAATATTGCTATTAATGATGGAGAATTTAAAATTTTGAAGTCTAAGAATGAGAAAATATTAGCAGTAATTTGTGGTATTGGTTTAAATAAATGCAGAAATATTATTATTTTTAACTCATTTTTTTAGTTACATATTCAATTGATT
>NZ_LN609267.1:858076-867115 GCF_000825665.2 Borrelia crocidurae
AGGTGAAAGAGAAGGTAGAGCAATTTATTGCAGTACTTTAGATAAGTAAGATTGAAATAAAGTTTTTATAATGTATTATTCTTTAGCGTTATTATTGATAATGAACTTGATTTGGTTAGATTTATGTAATTTTTAGCAAAAAAGTCTTTAGGCTGTTTTTGTTATTTGAGTGAAAAAATATTATAATTGACTGATGAAGATTTTAATTATAGCAAGATGGTCTATTGTAGGCTTTGCTATGATGGTATAGGAGCCGTTTTTATGATTAGTAAAGAACAGAAACAAAAAATAATTACAGAGTTTGGAAAGAATTCGAATGATACAGGTTCAGTTGAAGTACAAATAGCGTTAATTACAGATAGAATAAGGTATTTAACAGAGCATTTGAAAAATAATAAGAAAGATCATAGCTCTAAGAGAGGTTTATTAAAGTTAGTTGGGCAGAGAAGAAGTTTATTGAGATATTATCAAAAAAAGAATTTGGAAGCTTATAGAACCTTAATATCTAAACTTGGACTTAGAAAGTAATAAGGGGTAGGTTTTGAGAAAAATTTTAAAATTAAAAATAGGCAGAGAAGATTTAATTTTAGAGACAGGTTTGTTAGCTAAGCAAGCAAATGGAGCAGTTCTTGCTACTTATGGTGGTTCTACTGTTCTTGCTACAGTCTGTTGTTCAGATTCAATTCGAGAAAATTTAGATTTTGTTCCTTTATCTGTTGAATATAATGAGAAATATTATGCTGCTGGAAAGATTCCTGGAGGTTTTATTAAAAGGGAAGGTAAGCCAAAAGATAAAGAAGTGCTTGTTTCTAGATTGATAGATAGACCTATGAGGCCACTTTTTGATAAAAGGTTTGGTAGGGAAATTCAAGTTGTGCCAACAACTTTGTCTACAGATCAAATGAATCCTCCTGATATTGTGGGGATGAATGCTGCTTTTACGGCTGTTTTTTTGTCAGACATTCCTTTTAATGGTCCTATTGCAGCTGTGAGGATAGCTTATTTAAATGATGAATTTATAGTAAATCCTTCTTTTGATGAGATACAAGATTCTGTTTTAGATATTGTTGTTGCTGGAAGTTTAGATGGAATTACAATGGTTGAGGGTGGTGCTAATGAAGTTAGTGAAGAAATTTTGCTTGATGCTATAGATAAGGCTTATGCTTATATTAAGCAAATTTGTGATTTGCAAAAAGAATTTATATATTTAATAGGTGAGAGAGAAAAGTTACCACTTGCTTATGAGGAAAAGGTTTTTGAATTTAAGGATGATCTTAGAAGTTTAATTTATCCTGAACTTAGAGATGCGTGTTTTGTAAGGGGGAAACTTAATAGAGATAAAGCTATAAAGTTAGTTAAACAGAAAGCTTATGAACATTTTTCTTCTCTTGAGCAGCTCAATGATGAAAATGAAATTCTTTTTTATAAAGCTTGTGATGATTTTGAACAAGAAATTGTTAGAAAATCAATCTTAGAGGATAATCTTAGAACCGATGGTCGTACTCCTACACAAATAAGAGATATTATTGCTGAAGTTGATCTTTTAAAGAGAACCCATGGTTCTGCTCTTTTTACAAGAGGTGAAACCCAGGCATTGGCTGTTACAACGCTAGGTACAAGTATTGATGAGCAAGTAATGGATGATATTGATGGTGATAAGCGTCTTAATTTTATGCTTCATTATAATTTTCCTCCATTTTCTGTTGGCGAGACAGGTAGACTTATGACAGGAAGACGTGAAATTGGACATGGGCATTTAGCTCAAAGATCCCTTGAAGCTATGTTACCTAAAAAAGATGATTTTCCATATACCATTAGAGTGGTATCTGAAGTATTAGAATCAAATGGTTCATCATCAATGGCAACCGTGTGTTCTGGAAGTATGTCTTTAATGGCTGCTGGAGTTCCTGTTAAAGAACAAGTTGCAGGGATAGCTATGGGACTTATTAGTAATGATGATAAATATGTTATTTTGAGTGATATTCTTGGAGAAGAAGACCATTTAGGTGATATGGATTTTAAAGTCGCAGGAACCAAAAATGGGATTACTGGTTTTCAGATGGACATTAAAATTTCAAATGTTACAAAACAATTAATGAGAGATGCTCTTGAACAGGCACGAATTGGAAGAATGCATATTTTATCTATTATGGATTCTGTTATTTCAAGTTCAAGAGGTGATATATCTGTTAATGCGCCTAAAATCGTTCAATTGCAAATTGATATTGATAAAATTTCTCTTGTGATTGGCTCTACTGGTAAGACAGTTAAAGCAATTACAGATGAATTTGAAGTTAGAGTTCAAATTGAACAAGATGGTAGAATTACTCTTTTTGGAACTGATAATTTAAAGATGCAAAAAGCTAAGGCAAAAATAGAGAGTATTGTTAGGGAACCTAAGGTTGGTGAAATTTATGATGGCATTGTGAAAAAAATTAACAGTTTTGGAGCTTTTATTGAACTTACTCCTACTAAGGAAGGGTTTTTGAGTAATAGGTCAAGATCTAGAGATGATAGATATGGTAGTGATATTAGGCATTCTAGGTATAGTAATAGACATTCTAGATATGGGAGAGATAATAGAAGCAGCTTTAGTATGCGTTTCCCAAGATTAGAAGAAGGGCAGATAGTTAAAGTTAGAATATCTGATATTGATAAATTTGGAAAAATTGAACTTGAATTAGCTAGAGATTAATAGGATATTATGGTATTTGTAAATCACATAAACATTATTTTTTTAAGTTTGTTTTTATTTGTGTCATGTCTTACTAATGAAAATATTAAAATTCCTCTTGAGAAAGGCGGTGTTGAAATTTCTTTTGATTTGATGGTTGATAATAAAGACTCGAATATTGATGGCTTAAAGATTGAGGAGAGGGATTATTTATTGGGACTTAGAGATAATGAATCTTTCTTTTTGAGTGATGCTTTTTTACAAGAAGAGAATTCTTATTTTAAAAGTGCTAGAGAGAGTTATGCTAAACAAGATTTTGGTGCAGCCAGTTACTATTTGAATAAAATAGTAACTGATGAAAAAAATTATCCTAAAGAATTAGTTGCAAAGGCAAATTTATTTTTTGGATATTTAAATTATAGTATGGGAATTTATTATCTGGATAATAAAGGAAGACCTGATAATTTTTTAAAAGATGTTGTAAATAATGTTCAAGATGTTGTAGAGTTGCTGAACTTAAATATTTTGTTAAGGATAGATTAGGTGCAATATCTGCATTGAAAGAGGTTGATCAAACTTCTCTTAATTCGGATTATGATCTTGGAATTTATAACTTTTTAAATAATAAGTTTGGAATAAATTATTTAAATTTAGAGACTTTGGGATTTTTAGATAATAGTATTTTTGATATGTTTGTTTTCGAAAATAATGTTTTTGTTGCAAATATATTTGGTGGTCTTTTACGATATGATATTAAAAATAATGAATATAAAGTTTATATTAAAGATAAGAAAAGTATTTTTTTAAATGGTCTTAAAGGTTTTACAGAGCATAGAGGTTCTATATATATTGGCGGCAATAATGTTCTTTATTATATTGATGATTTGGAAGGGTCTGTTAAACAAGTTGAAAAACCTTTACAAATTAATTTAGGTAGTATACAGGTTTTGCTAGGTGCTAAAGATGGTATTTTTGTTGGGACTCTAGATTCTGGATTATGGTTTTATTCTGATAGAGGGGAGTGGACTTATATTAAGCTTAATTCTAATAGAATTTCATCATTATATTTAGATGAGGAAAAAAATTTGTTATTTGTTGGAACAATGAATAAATCTATTTATAGCGTTGATCTAACCGATTTTAATAATGTTAAACATCTAAATGGATTTAGTAAAATGGAGAATGAAAATCATCATATAACCTAATCTAACAAAGTGATAATAATTATTATTATATTGGAACTTATGGTGGTGGGCTCTTTAGACTCAATTTAGATAATCATACTTATATAAGATATGACATTAATAATGATTCTAGCATTGGATATTTTCTTGATATGGAAATTAGGGATAATAAACTATTATTTGCAACTTTTGAGCATGGTTTATTAATTTATGATACGATGAGTGATAGTTGGGATTATTTAGGTCCTAGTGATGGGCTTATTAGTTTAAATTTAATCAAGATTTTAAATTTTGATGATTATGTTATACTTGGGACTTTAAATAATGGTTTGGTTTTTATAAATGAGAGTATTAAAAAACAATTATGAATCTTATATAATTACTGAATTTTGCAAGTATTTTTTTATTACTTTTTTATTTTTTCTTTTTGTGTTTTTCATAAATCAAATACTTTTTTTTATGAGAATACTTCTTCAAAACTATGTGCCATTTTTTAAAGCTTTTATTTTTGTTATATACTCGCTTCCTATGGTAGTTGCTCTATCTCCACCTTTTGCAGCATTGCTTTCTGTGATACTTACTATTTATAGATTTAAACTTAATAATGAAATTTTGGCTTTTAGATCAATTGGAATATCTATTAGTAATTTATTGACTCCTTTTTTAAAATTGGGAGTAATTATTGCATTAGTTTCTTTTATTCTTAATGATTTTTTACTGCCTCTTGGATCTATTGGTAGATTGAAAATTTTTAATGATATTAAAGAAGAAATACCTCATTTAATATTGAAACCTTATTCAAGTAAGCAATATGGAGATTTGATATTTGTATCGGGGGAGAAATCTGAAACAGGTTATAAAAATGTGACTTTTTTTGATAATACTAGACTTAAAGGTTATGACAGAATATTTATGGCAAAAGAACTCAATATTCAAAAGGAAAATCATCAAGTATATTTTATTTTAAATAATGTTTTGTCAATTGCTCTAACAGAAGATGAAAAGGGCTTTTATGATTATTTTTATGCTGATCGTATGAAATATTCAATAGATCAAGTTACTTTTAGTGATGGTTGGGTGTTAACTTATGTGCCCCCATCTCAGATGAGTATGAGAGATGTTTTTAAACTTGTTGTCAGACAAAGTAAATTAGTTGAAGAATTGAATACAAAAAATTATTTGGAAGAAGATCTTTTAAATATGAATTTTGCAAATATTTATTTAAATTATTTATATGATAAGAATAACATTTTTGATGAGAATTCTATTATTGAAAATTTAAATTATGTTTATAGTTTGAGTGTAAATTATGCTCCTTATGAAGATCTTGTTGCCAATAGAAGTTATGCTTTTTTTTATTTGGAATTTTATCAAAAGATTAGTTTGCCATTATCTGTTTTATTTTTTATTTTTTTAGCTTTTGGCATGGGTATGTATTCAAATAAAAAATATTCTATTATTCTTGAACTTGTTATTTCAATTCTTATTTGTGTTTTCTATTGGGCGATGTTTATGGGTGGAAAGGTATATACAGTTCAACATGCTCCGAATCCTATTCTTGTTATTATCTTGCCAAATATTCTTTTAGTGGTTGCAGGCTTAATACTATTTTTGAGACTTCTAAAGAGATGAAAGTAGATAAAATTTTTATAAATAACATATTACTGACTTTTTTATTTATGAATTTTCTTTTTGTAATCTTAATTGTGCTTTTTGATTTATTAACAAACCTTTTAAATTATCTTGAACATAATCTTAGTATTGATGACATTATTTATATTTATTATCTTTACTTACCCAAATGTTTTTCAGATGGTGTAGCTTTATCTTTTCTTTTTGCTATTTCTAATCTTCTTGGTAATCTTTCAATGAGAAATGAAATTATAGGTCTCTTTAGTTGTGGTATTTCGATTGCTAGGATATTGAGATCAATAATTATGCTTAGTGTTTTTGTTTCAGTGATACTCTTTTTTTTTGATAATTATTTAGTTGTAGATACTGTTGCAAAAAGAGATGTATTTCTTAAAAATAATATTGGTAATCAAGGTGCAAATGATAGAAATATAGTTATTAAGGATTTTGCAAGAGAAATTTATAATATTAAACATTTTGATGTTGAGACTCATATTATTACTAATTTGATGATTATTTTGAAAGATCAAGACGATAATTTTAAAAAAAGATATGATATAAGTAAAGCTGAGTGGGTTGATTCTAAGTGGATGCTTTATGGTGTTAGAGAATTTTATAAAGTGGAATTAGATGTTATAGAAAAATTTTATGAAGTTCTTGATGGCGAGAATATTGTGAATTTAGAGCCAGGATATATTAAAATAATTATGCTTTCTTCAAAAACATTGAATTTTTCAAAGCTTGTTACTTGGATTGGAGATTTAATAAAAGAAAATTTAAATTATTCTGATGCGTTATTTGATTTATTGAATAGAATATTTTTTTCATTTAGATTAATATTATTAAGTTTTACTGTGAGTTTTGTAAGTCTTTTTTTGAAGAAAAATATTTTTATATGGAGCTTATTAAATAGTATTGCATTTGCAGTTGTATATGTTATTTCAATTATGGTCTTTAATTTTTTAGCAGATCTTGGTTATTTATCCATATTTATTGCAAGTGCATTACCTACTATTTTATTTATTATTATTAATTTTGTTGTTTATAATCTTATATGTAAATAATAGGGTTTGAGGATTTTATGTTTAATATTATCAAAAATGATAAAAATTCTAATGCAAGACTTGGTATACTTGAACTTCCTCATGGAAATGTTTCAACACCGTGTTTTATGCCGGTTGGTACTTTGGGTGTCATGAAGGCTTTAAAGCATGATGTGCTTGAAAAATTAGAATGTAATTTAATGCTTGCAAATACTTATCACTTGTATTTAAGGCCTGGTATTGATGTAATAAAAAAATATGGAAATTTGCATAATTTTACAACTTGGAATAAAAATTTTTTGACAGATTCTGGAGGTTTTCAAGTTTTTTCTTTATCTAATTTTAGAAAAATTGAAGATGAAGGGGTAGATTTTAAATCTCATATTGATGGTTCTAGACACTATTTTACACCTGAGAGTGTATTTAGTATGCAAGAGACTTTTGAGAGTGATATTATTATGGCTCTTGATATTTGTAGTCCTTATGGTATTGATTATGATGAGGCAAGTTTGTATACAAATATTACAACTTCTTGGGCTCGTCGTACATTGTGTGCTTATAAAAATAGAAAAGAGGGGTATGAGGGTCTTTTATTTTTAATAACACAGGGTAATTTTTTTAAAGATCTAAGGAAAAGAAGCACTGAATCAATTTTGGAATTAAATAGTCCTGGTATTGCGATTGGTGGGATATCTGTTGGGGAACCAAGAGATAGATATTTAGAAATTCTTGAATATAATTCTTCACTAATACCTAAAGATAAACCAAAGTACGTAATGGGTATTGGTACTCCTCATTATATATTAGATGCAATATATAATGGGATTGATATTTTTGATTGTGTTAATCCTACAAGAATTGCTAGACATGGTTCACTTTTGACTGATAATGGAATACTTCGTATTAATCGAGCTGAATTTCGTTTTGATACTTGTTCTGTTGAAAGAGAATGTTCTTGTACGTTATGTACGAGATATTCAAGAGGATATTTAAGGCATTTATTTAAATCAGAAGAAGCACTTGGAGTTATGTTAGCTAGTGAGCATAACATTCATTATATGTTTAGACTAATTAACAAGGCTAAAAATGCAATTATGAATGATAATTTTGTAAAATTTAGAAAGCTTTATTTGGATAAGTATGATGAAGGTAATTTGAATGAGTAGAGATGTTATTTCAACAGTTGTTGTTATGATTGCAATTTTTTTTTCTCGTGTAATGGGTTTTATTAAGATAAAAGTGTTTTCTTATTATTTTGGTGCAAATATTGAAGCAGATATTTTTAATTATGTTTTTAATATTCCCAATAATTTGAGAAAGATCATATCTGAGGGTGCTATGACTTCAGCTTTTATGCCTGAATTTACTCATGAAAAACAGAAATCTGATAGGCATGCTATTGTTTTTTTTAGGCGGGTTATCACTTTTAATATTATAATTATTAGTTTTATTATTTGTGTTATGGTTTTTTTTTCTAAGCAAATTATGTATTTAGTATCTTCTTACAGAGATAGTAATTTGGATTTAGCCAGTTATATATTTAATTATTTAATACTCTATATATTGCTAATAAGTTTGTCATCTATATTTGCATCGGTTTTAAATTCTTATAAAGTTTTTTTTATACCGTCTTTTTCTCCTGTTATGCTTTCTTGTAGCATTATATTAAGCATATGTTTTTTTTATAGCCAATATGGTATATATAGTGCTGTTATTGGGGTTATTGTTGGTGGGATTTTACAGTTTCTAATTCAGATGATAAATTGTATTTGTATTGGTCTTATATATAGACCAATATTGAACTTTAATGATTCTTCATTTTTAATGTTTTTAAAGAGATGGTCGCATATGATTTTATCAGCCTTATTTGCAATTATTACTCAGCAAGTTTCATTTGCTCTAGCATCAACCTTGGATATTGGAAGTGTTTCTGTTTTAAGTAATGCAATTGTTTATTATCAGCTTCCTGTGGGGATTTTTTATGTCTCGATTGCTACGGTTATTTTTCCTAAGATGTCTGAATACGCTTCTTTGGGTGATAAAGAACGTTTGAATGCAATTTTTACTCAGGGAATTAATATGTTAATTTTTCTTTTAGTTCCAATGTCTTTTTTAATGTATGTTTGGGCTGCTCCTATTTTAAATTTATTACTTACGGGTGGTAAATTTTCTGTATATGATACTCAAAGGACCGTTGGTGTGCTGCAATATTTTTTATTAGGATTATTATTTTCTTCAATTTTTGGATTATTTCAAAAATATTATTTTGCAATACGTAATTCCAAAATACCATTGTATTTTAATCTTCTTTTTTCTATTATTGATATTATTATTTCAGTTTTTGGTATTAAGTATTATCAAACGGTAAATGTTTTGCCTATTGCGCAATCAGTTTCTTTTATTATATGCATTATTATTTTTTATTTTATTGGGTTGAGGCATGACATAAATCTTGAACTTAATAGAAGCATAGTCGTTCTTATTAAGTCATTTATTACTATTATTC
>NZ_LN609267.1:867158-873236 GCF_000825665.2 Borrelia crocidurae
ATATAGGATTTAGTTTTAATAATTTTTACTTATTAAGTGTTATAGGCATAGTTAATATTATTATTTTGATATTATGTTATTATTTGCTTGGTGTTATTAGAGTTTTTAAATTTATTAGTAGGGATATTACATGATATATTTACGGTTTATTCTTTTATTTTGTATTGTTATTAATTCTTTTTGTGTAAATAAATCACCAGCATTGTCAAATGGGTCTTTATTGCCTTTAAGGCCTGAAACTAAAATAAATGAAGATAGAGTAAAAGATGCTTTAGAGAGTGATTCATCTAAAAAGTCTACGTTTAGAGATATTGATTTGAATATAAAGCAGGTAAATGATGTTATTTCCTATGGACTTGATGTTCAGGTTATTGAAATTATTGATAGTCTTAGAAAATCAGGTGATGGGGAATACAATGCTTTACTTGAAAAGAGATTACAAAAAACTTTTAATATTGATCTTAAACGGGCAATTCTTGACTTATTTTTGTCACTTCAGTATGAAGGTGGTATTGATGCTTCAAATGATATTCTTAATAATTATGAAAGTAATAGATATCCTAATGATTTGATTAATTTGGCAATTTTATATCTTAAAAAGTTAGGTGATAAGAATGACTTAAAGAAAACTCTTATTGATATTCTTGAAAATAAAGAAGGAAATATTGTAGCTATTGCTGCTTATTATCTTGGTGAACTTTCTTCCCCTGAGTATTCTAGAGAGATGATGAATGTTTATGATAAGTATTCTAATAATGATGGTGTTAAATCAGCAATACTGATTGCTCTTGGTAAATCTAATGTTATTGATTATGCAGACAGATTTTATGAAATTTCTATTGATAATTATGAAAATCCGTCCATTAAGGCTTCAGCTATTAAAGCATTATCATATCTTGCTCCTGAGAAAATAACAGAAAATGCCCATCTATATCTTCAAAATAATAATAATAATCACAATATTAAGCTTGCTATTATAGAAGCACTCTCAAGAGATGTGTCTTTAAAATCAAAAGATATTTTGCATGATTTTTTAAGAGATTCTGATGCAAACATTAGAATTCGTGCTGTTGAGGCTATTAAGGAGCATAATGATATTGATTCAAAAGAGGTGTTAATTTATAAAATAAAAAGTGATCCTTCTTCAAAAGTTAGAGAAGCTTCTGGTAAAGCGTTAGTGGATATGGGTTCTGGTTATGAGGCTATACAAAAAATAGTGTTTGATTTTTCTGTTGAGAGTAACTTTAAGTTTATTGTTTTTAGTTATCTTCTAGATAAAGATATACATTCTGCTCGTTCTATTGCTTTAGATCTTTTGAATAAAGAAAATATTAATAAACCTTCAAAATTTCTTGTAAATATTGCTATGTTATTTGCATCTAAGAAGGGTAATTTTGATGATTTTTATTCTAAAATTATTGAGAGTCAAAATATGAATTTAATGAATCTTGCAATTAAGGGAGCTGTTTATAATAAATCAGCATTACTTTTAGATAGACTTAAAGAAATTAAAAAAACAACTAATTCAGAATATTTAAAAAAGCTCTTAGTAAATTATTGATATAATCTTTTTAAGATTTCTATTGCTGTTTCTTTTTTTGACATTCCTCGAAATTACCTAAAGACAACTTTATCTTTATTTATTATGTCCAAATCTAATTTACATTTGATCCAAAACAATATAAGCATTCCAATAATATAGTCTAAATTTTTTGTTTCTAATTTTTCTCTTGCTTTTTTTATTAAAATTTCATCTTTTTGAGCGCAAAATCCGATGACAATTTGGTTTTTAGTTTTGTTTTTTCCTATGTGTTCAATTATGTCTAAGTTTTTGACCAATTTAATATTAAGTTCTTCTATATTATTTTTTTCAATTTTAGTTTTATAAATTTTATCAGGTCTAAAGTCTGCTACAGCAGCGGTTCCAATTATTATGTCAAATTCTTTGTATATGTCTATTGTTTCCTTGTACATTTCTGCTGCTGTTTTTATTCTAATGACATTTATTCCATAAGGTGTTTCTTCATTGCTTGGCCCTGTAATGATTGTAACATTGGCTCCAAGATTTTGTGCTTCAATACCTATATTGAAACCCATTTGTCCTGTTGATTTATTAGAAAAATAACGAATAGGATCTAATGCTTCTTCGGTTCTTGAAGCAGTTATTAATATTTTTTTGTTTTTTAATGGTAATTTTGTCATGGATGAATTTGATATGATACTTAAAATATCATTTTCGTTTTTAAGGCGTCCAATAGCATTTAAAGAACATGCCAAAAAACCTTTATCAGGTTCAATAAATTTGTAATTGTATTTTTGTAATTTTTTAATGTTTTCTTGTAAAATGGGATTTTGATACATTATGTTGTTCATTGCTATTGCAAAATAAGTTGGTGCTTTACTTGCGGATAATACTATGCTTAAAATATCATCAGCAATTCCAGCTGCAATTTTAGAAATAAAATTATATGTTGCTGGAATAATTAATATTAAATCAGCCCATCTTGCTAAGTTTATGTGTTCTACTTCTTCATGATTGGTATTCCACAGGTTTGTAATAACTTTGCTTTTAGAAAGAGTTTCTAGTGTTAGGGGTGTAATGAATTTAGTTGCATTTTCTGTCATTATGACCTTAACGTTATATCCCATTTTAATTAAATTTGAGATAATATAAGCTGCTTTATAAGCTGCGATTCCCCCGCATACTCCTATTAATATATTTTTGTGTTTTTTCATATTTATTTTATAGAATATTATATAATTGTATTTAATATTTTTAAAAGGATTTTTATTGATAAATAAAGTATTTTTTGCAAGTGTCATATATTTATTTTTATTTGTCTGATCGCGTATTGCATCTTCTTCATCTGATTTTTTTATTGCTATATTTAATATTCCTATTTGGTTTTTATTATCATGTATTTTTTTTCCTCTTCTTAGTTTTTTATTGGTATGTATTTTTGTAATCATTTTTAGAAATGACTAAGGCATGTGTTTTATTTTTTGTTTTTTTAGTTTTATATTGTTTGTATGGTTTTTTGTTTCGAGGGAAAAAAGAGGAAAAAGTATTTTTACGTGATTATTTTCTTGCAAATCGTGGTTTGAATTTTTTTGTAATGGCATTGGTTGTTGCATCTACTTATGTTAGTGCTAGCAGTTTTATTTCAGGACCTTCGGCTGTTTATAGATATGGATTGTCTTTTATATTCTTAGCAGTTATTCAAATTCCTACAAGTTTAATTTCATTTGTTATTGTTGGAGAGAAATTAAACTTGGAGTCTAAAAAAATTAATGCTATAAATATTATTGATTATATTGGGTATAGATATTTTAGTCGTTCTTTAGTTGTAATTAGTAGTGTTATATTGATTTTTTTTTCTTTGTTTTTAATTTCGGCTCAACTTATGGGAGGAGCTAAACTTTTAGAGGTTTTTTTTCAAATTAATTATATTGATGCTCTTATTTGCTTTGCTCTCTTTGTTTTTTTATATGTGTGTTTTGGTGGATTTAAGATGATAGCATATATGGATTTGATACAGGGAATTTTAATGGTCATATCATCTGTGTTATTATTTACAAAATTAATTGATTTGGGCGATGGGATTGGTGATCTTTTTAGGATGGCTCAGTTAGGACTTAGGGAGGATTTATTATTACCATCAAATTTGGATTTAAAAATAGGCTATATAATTTCTTTTTGGATATTAATAGGAGTTGGGATGTTGGGATTGCCACAATTTGTTAATAATTTTATAGCCTTTAAAGATGTAAAAACAATTAGATATTCTCTTCCTATTGTTACTTTTATGATAGGGTTTTTAATTGTTATTATGCATTTAATAGGTTTTTTTTCACTTGTTATTTTTCCTAACTTAGCGGCAAATGATAAAGTTATTTTGGATATAGCATTAAAAGTGTTAAATCCCAATGTATTTATATTTTTTTTTGTAGGACTTGTGTCAGCTATAATGTCTACAATAGATTCAGGACTTCTTTTAATGTCTTCTACTTTAGTTAAGGTAATATTGTTATTAAGTAGAAATATTGGTGATAAAATAGGAGTTAAAAGTATTACCATTATTTCTAATGTTTGTTTTATGTCAATAATAGTTTGGTTATCTTTAACTCCACCTGATTTTTTGTTTTTTATAAATATTTTTGCGATTGGAGCTTTGGAAGTTTCATTTTTTTCTATTATTGTTTTTGGTCTTTATTTTAATTTTGTAAGTAAGATATCAGCTTTTATTTCTCAGTTTACAGGGCTTTTGAGTTATTTGTTGATAATTTTTTGTGATAAAGCAAGTATATATGATGTTCATCCTATTGTTCCTTCATTTTTTATTTCGATATGTTCATTTTTGATAGTTAATTTTATTTGTAAAAAATGTAGTAAAATTTAGTTGTATGTTGTTTGGGGATGTTAAGAGCGTTGGGAAGTATAATGTTATTAATGTTTTAAATAATGACGATGGTAAAAGACTTGATGTAGTTTTAGTAAAATTTTTAAAACTTCCTAAATCAAAGGTAATAAAACATATTAGAAATGGTGATATTCGTTTAAATAATCTTAAGGTTTCTTTTTCACAACGGGTTTTAAAGGATGATAAAATTTATTTGTATAAGCCTTTAGTGCAAGGTTTAAATTTAAATGGTGTTGTAATTAAAAATAAAACCGATATATTAAGAGATGTAGAGAGTAGATTGGTCTATGAGGATAAGGATTTACTTGTAATTAATAAAAGAAAGGGGGTTTTAGTTCATGGAGATGGGTATTCACTTGATGTTTTGATTAATGCTTATCTTTTAGATGAAAATCTTGCATCTCTTAGTTTTAAGCCTTCTGCTGTACATAGGTTGGATAGAAATACTTCAGGTCTTATTGTTTTTGCAAAGAATATATATTCTGCAAGAATTTTAAGTAAAGCATTTAGTAGTGGTATTGTTACCAAAAGGTATTTAGCTTTACTTGATGGTGAGATTAGAAAATCTTTAACTTATAAGAACTTTTTGTATCGGGATAAAATTGTAAAGAAAACTTTTGTTATGGATAATTTAAATAGTAATATAAATAAATTTAATGCTATAACTATTGTTAAGCCACTTTTGGTGTCTAAGTTTGCTACACTTGCTGAAGTGTCAATTAAGACAGGATTTACGCATCAAATAAGAGCACAGTGTGCTTTTAATAATCATGCTTTAATTGATGATAAGAAATATAATCCTAAATTTAAAAAAAATAATTACTTTTTACATTCTTTTTTGATAAACTTTAACCATTCTTTCTTTTTAAGAAATGAATTTTTTGTTGAACCTAGTTCAGATTTTGTAAAACGGATAAATAGTATTTTTGGTGTTTATGACTTTAAAGAATTTATTTAAGAAGCTCACATTTAAAAATGCTTTAGGTGCAATTAAGGACATTTCAATTGTTATTAAACATAAATTTGTAAAGATTAAGGTTTATTCTTTAGTAGGTGTTGCTGGTACTGGAAAAAGTTTTAGATCACATTTAATTGCAGATAAATATTCTATTCCTTTAATTATTGATGATGGTGTTTTAATTAAGAACATGAAGATTATTGCTGGGACTTCTGCTAAGTTTGAAAATAATGTGTTTGATGCAATAAGGCGTTCTATTTTTGAAGATGATGTTCATAGGAATGAAATTGTTGAAGCTCTTCGTAAAGAAAATTTTAATAAAATATTAATATTGGGAACAAGTGTTCGGATGATAGATAAAATAACATCTAGGCTTTTTTTACCAAATTCTTCTAAGATTATTTATATAACAGATATTTCTACTAAAAAAGAAATAGAAAAGGCAAGAATTTCAAGGCAGATGGGTGAACATGTTGTTCCAGCAGCTGCTTTTGAGATAACATCTATTAAGCCAAATTTATTGTTGGATTCAATTCGAGTTTTTTTTAAACGTAAAGGGTTTTTATCAAAGAAAAGGAACTATATTCGTTCTATTGTAAAACCTAATTTTCATGATGAAGGAGGTATTTTATCTGTTTCCAAAAATGCTGTAAGACAAGTGATTGAACATTGTGTTTCTGAATATAATAAAGATTATAT
>NZ_LN609267.1:873262-879265 GCF_000825665.2 Borrelia crocidurae
AGCCATGGGAGTTATTATTTTAAGTTATTTTTAGATATTCCACTTGGAAGTAATTTACTTGATGATGCAGAAATGCTTAGAGAGTATATTATTAATAATGTGCTTAAGTATACAATAATTAATATATCTGGCATTGATGTTATTATACATAAATTTTATGAGCAAAAAGGTAATTTAGATAAGTAAGATGAAAATTGATTTGGATAATTGGAGAAATATATTTTTAGTAGGAATTAAAGGCTCTGGGCTTTGTTCACTTGCTTGTTTTTTAAGTGATAAGGGATATTTTGTAGAAGGGGTTGACGTTCCTTTAAAGTTTTATACCGAAGATA
The DNA here is from genome assembly GCF_000825665.2 of Borrelia crocidurae. Classification (NCBI taxonomy): domain Bacteria; kingdom Pseudomonadati; phylum Spirochaetota; class Spirochaetia; order Spirochaetales; family Borreliaceae; genus Borrelia; species Borrelia crocidurae. Next base: position 873,595 of record NZ_LN609267.1, read on the forward strand.
TATTAAAGAGCAAGAATATAATATATTATGAAAATATTTATGAGTTTTCACTAAAAATATGTAATAGGTCTTATGATGCTTTAATATATTCATCAGCTTATGATAAGGATAATTTGCCTATTTTATTAGAAGCCTATGAACTTGGTATCCCTGTTCTATCTTATCCTGAGGTTATTGGCGAGATTTCTAAAAAATATTATAGTATTGGAGTTGCGGGTTCTCATGGTAAGACTACTACGGCAGCATTTTTAGGTATCTTATTTCATAGTTTAGGATTGCAGCCTAATTTGATATTGGGTTCTAGTGTTAAAAATTTAGAAGATAAATCTAGTCTTGTTGGTGAAAGCAATGTATTTATTGCAGAGACTTGTGAGTATAAGGGACATTTTTTATATTTTTCTCCAGACATAATTGTTTTAACCAATATTGATTATGAACATGTTGATTTTTTTAAAAATTATGAAGAGGTTGAAGATATTTTTTTGCAATATGTCAATAACTTAAAGAAAAATGGGATATTGATAATAAATGCTGATGAAATTAATTTGTTTAATATTAAAAATAAAATTATAAGAAAAGATATTAGGGTATTTAGTGTTGGATTTAATTCTCTGTCTGATTTTAAAATTGAACATTTTGAGATTAGAAACGGATTTTTAAAATTTGATTTTTTGGGAAGTATTGATATCAGGCTTAAAACTCCTTTAATTCATAATGTTTTAAATTTTTCAGTAGCACTTTTGGCTTTGAAGTTGTTTTTAGAAGAGCATAAAAAATTTGTTTGGAATTTTGATGAGAGAATAAAAATAGTAGCTAGAGAATATATGGGCATTAAAAGAAGAATGGAATTTATTATGGAAAAAGATGGTGTTATATATCTTGATGATTATGCTCATCATCCAAAGGAAATTGAGAGTACTCTTTTAGGTCTTAAGAAATTTTATGATGGTAGACGTATTGTTTTAGATTTTATGCCACATACATTTACAAGAACAAAGGTTCTCTTTGATGAATTTGTGAGGGTTTTAAGTAATGTTGATGTGTTAATTCTTCATAATATATATCTTTCAGTTAGAGAAGATTTTGATCCTAAGAGACTCTCTAGAGATTTGTTTTTATCCTTAAGAGATCTAAATCATAATGTTTATTTTTTTGCAGAGGTAGGTGATTCTGTTGATTTTATAAAAGGTCTGTTAAAGAGAAATGATTTATTTGTTACAATGGGAGCTGGTGATAATTTTATATTACATGATTTTTTATGAAGGTATTTTAAATGAAAAGTATGACAGGATTTTTTCACTTAGAAAAAGCTATTTCAAATTATATGTTTAGTGTTAATTTGAAATCTTATAATGGTAAATTTTTAGAATTTAAATTTAAATTGCCCGAAGTTTTATATGCTTATGAACTGGATATAAGGAATTTTATTGCAACTTATGTGAAGAGAGGTAATGTTTTCTTATATGTAGGATATAAGGAAATAATGCCAAATGTTAATTTCAATTTAAATCCTCATTATGTTGAGGCTATTACTCGCCTTAGGGATAATTTATTGAAAAATAGTAATTTAAATATTAAGGATGAGTTGAGTCTTGGTGATTTTTTGTCTTTACGAGGTGCTTTAATTGTTGATGATGTAAGTGTTGAGCAGTCATTAATTTATGATGTTTTTAAAGAAGTTTTGAGAGAAACGTTATTGAATTATGATAAGAGTAGAATTTTTGAAGGTGAAAATATTAAACAAGATATAATTTCAATGCTTGTATTAATAGAGAAAGATTTAGAGTTATTAAAAAAATCTCATGACAGTATAAATAATAAACTTTTTTCAAGTATTAAAGAGAATCTATTAAAATTGATGGATGATTTTAGTGATATCAATGTTGCAGAAGAGGCTGCTAAAATGGCAATTCGATTAGATATTAATGAAGAAATAGTAAGATTATATTCACATATAAATAATTTTTATAGAAATATTGAACATGAGGTATGTGGAAAGGTTTTAGAATTTATTGCTCAGGAGATGCATAGAGAGGTTACAACTATGAGTAATAAAGCTATTGATCTTGATATTAGGAATTTAGTTTTAAATATGAAATTAAATTTAGAAAAAATAAAGGAACATTTGAGGAATATTGAATGAGAATAGCCATTTCTAGCAAAAGTGGTTGTGGGAATACAACTGTTAGTAGTATGCTTGCAAAATATTATGGTTTAAAGCTCATTAATTATACCTTTCATGATATTGCTCGGGAAAAGAATATACCTTTTGATACATTTTATAAGAAAGAAATCATGGGCAGAAATGATTATTATTGGGATGAATATCTTGACAATAAGTTATTAAAGCTCTCAAAGGAAGATAATACAATCCTTGCGTCTCGTCTTGCTATTTGGCTTTCAAAAGATGCCGATTTAAAAATATATCTTTATGCTAAGATAGAAATTAGGACAGAAAGAATTATAAATAGAGAAGGTGGTATGTATTCTGATATTTTGGTTAGTACTTTTAATAGAGATTTTAATGATTCTAAGAGATATTTATCTGTGTATAATATAGATATTGATAATTATTTAGATGTAGCTGATTTTATAGTTGATACTACAGATCAACCTGCAAATAAAGTTTTTGAGTTGATAAAAAATGAAATAGAAAAAAGAAATTTATATGTTAAATAAATTAAGGAGGTTTTTTAAGGTAATGAAAATTCCGTTAAAAAAAATACAAGATTTTGATGGGAATTATTATGAGCTTGTGATGGCTGTAATAGTTCGTACAGATCAGATTATTGAGCAGGTTTCTTTAGCAGAACATAGTATTGCTGATGAAAGAGTTGTCAGTCAAGCTTTTAATGATATTTTTGCAAAGCGATTTTTATATTCAATTGAAGACAAATAAAATAGTTTTTATATTTGGTCCTACAGCTGTAGGTAAAAGTGATATTCTCTTTCACTTTCCAAAAGGTGTGGCAGAAATAATTAGTGTTGATTCTATTCAAGTTTATAAGGAATTTGATATTGCGTCTTGTAAGCCTAGTATAGAATTGAGATCTCATATAAGACATCATTTAGTTGATTTTTTAGAACCTATTTATGAGTATAATCTTGGAATATTTTATAAGGAATCATGCAAAATAATAGAAAGTTTAAAAGAGCAAAAAAAAATACCTATATTTGTAGGGGGATCTGCTTTTTATTTTAAACATTTGAGATATGGATTACCCAGTGCACCACCTGTTTCTGAGAAGGTGAGACTTTATATTAATAACCTTTTTATTAAAATGGGTAAAGATTATCTTTTGGAGCAACTTAGGAGAGTTGATTTTAAACGGTATGAATCAATTAATCAAAATGATATTTATAGAATTAAAAGATCTCTTGAAGTTTATTATCAGACAGGTATTCCAATTAGTCAATTTTTACAAAGAGAGGATATGTTTGAAAATATTGTAGCTATTGGGTTGAGAAGACCTATGGACGAGATGAAATCTAGAATAATCTCTAGAGTGAAAAATATGATTGATTGTGGATTGCTTGATGAGATTAAAAGCTTATTGGGGAAAGGATATGATGAAAAAACACCAGCTTTTAAAGGAATAGGATATCGTGAATTTTTATTGTGGAGGAGTAGACCTTGTTATCTATTAAATGATATAATTAATCTAATAGTTAAAAATTCATTTTTGTATGTAAAAAGGCAAATGACTTTTTTTAATAAACTTCCTAATGTTTTGTGGTTTCATCCAGATGATGATTTAAAGAACATTTTGGATTTAATTTTTGTTTAATAAGGAGATATGAGGCGTGCCTTGTGGAAGAAAAAGAAAATTAAAAAAAATATCTACTCATAAGCGAAAGAAAAAAAGAAGAAAGAATAGACATAAAAAGAAAAATAAATAATAAAGATGTTAGTTAGCACAACTAACATCTTTATATTATTAGTTTATTCAATGATTATATTATCTATTATATTGATATCTTTGCTAAAGATGTATCCCTTATTTCCTTTATAGGTTGCTAGTACCCATTTTCCTTTAATGCCATGCTGTTCTGTATCTTGCATAATTTTTTCAATTCTAACTATTTCGTCTTTTCTAATTATTGTTAGATAATCATAATTAATTTTTTGTGTTTGAATTGTATTATTTAAAATGGTATAATTTTTTGTTATGATTCCTACTTTTTGGGGAAATCCTAGGATGCTGCTTTTAGGCAATTTAAATTCTTTTGTTAAAGAAGCTTCTTGTTTTGTTTTACATGTTAAAAAAAATATAATTAAGGGTAATAATTTTATTTTCATAATATTATTATAAATATTCTTGATATATAACTATATATAATAATATAATGTTTTTTTAGAAAGTTTAAGGATTATCAATGAAAAAATATGTTTTTTTGTTATTTTTATTTTTTCCTTTGGGTGATTTAATATTTGCATATCCATTGTCTTTTGGAGGGGGTTTTTCTTATCAATTTACTAATTATACTAGCAAAAGTAATAAGGATATATTGTTAGAAAATGATACTAGAATAGATAATGGAATAAATTTCAATTTATACTTTGATGCTAATTATGTTATTTTTGATATCTCTTATAAAGATGCTTTTTTGGCTAGTCATCATAGTAGATATTTTTCTTTTGGATTTTATGGAATTTATCCTATTGTATTTAAAGAATATGTTAGAACATTATTTCCTCTTATTGGAATTAAATATACGATTGATTTAAGTTCTATAAGACAAAATTTGGTATTTGTATCTTTGGGATTTGCTACAGATCTCTTTATTCCTGAAGTTAAAGGTTTATATATTAGGCCTCTATTTATACTTTCAATTTCACCTACTTCTTTTTCTTCGGGAAGTGTTTCTTGTTTGACTACGGAAATTACTTTTGGAGTTAATGTTGGTTGGAAGTTTTTAAATTAGGTAGTTTTATTCCTAGGTGACAAGGTATTATTCTCTCTTGTCCAAAAAGATTGGATGTGGTATTTAATTTATAAGGAAGGTTATCAACTTTTGTTACAAGTGTACTTGATCCACCGCCATCTAGATTAATAGAATTGGTAACGCCATAACTTAATGATAAATCTATTGCTTCATTTAATGAAATTCCTTTGCTATTATTAGTGCCTCTTCCTTCTACTGTGATTAGATATAAGTGCTTGTTTTCTTTGTCAGTACCTATTATTGTTCTTGGATGTTTATTTTCTTTGAAATTTTTAGTATATTTTCCATTTTTAATTAATGAAAAAAAGCCACCAAAACCGTAATCAGAGTTTTTAATTTCATTGTGTTTGGGATTTAATATGATTTGGTTATTTTTTATTATAATGATACCCTGATCTTTTTTTGCATGAGAGATTAGTTTTTTATTATATATATATATACCATTGGGATAAAACATAGTTCCTTTAATTGTATATGGACTAGTATTGATGGCAATATCTACTTTATTAGAAATTAAAAATTGACTTGTTGTTTGTCCTTTAAAATAATAATTATTCATTTTTTTATCATAAATAGGTTTTGATATTATAAACTTTAAATCTTTGTTTTTAATCTTAACAATAACATAATTACTTTCCTGAAATGATCCTTTAATTATTTCATATTTTGGTTTTAAATTATTTGGATAAGGTAATTGTTGTGATAATAGTGTATTGAATGGTAA
>NZ_LN609267.1:879299-879382 GCF_000825665.2 Borrelia crocidurae
CAAATTTACTATTTTATAAGAATAGCAATAGATCAATCAAAGCCTACTAATATTATATTTATTTGACCTTTTGGGTCTTTATG
>NZ_LN609267.1:879438-881439 GCF_000825665.2 Borrelia crocidurae
CTTTATCTTTTTGTAAAAGATCATTAATTTCTTCTTCACTTATGTTTTCTTCATTAAGTTTTAGTTTTAATAGCAAAATTGCATTTTTTGTATTTTGATCTTTAGGTGGTTGCAATTTTTGTAAAAAATTATTTGCTTCTTCATATTTTTTGATTTTAAGTAGATATTTGGCCATAAGTAAATAGTAATATTCTAAGTTTAAACTTTTGATTGCATTTATGGTCTCAAGTTCTTTTGGTAGATTGTTATTTAAGTCATATAGCATGTATAGTTTATATAATTTTTCAAAATTATTTTTGTCTGTGTTATTTGTTTGAGCAAGAGGGTTAGTTAGTAATAAGGTTAATAATATTTTAGATAATGTTAAAGGCATTTGATTTTATCCTAAGCATCATATCTTTTAGTAGAAATACAAAGAAATAAATAAATCACTTCCTTTGCCTTTTCCAAATCTTATAATTTTAGATTTTATTAGATTTAGATTATTGTTCTGATTTTGCACCAAATATTATTTGAGCCTGATTTCCTGATGTGATAATTGTTCCAGTAGCTCCAAGATTATGCATTAAATTTTGATTGATTAATTCGGGCGATTTTACGTCTACTCTGAGTCGTGTGAAACATGAGTCTATATTTATTATATTGTTAGTGCCTCCAAGAGCTTGAATTATTACCTCAAAAGTATCATTTTGAGATATATTGTGAATATGTTTAAAATTTTGTTGATTAATATCATCTTCACGGCCAGGAGTTTTTATTTGAAATGCTTTAATTAGTGTGAAAAATATGGTGAAGTAAATGATACCAATTGTCAGTCCTATTGGAAGTATTAATAGTGCGTTCGTTGATTTTGGGAACATTAAAAAATAATCGATGATTCCTGCTGAGAGTGCAAATGCTATGCGTATTCCAAATATATTGGTAATGATTAGTGATATTCCAGTTAAAATAGCATGTATCAGGTAAAGCAGTGGGGCTATTAACATGAATGTATATTCTATTGGTTCTGTAATGCCTGTTAAAAATGAGGTTAGTGATGCTGAGAGCAGGATACCTCCTATTTCTTGTCTGCGTTCTTTTTTAGCTGTTAAGTACATTGCAAGAGCTGCACCTGGTAGTCCAAATAACATTATTGGATACATTCCCGATGTGAATCCTCCAGCTGTTGGATCTCCATTTAAATATCTTGTGATTTCTCCTTGTACTATATTTCCCTCACTTGTGGTATATTCTCCAAATACAAAATACACCAATGTATTTAAGAGTTGATGTAATCCTGTTATTATGAGTAATCTGTTTAAGAATCCAAATACAAATAGTCCCAAATTGCCAGCTTCTATCATCCATATTCCAATTTGATTAATGGTTATTTGTATTGGTGCCCATAAAAAACCAAATACTATAGCAAATATTACAGAAAAGATCCCATTGGCTATTGGTACTAATCTTTGTCCTGAAAAAAATCCTAAAAATTGTGGTATTTTATAATCTACTACTTTATCGCTAAGCATAGCTGAACTTATTCCTGTAATGATACCTCCTAATACAGACATGTTAACAGGCTCGGTTTTTTCATTGATAATTATTGTAAATGTAGATAATCCTGCATTTAAGATTAGATATCCTACGGCTCCTCCTAGTGCAGCAGCAGCTTTGTTATTTTTAGATAATCCCATTCCAGTTCCAATTGCAAATAGTATTGGTAAGTTGCCAAGAATAGCGCTACCTGATTGTTCCATTAGTTTGCCAATTTTGCCTAGTATTTCAAAAGGTTGTGTAAGAGATATTATAAGATATCCAAATCCAAGTAAAAGACCAGCAATTGGTAAAACAGCAGCAGGAGTTTGTAGTGCTTTGCCAAGATTTTGCATATTTTTCATTAAATTATGCATATGACCCCCATTAATATGTTATTTGTTAGTTATAGTGTAGATCAACTTTCAATATGATTCTAGATTAAATAATATTTATTTACTTTTTTTTAAAAAAAGAAATTTAATT
>NZ_LN609267.1:881460-881768 GCF_000825665.2 Borrelia crocidurae
TTTTTTTGATAGAAGTTAGTTTTGTAATATTGTCTTGGTTGTCAATTAAGCTTTTAATACTATCCATTGATTCTTCAATTGCTACTATAAAGCTTTTTTGCGGTTTTAACCAAAAATTATCAGCATAATCGCTTCTGAGTGATAAAAAAAGAACAGATTTTTTATTTGGATGTTGAATGAAGTTCATAGTACATTCTAAGATGTTTTTTATTTTGTCAATTTCGTTTATATTGACATTTGTATTTTCGTATGTTTTAAGCAGTGTCCAGTTTGGTTCCATACCATTCACTATACGCATTATTTCTATT
>NZ_LN609267.1:881809-898031 GCF_000825665.2 Borrelia crocidurae
GTTTTGCGAGGACATTTTTTATTGCTTTTTCTTCTTCATTTTTTAAACCTTTTGAAATTAATTGTTTAATTTCTTTTAAGCTAAATGTTAATTGATTTTTATATTCATTTTGAATATAAAATTTTTTTCCTCCAATTTTGATTTCTTTTTTTAGTGAATCCTTATTTTCTTTGTGTAATATATCATTTTTGTGGGAATGATGTGATTGTTTGTTTTCTTTTTGAGGAATGTTTTTATTTTCTTCGAACTGGATATTATTAAGCCATTCTTTTTTAAGTACTCCAATTGCCCTAGCATACCTTTTACTAGTTTCTATAATTTCTCCTGCTACGAAGTATTTTACTGAATCTGTGTTAATAAGTGAACCAGGATGAATTACTACGTTTTGAGCTTTTATTGTTTTGTATTTATTTTTTGAAGTTTTAAAACAAATATAGTCTTTCATTCCTCTCATTATGGATTTTAAGTATCCTTCGTGATCAATTTCATTTTTATGTACAATTGGTATATCAAAACTGCTTACAATATTTTCAAGTTGTCTTTGTACATTATTAATTTCTTCAAGTCCTTGTAAATCTAAATAATTTTCTTTTGCAAAGTCTTCTTTGTTAATGGCTTTTCTATAATCTTCAAATATATTAATAAATCCTATTAAATCTCCTAGGGAATTTTTATATTTAAGATGAGCCTGTCTGGCTTCTATTTCTTCATTTTGAGGTAGTAAAAATATTCCACTTGTTGACAGAAATGATAGTCCAATTGTTGTTGGATATATTGCTTGTTGGTAGTGCATCATTGCTTCTACTAAAGCCCTTGAATGTATTGGTATTAAGGGAAAGATTATCATGTACTTACCAATCTCTGTAAGTTCATTTTTTTCATTTATTGCATCTAGAGATTTTAATATATCACTTGCTGTTTGGATAGATTTGATTGAGGGTTTAGAAATAAAGTCAAATTTCGTAAAATTTTTAATACCAATATCTGCCATTCTCAATATTACTTCGGAGAGATCAGTTCTGTATATTTCTTCTTTTTGATATTCATCTCTTAATTGATATTCATCTCGTTTGTATAATCTGTAACATGTGCCTTTTGAAAGCCTTCCTGCTCTTCCTGCTCTTTGTGTTGCAGATGATTTTGAAATGGGTACTTCTTGTAATGAGTAGGTATGAGTTTTCATCTGGAATTTATTTGTTTTTACCTTACCACTATCAATTACTATTTTAATATTTTCAATTGTAATTGACGTTTCTGCTATGTTTGTTGATACTATAATTTTTCTTTTATTTTTTGGTGTAGGCATGAATATTTGTTCTTGTGCTTCTTTTGCCATACGACCATACAATGGTAATATTATCAAATCTTTTTTGAGGTTCAATGCATGAATTTCTTTTATTGTTTCTTTTATTTCTTTCTCTCCAGATAGAAATATAAGAATATCCCCTTCTTTTTTTTCTTTGATTATTCCAGCAATGATTTCTTTTATTTTTAGTATCATTGATTTTGATGTATTAAGTAGTGGTGGATTATAAATTATTTGTACAGGATAGGTAATCGTTTCTATGCTAAGTATTGGGGCATTGTTAAAATATTTTGAAAATATTTTTGTATTTATTGTAGCTGATGAAATTATGACTTTAAAATCATTTCTTTTATTTAATATATCTTTAAGGAGTCCTAATATAAAATCTATATTTAAGCTTCTCTCGTGAGCTTCGTCTATTATTATGACATCATATTCGTAAAGTAATGTGTCTTTTTTGAGTTCTTGTAGTAAGACGCCATCAGTCATTAATTTAATTTTTGTTTTGGGACTTATGACTTCTTGGAACCTTATCTTATAACCTACTTCTTCTCCAAGATTTACACCAATATGTTTTGCAATGTATTCTGCTATTGATATTGTGGCTATTCTTCTTGGTTGCGTTACACCAATTTTGCCAAGCTTTGCAAGTCCTGCTTCATATATTATTCTTGGTATTTGTGTAGTTTTTCCACTTCCTGTTGGACTTTCTACTATCAAGACACTATTTGTGCTTAATTTTTTAATTAAATCATCTTTGTATTTGTAAATGGGGAGTCCAAAATCATTCATATCCTACATTAGTCCAAAAACATAAGTTGCATCTATTTGATTAAGGTCGATATTAGTAGGCAAATCAACCTTTTTCCTTTTAATTTTAGCATAAAATTTATCATTTTGTTTGTAAATATAGATTTTATTTCCAATTTTGTTTTTAGATAGAGATATTATTTTTACAATAATTCCGTTTTTTGCTAATTTTGTGTCTAGTAATTTAATTGATTCTTCGAGTGTGATTTTATATGCTTTCATTTCTTTTTTTAGTGGACATATTATGCTATCGTTTTCAGTTTTAATATAGTCTCCAAAGATTCCTGTAGTAGCAATTATTTTTTCATTGGTTTTTGGATATTTGCCTATTACTTTTGGAAGGGAGAGCAATTGTAAAGCAAGTTCTAGCGTGATATTTTCATATTCTATATTTTTTGTTGAAACTTTTTTAGCTTTAATTATTTTAGGTTTTTTTGGTTTGCCTGTTTTTGTAAATCCTTGTGGTTCATAAATGTCTTCGCCGAGTTGGATAATTCCTCCGTATTTTGAATTTTTATATATTATGTTAAGTCCTGTTGCAGGATCAACCCCTAATATATTAGGTTGTATTTCTTTTTCTGTTATTATTTTTTGTATTTCATCTTTTTTATACAAATTTTCGAGAGGTGTTGTTAAATTTATTGCATAATTATTTCCATTAAAAATTAAGTATGGCCCGAATTTTCCAATATTAATTTTGTAATTAAATTGTTTGTCATTATTATATTCATATACCATTCTAAATTCTTCAGGACTGATCATAGGTTCTATTTTACTTACTGTGTTCTTGAGACCTTCTTTTCCATTATAAAATGCATTTAGATATTGTATTTTATCTAATTTGCCTATTGCAATTTTGTCTAGATTTTCTTCCATATTAGATGTGAATTGCAATTCAATTAGTATTGGAAAATATTTTTTTAAAAGATTTATGACTGCAGCTCCTTTTATTGTTGGTATTAATGTGTTATTTTGTTTAAATACATATTCTCTTTCAAATAGTGTTGATATTATTGTTGCATAAGTTGAAGGACGACCTATGCCTTCTTTTTCAAGTTTTTGTACAAGTGATGCTTCTGTATATCTTAATGGGGGTTTTGTTTCATGTTGTTCTGGTTTTATATTCAATATAGTGAATTTATCTCCTTCTTTTATAAGTGAAAAATCTATTATGTTATCTTCATGAAATTCTTTATTATTTTTCAAGAAGCCATCAAAAATAAGTTTTGTAAAATTTGCTTTGAAGGTTAAATTTTTATATTTAAATTTTATTTTTCCCATTTTTTTTATTGCATCTTTCATACAAGATAAAATGGTTCTATCCCATATTATTTTATATATTTCTTTAGCTGTTTCGCTTTCAATTTGTATTTGTTCAGGAGGAGTGAACATTTCAGAAGGTCTGATGGCTTCATGTGCATCTTGAGCCATTTTAGCCTTGGTATATATTCTGTCATTTTTTTCTATATATTCCTCTCCATATTTTTGTCTTATAATGTTTTTTATTTTTTCTTTTGCAGTTTTTGCAATCTCATAAGAGTCTGTTCTCATATAGGTTATGTATCCGCTTTCATATAGTTTTTGTGCATAACTCATAATTTGTTTTGTTCCTATTTTTAATCGTCTGTTTATTTCTTGTTGTAATGATGATGTTATGAATGGCTTTGGAGGAGTAAGTTTGATTTCTTTTGTTTCAATTGAAATTACTTCTATATTGTTTATTTGTTTTAGCTCTTTTATGATTGAATTCATTAATATTTTGTCTATAAGGATTGTTTTATTAGGCTCATGTAAAGTTCCTGTATCATTTTCAAAGTCTTTACTTTCGGCTACATTTTTATTGTCAATTTTTTCTAATGTTGGTTTAAGTTGTATATTGTTTTTGTTATGTTTACATTCAAGTGTAATTGAGTAATAGTTAGCTTTTTTAAAATTTATTCTTGATTTTTCTTTTTCTATAATTAATTGAAGTCCTACAGATTGTACTCTGCCAGCAGAAAGTCCATAGGCAATTTTTTTCCAAAGTAAAGGAGAAATAGTATATCCATAAAGTCTATCGAGTATTCTTCTTGTTTCACCGGCATTAACTAAATTCATATTAATTTCTCTTGTATTATTTAGTGAGTCAATTATTGCGCTTTTTGTAATTTCGTGAAATACCATTCTTTTGTAATTTTTGATTTGTAATACTTCTTTTAGGTGAAATGCTATTGTTTCGCCTTCTCTGTCTTGGTCAGTTGCAAGATATATTTCATCTTGGTCTTTTATGAGTTTTTTAAGTTTTTCAATAATCATTTTTTTATTACTTGGAATAATATAGAGTGGCTTAAAATCATTTTGGTAATCTATCGATAGATTTGCCCATTCAAATTTTTTATATTCTTCTGGTATTTCTTTGGCGCTGTTTGGCAAGTCTCTTATATGCCCTATACAAGCCTCCACAGAAAATGAGCTGTCTAGATATTTTTTTATTGTTGTTGCTTTTGTTGGTGATTCTACTATTATTAATCTTTTTTGTTGCATAAAACCCTTTATATATATAATATAACATAATCTATAAATTAAAAAAAGAAGGTGATCTAAAATAGCACGGTATTTTATGAGTATCTATAAAATTTTACATACATCTGATTGGCATATTGGTAAAAAAATTGGGCATTTTTCTAGAATTGGTGAACAACAACAATTCTTAAATTTTTTATTGAAATTCATTGTGAATGAAAAAATTGATCTTTTGCTTATTGCTGGTGATGTTTATGATTCAAAGAGACCTGGCATTGAAGAGCAAAAGTTGATAAATGATTTTTTTTATGAATTGTCTTTTACGTCTTGTAAATGGTGTGTAGTTATTGCTGGAAATCATGATAAGAAAGATTATTTTAATATTCATAAGAAGATACTTTCAAAATTTAATTTTTTTTTGGTAACAGGAGATGACATTGATAATCATTTAATTCTTTTAAAAGATGGTAATGATGTTAAATTTGTTATTGTATGTATGCCTTATGTTAATGAAAGATTTCTTTTAGATTCAGATTATCAAAATATAGATTTGAATAATGATGTATTTCTTGATAATTTTGAAAAAGCTTATGAAACTCGGATAACAGATATTCTTAAATTGCTCTCTGGAGATTATTTTGACGTTCCTAAGATATTAATGGCACATTCTTTTTTTTCTAGTGGTGGTATGACTGATATTATTGTTAACACCCCTATTTTGTCCGTTAATGTTTTTGGTAATGATTTTTCTTATGTTGCACTTGGACATATTCATAATTTTAAAAGATTAAAAGAGAATATAGTGTATTCGGGTTCTCCAATTCAGTATTCGTTTGATGAGGATGTTAAAAAATATGTAAACGTTTTATTTTTTTGTGATAATAAATTGGTTGAGCAAAATAGGGTTTTACTTCCTATATTTGGTAAATTGTATTTTTTGAAAGGTTCTTTTCAAGAAGTGATTAATAATTTAAATAGGATTAAGAATGAAATTTCTTATCTTTGTTATTTAAAAATTGAAATTAATGATAGGGTGAATTCAGAATTTGAGGAGCAAATTTATAATTTAATAAAATCAAGTTTCATTAATATATTTGATGTTTATTATAATTTGGAAGATTCAGGCGAAGAGTCTTTTAAAAATGAGCGTAAATTGCTTGGTAGAGATGAAGTGTTAAATAGAGATGAAAAGTATTTTTTTCAAGAAAAATTGAAAAGGGATATTGTGGGTGGTTTTAAGAGAAGAAATAAATTTAAGGAAGAAGAACTTATTGCTCTTTTTGAAGAGGTATTACTGAAGGGAAGAGCAGGGGAATATGAGGATAAATAAATTAATATTTAAAAATATTGCGTCTTATAAAGGTGAGTATGAAATTAATTTTGATGTGTCTGTTTTAAGAAGGTCTGGAATTTTTTTAATTTCTGGGAATACAGGAGCTGGAAAGAGTACAATTTTAGATTGTATTACGCTTGCTCTTTATGCACGTGTTTATAGGCTTGATAAAAATATTTCAGATTCTATCTCAAAAGGTTTTGATAGTGCTTATGTGAGACTTACTTTTACTGTTTCTGAGAAGAGATATGAATCGTTTATTGAACTTCATATAAGACAAAAAGAAACGCCAAAGAGTATGGTGCTAAATTGTCTTAGTGATGGAAACTTTATTGCAAACAGAGATGATGTTTTGGTTTATATTAAGAGTCTTTGTAGATTAGATTTTGAGCAGTTTTGCCAAACTGTTATCTTGCCCCAAGGAAATTTTCAGGAATTTTTAACTTCAAATCCAAAGAGTAAAGCATCATTTTTTTTATTCAACTTACTTTTTAAGGATTAAAAAAATATGATCTATATAACACATATAATACAAAGAATCAGATCTTACAAAATTTAATCGGGAAAAATTGATATTTTTAGATACTGAGGAAAAAAATAGAGTTAGTATTAATAAAAAGAAAATCAATGAATTAAAAGAGATTTTGAGTTTAATTGATATAGAATCTTTGAAAAAAAATCTTGATAATGTTTATAAGTTAATAGTTATCTGTGAAAGAGTTAGAGACAATTTTAAGAAATTATTTAAATAAGCAGTGTAGAATTGATAATCTAAAATTAGACTTGTCTTTTAAGATTGAGAGTCGAAAAAAATTAAAGCATGAGCATCATTTGCAGTCAAAGATCAAATCTCAGTTGGATCAAAGACTTGCATTTTATCATTCTGATGATTTTTTGGATTTAAAAAACTTTGTTAGAAGGCATATTGAATTATTAAATGATAAGAGTCAGTTTGTTTATGAATTTTCAAGAGTTCAAAAAGATTTAGAAGAATTAAAATATTTGGATTTAGATAATTTTAATTTTGATTATATAAAAGAACTATACTATGAAAATGCTATTTTTTGTGAAATAGGATTTGATGAGAAAGCTTATAATGTATTGCTTGTAAAAGAGAGACAGTTGGAAATTCAAAGGAAGAAATTGTTAGAAAAACAAAGGAAAAAGAATGTTGAAATTAAAAGTATTGCTTTAAAAGAGGTAACATTTGATTTTGATAAATATGTTTATTATGAGGCATTAAAGTTATTAAAAGGATTTTATGAAGAGTTAATATTGAAATATAAAAATGGATTGTCGTTATTGTTAAACTTGGATAATGAAAATAATGACTTTTCTCAAGTTGTTAGTATGAATATTAAGATTGATTTTTATGAAAAATTTTTGGAACATCTTATTAAAAATAAAGAATTGGTTGAAAGAGATATAGAAAATCTTAAGTTTCTTGAAGATGCATATAGAGCATATCAAGGAAAAGAAAAGTTAAAAATTAGTAATTTAAATGATCTTTTAGAATTAAATTCAAAGCTTCAAGTTTTACAATCTGAATTGGATATCTTGAGATTGGATATCTTGCGTAATAAAGAAAATAAGATTAAATGGGAAGGTTGTGTTGCAAATTTTAAGAAAAATGATTCAGAAATTTTAAAAAGAGTTGGCCAAAATTTATTTCATAAATATATAGATTATTCTGATANNAATAAGATGTTGGTTTTTGTTCCCAAATATTAAAAAAGTGTCATATTTTGAAATTAATTCTTAAAGGGTTAAATTCTAAAATTTCCTTAAACGATGTAAAAATTAAAGACAATATCGATAAAACAAAAAATTTACAGTCTAATATTAATTTACTCTTGTTCATTTTAGTGATCCTACTTTATTAGAGGAAGAATTTGAAAAATTTTTAATTTCTCAAAGAAATATAGAAAATGATCGTATGAAATTTAATGTGTGTCTTGACAATATAAACAATGAAAAATTGAAACTTGAGAGTCAAATTGAATTTATAAAACAAACTATGTTAAATTTTAAAATAGAGCTTAAAGATGAGTTAGATAATTTTACTTCTAATTTTTTAAATTTCAAAGTAGCAATGCGAGGTAATACTTGTGATACAGATCCCATTGTTTTTCTTGATTCTTTAACTCCTAGCAAAAATAGTTTGGAACATTTTTTAAAATTAAAGTTTAATTTTATGTCTCAAATTGAAGTTTTCTCTAAAGAGATTAGTAAGTATGATGCAGCTTTTTCAAGTGTACAAAATCTTCAATTAGAACTTAATGAACAGGAAATTAATTTAAGGAATATCAATAGTAAATTAATCAATATCAATGAACGTAATGATAAACTTGAAATTTTAAAAAAAATTATTACTGTATCTCCTAGTTTAAAATATTATGTTCAAAGTTTTTTGATTGATGAAATTCTTAGTATAGCGAATAAGAAATATTTAAGCATTATTCTTCCTGATTTTGATCTTGAAATTAATACAGGTAGTAGAGATTTTAATTTTTTAGTTAGGAGTAAAAGGGATGGAAATATGACTCGTAATGTTAAAACTTTATCTGGTGGTGAGAGATTTCTTGTATCTTTATCTCTCTCTTTAGCTTTTTCAGATATGATCAGGGATAGTGATCTTAAAATAGAGGCGTTTTTTCTTGATGAGGGTTTTGGAAGTCTTGATGAAGACACTTTAAAAGTAGTGATACCAAAAATTTCTGATTTACAGCGTATCGATGGGCGTCAAATAGGTATAATATCTCATGTTTCTTATTTAAAGGAAGAAATTAAGACGCAAATAGTTGTAGAGAAAGTTTCTACAGTTTCTATAATTACTATAGAGAGTTTTTAACAAATAATAACAAATTCATCTCCACCTATAATTTCTATGAAATTTAGGCGGAGATGAATTTGTTAATAAATGGATTTATTTTGATTTTGAATATATTTTTTGATGATATCAATAGAGGCTCCTCCAGTAGAAATAAGACAATAACTTTTAGACCAAAAATAAGGTTTCCAATAATATTTATCTAAATGAGTAGAATATTTTTTCCTTATAAGCCTTGACGATACTGTTTTTAGATTATTGATAAATTTAGAAGGTTGAATATTGGGGGTAAATTCTAGTAATAAATGAATATGATCCTTATCATGGTTGAATTCATTAAGGGTTATTTTCCATAAAGAACATATATTAAGTATTATTTGGTAAAGAAAAGATGAAAGCTCGGCATTTATGCATTTATGCCTATATTTAGTAACTAATACTAGGTGATAATTAATAGAATATACGCAGTAATTTATTGAAATTTAGGTGGAGATGAATTTGCAACGCAAGTTAAATATTATAAAATAACAAAACATATGGGTGCTAATAAAGCTTATAAGTACAGAATATATCCTAACACTAATCAAAAGAAATACTTTTCAAAAGTATTTGGATGCGTAAGATTTTTGTATAACAAAATGTTAAGTGATAAGAGAGACTATTATGAAAAGAATAAGAAAAGTATTAGCGTTAATCCAAGTAATTATAAAAATGAATTTCCATTTTTAAAGGAAGTTGATAGTTTAGCTCTTTGTAGCGCATGGATTGATTTAAATTCTGCGTATAGTAATTTTTTTAGAGAAATTAAAAAAGGAAATAGAACACAAGGATTTCCTAAATATAAAAGTAAGAAAAATAGACAAACCTTTAGAACTAATAATCAAAAAAACTCAATAAGAATAGAAAATGATTATATAAAGCTACCTAAGATAGGATTTGTAAAATTAGCTCTACATAGGAATATTAAAAGCAATGAACTTATTAAAAATGTAGTAGTAGAAAAAGATACTGATGATAAATATTATATTTCAGTAGCAGTTGAGTGCTTAGATGTTAAAAATAACGATAAAACTAAATGCAATAAAAAAGAGATAGTTGGTATTGATATGAGTATGAGGCATTTTCTAGTAAGTAGTGAAGGTGAGAAAATCAATCATCCCAAATGTTTACTAAAAAATGAACGTAAACTCAAGAAATGCCAAAGAAAACTATCAAAAAAACAAAAGGGCTCTAAAAATAGAGCTAAATCTAGATTAAGAGTTGCCAAGTTGCATAGGAAAATTTCAAATCAAAGAAAAGATTTTTTACATAAATTATCTTATTATTTTGTAGCTAATTATAAAAATATAGTAATAGAAAGCCTATCAATTAAAAGTATGCAAAAAGGAATGTTTGGCAAAAGTGTTAATGATTTGGGATGGCATGAGTTTGTAAGACAATTATCATATAAATCAGAGTGGTGCGGAGCCTATTTACATAAAGTTGATAGATATTTTCCATCAAGCAAGCTATGCAACAATTGCGGTATTAAAAATACAACTCTAAAATTAAGTGATATTAGGTGGAGTTGTAGGAGTTGTAACACTTTGCACGATAGAGATATAAATGCAGCTCTAAATCTTAAAGCTTATTATTATAAGGAAATAAAAACTAAGGCAGGAACTGCCTGAAGTAAAGCTTGTGGACCATGCTCTAGTGGATGACCGTTCTTATAGAACCTAAAAAGCTATCATGGGATGAAACAAGAAGCTATTTCTATAATCTTTGATTTAGAAATAGCAGTTCACTTTTTCATTGTATAATTATTTGAATATTTTAAGATATGGAGAATTGTATGAAATATTATATTGCGATTAATGTTGGAAGCACTAATAGTAAATATTCTCTTGCAGATGGTAATGGTAATTTTCTTGATAAATTCGAAGTTAAATCGGGTGCTACTGCTGATGATCAAGTTGACATTTTAGTTGATATAATTAATTCTTACAAGAGAGAGTATAATGTTGAAGGTGTTGCAATTTGTATTCCTGGCTTTGTTGATCCTAGGGGTCTTGTTATTAGAGTGAATGCCATTGAGGGTTTTACTAATTATCCTTTAAAAGAGAGGCTTGAAAATTTAACAGGAGTAAATGTTGAAATTGAAAATGATGCTAATTGTGTGGCCTTAGCAGAAAAATTTAAAGGTAATGCTGTTCATTCTAATGATTTTATTGCTTTAACGCTTGGAACAGGCATTGGTGCTGGAATATTTCTTAATGGGAAGCTTGTAAGAGGATATTCTTTTATGTCTGGTGAAATTGGATTTATGATTACCAGAGGTCTTGATAATAATATTCCTTTTAATTGTAGATGGGAATCTTTAGCTTCTGTTGCAGCTTTAAGACGAAGAGTTGCTAGTCGTTTAGAAATGGAATTGGATAATGTTTCTGGAGAATATGTTTTTGAACTTGCTGATAATGGTAATCTTCATGTTAAAAATGAAATAGATTATTTTTTTGAAACTTTATCATTTGGTATTTTTAATTTAATTTTTGTCTTAAATCCTGAAAAGATATTAATTGGAGGTGGGATAAGTTCAAGATCGGATTTAATAAGTAGAATATATGATAAATTAGAAAATTTATGGTCTTTAGAATTGGCATGTATTTATGATAATGATATTAGAAAACTTGTCAAACTTGAAACAGCTAAATTTAATAATGATTCTGGAAAAATTGGGGCGTTATATCATTATTTTGCTATAAATAGATTATTGTGTAATTTGGATGTTTAAATGGTAAAAGAGGCATGTGTTTTTAATGTATTAGAGGCTTTACGTGCTGTAGAACTTGGTGCCGATAGAATTGAACTTTGTGAAAATATGTTTTGTGGAGGAACTACACCTTCTTATGGTACCATAAAAATTTTGAAACAAATTTTGGTGGATATTCCTATTGTTGTGATGATTAGACCACGGGGTGGTAATTTTGTGTATTCTACTTTAGAGTTTCAGGTTATGCAAGAAGATATTGAAATTTGTAAAAGTCTTGGGGTTGAAGGGGTTGTTTTTGGTATTTTAAGAGATAATGGTGAAATTGATATAGAGAAAACCAAATATTTGTTGAACTTTTCTTATCCTTTAAAGGTTACTTTTCATAAAGCAATTGATGAAACTCATAATATTAAAGATTCTGTGGCTAATCTTTTGGATATTGGTGTTCACAGGATATTGACTTCAGGAGGAGGTCTTAAAGCAGAAGATTCACTTATGATACTTAAAGATTTAATATTGATGAGTCGAAATAAGGTAGAAATTGTTGTTGCTGGGAAAGTTAATAAATCTAATATTGATAATATTGATGCTATTTTGGGTGCAAAAGCTTATCATGGTAGGCTTATTGTTGGTGATTTAAGTTTATTTTAATTTTAATTTCTTGTCATTTTTTTGAATTTAGAACTTGTATTGGAAATAGGTGTATTAATTTATGTATAACATTACTTTTTATGTTTAAATTTGATGCTTCAGTATATATTAAATTTGTTATAAATATCTTTAATACTCATTTTATTAACATTAAATTGAAGTTCTATGGTATTTTTATCTTGTATTTTAGATGTTATAAGTCCTGAAATTATTATTTTTGTTGTATGTTTAAGGATACTTGGTATTAATTTTTTTGATGCAATAGAGAGTATTTTGGGGTTATTAGTGTTTAGATAAGCTTTAAAATTATATTCGTTGTCGTTTGCACTATTTGCAATGAAAATTCCTTTGTTAAAGGGAATTAAATTTGTTTTATTGATGTTGTTTGGAATTAGTTTAGTGATATCATTGATCAAAATAAATATTTCATGTTGATCAATGATATCAATGTATTTTGTTATGAGTATGTTTGTATTTTGATGAGTTATTTCTTTTTGATTGATTAATATACCTTTTTTGTCTTTAGTTGGGGTTATATATATGTTTGAATTTTTTATTTTCCATTTTGGGTTCATAAATATATTTCCGCATGATTGAAAATTCGGATGATTGTTTATTTTCCAAAATATGCTTTTGGGAAAATTGCCTGTTATTATTAATGAAAAAGTTTCTGGATTTTTTGTGTAGCTTAAATATAAATTACCAACAGTATGAAGACCTATTTTATATTTCATTTCGAATTCACTATATATGAATCTGTTTTTAGATAAATTTATATAAGCATATATATCTGATGAGGAGTCTAATAACATGATTGAAGATGTATTTTTTTTAGGTGGATGGTAAGTTAGAGTTACACATCCTATTAAAAGCATAGCAATACAAATATTAATAATTAATTTAAGCATTTTTCTATACCTATATTTACTAATATTTCCTCATCTAGTTCTAAAGTTGTTAAGGCTTTTTTATTATTAATTTCTATTGTTATTGCCAAAGTTTCAGTTTTAATATAATTTTCAAAATTGTTGATTATTTTTGTAAGTATTTCATCATTATTTGTATATAGTATTATTCTGTCAGTAACATTGAAATTACTTTCTTTTCTTAAATTTTGTACTTTCCTTATAAGTTCTCGTGATAGTCCTTCTAGATATAATTCTTCTGTAATTAAAGTATCTAGTCCTATTGTTATAGAATCTTCATTAATTACTTTTAAATTTTTTCTTTCATGTCTTTCGAGTATTATATCTTTTAGTGTTATATCATATGTATTATTGTTAATTGTAATTGTATGTTTATTGCCATTTATTATTTCTAATATGTCTTCATTGCTTAGTTTCGTTATTGCTAATGCTACTGCTTTCATATTTGTGCCGAGTTTGCTTCCAAGTTCTTTGAAATTTGCTTTTGCTTTATAAGTTACAAGTTCTTCTTCATTGGATTTTATTTTTATTTCTTTTGCATTAATCTCTTCAAGTATTATTTCTGTCATTTCTCTTAGAGTATTTTGTTCTTTATGATTTTTGGTGATGATGTATATTGTTTTAATAGGTTTTCGTATTTTTATATTGTGTGATGCTCTTAGTGCTCTTGCAATTGTTATTACTTTTCTTGTGAAATTCATTTTTTCTTCAAGTTCTATATTAATAAGTTCCTTGATTGATTGAGGATAATCATTTAAATGAATAGATTCTTTTTCATTTTTGGTCTTTAAATTTTGATATATTTCTTCTGTTAAAAAAGGGATAAATGGTGCAAGCATTAGCATTAAGTTTTTTAAAGTATAATATAATGTTTCATAAGCATCTGTTTTATCATTGTCATTTTCAGATTTCCAAAACCTTCTTCTTGATCGTCTTATATACCAGTTATTTAACTTGTCTATGAATGTAATAAGTACGTCTATTGATTTTGTTAAGTTATATTTATCTATTTCTTCGTTTAGTATTTGCTTTAAACTTTCAATTTCGCTAATTATCCATTTGTCAAGTATATTGTTTTTATATAGATTTACATGATTATTAGGTGTAAACTTGTCAATGATTGCATAAGTTATAAAAAATGAGTAAGCATTCCAAATAGGGATTATAATATTTTTTAAGACATCTTTAACCCCATCATCGCTGTATTTTAGATCATCAGCTTTTATTACTGGACTCATTATCAAATAAAGTCTTAAGGCATCTGCTCCAAATGTGTTTATTATTTGTATTGGATCTGTATAATTTTTGAGTGATTTTGACATTTTTTTGCCGTCACTAGATAATACTAGTCCATTAACTATTACATTTTTGAATGCTGTCTTTTCAAAAAGAGCAGTTCCTAAAATTGTTAATGTATAAAACCATCCTCTTGTTTGATCTAAGCCTTCTGCAATAAAATCGGCAGGGAAGATATTTTGGAATTTATCTTTGTCTTTAAATGGATAATGTTTGCTTGCGTAAGGCATTGAACCAGATTCAAACCAGCAATCTAAAACCTCACTTGTTCTAACATATGTGCCACCATATTCGCTAGGCCAGGTGATCTTATCGATTTTATCTTTATGTAAATCGATAATCTTTTGTCCTGATAATTTTTCTAATTCTTCCTTAGATCCTATACATATTTTATTTCCTGTTTTTGAACATTTCCAAATTGGTATTGGATTTCCCCAAAATCTATTTCTACTTATTGCCCAATCTCTTGCATTTTCTAGCCATTTTCCAAATCTTCCCTTTTTAAGATGTTCAGGTATCCAATTTATTTGTTCATTTGATCTTATAAGTTTTTCTTTGATTTTTTCAATATTGACAAACCATGAGCTTATAGGTCTATAAATTAGAGGTGAGTTTGTTCTATAGCAAAATGGATATCTGTGTAAATAGTTTTCTCTTTTGAATAAAAGATTCATTGATTTTAATTTTTCTATTATTTTATTATCTGCATCTTTAACAAATAATCCTTCAAAATCTTTAACTTCGCTTGTGAATTTGCATTCGGCATCTATAGGTGTTATCATATCGGTTTGAGTATTTTTTTTAAGTATTTGATAGTCTTCTTCTCCAAATGGTGCAATGTGTACTATTCCTGTTCCGTCATCGGTTGTAACGTATTCTGCTGTATGAATTTTAAAAGCTCCTTTGTTCCGTTGGTTTACAAAGTAATTAAATAGTGGTTCATATTCTATTCCCTTGAGATGTTCACCTTTAAATTGTTCTATTATTACGTATTTGTTTTCATCTTGATAGTAGTGATTTAATCTTTTTGTTCCTATTATGTATATTTCATTTTTTTCTTGATCAAGTACTTTAGAGTAATCTATGTCTTTCCCAACAGCAATTCCAAGATTTGTGGGTAATGTCCAAGGAGTTGTAGTCCATGCAAGCAGATATTCATTTTTATCTTTGATTTTAAATTTTATGGTTAATGATGGATCATGAATTTCTTTGTATTCACCAAGATTGACCTCAAAATTTGATAAAGGAGTTGCAAGTTTTGGAGAATATGGCAATACATAGTAGCTTTCATAAATTAAACCTTTATTGTAAAGGGTTTTAAATACCCACCATACGGATTCCATGAATGTTAGATCCATTGTTTTGTAATTATTCTCAAAGTCAACCCATCTTCCCAGTCGTGTTATTATTTTTTTCCATTCTTTTGTGTACCTTAAAACTATATTTCTGCATTCTTCATTAAATTTATCGATACCATATTGTTCTATTTCATATTTCCCAGATAATTTTAAAGATTTTTCTACTTCATATTCTACTGGTAATCCATGAGTGTCCCATCCAAAATATCTCTTGACATGCTTTCCTTTCATTGTTTGATATCTTGGAATTATGTCTTTAATTGTATTTGGGACAAAATGTCCAAAATGGGGAAGCCCTGTTGCAAATGGTGGACCATCATAGAATGTAAATTCTTCACATCCTTCTCGTTGTTTCATCGATTTTTCGAAAATTTTATTATAATTCCAAAATTGTAATATTTTTTCTTCTAATTGGGGAAAATGTACTTTATTTTCTACTTTTTTGAACATAAAATTTC
>NZ_LN609267.1:898129-901938 GCF_000825665.2 Borrelia crocidurae
TTTTTTTTATCCATTTTTCAATTAAACCTCCTTCTGGTAATTTTTTATCATAATATTCATATNNNATATGATTTTTAAGAGCGTCATCAATTTCTATTTGAATGTTTTTTAGGCTAAATTTTTGAGTAAGTTCTTTGCAGTAATTATCGTAAATTATGCTGAGGTCTTTTTCTGTTAATACATTAAGAATTATTTTTTTTTGTATTTTATCTATTAATGATAACTTAAGTTTTGTTTTAAGTTCATTATTGATTGTGCTTTTAATATCTATATTATTGTCTGTTTTATTAAATCCAAGGATGCCTTTTCCAAGTAATATTTTACTGCCAATAGATGTACTTAAAACAATGATGCTATTCTTAAAAGATATTTTATCTTCTTTATTGTCAATTAGTTCTCCATTTTCAAGTATTTGTTCTATTATGCTCATTACGGAATTATGCGCATATTCAATATTTTCAAATATGATGAATGCTCTAGGATTATATTTTAGTCTGTTTATTAAAATACCACCGTCAGTATAACCTGCGTATCCTGGATTTGTTCCTATTAGTTTTGATATAGAAGTTTCTTCTCTGTAGTCTGACATATCTAACTGTAGTATTGAATTTTGATCTTTAATCATGATTTTTGATATTGTTTTTGATAGTATTGTTTTTCCACTTCCACTTGAACCTATGAGTAATATTGATGTTAATGGTTGTATATTATTGTTGATGCCTAGTTTTGTTTTTACCATTTCTATAATGATTTCATCTATGGCAGATTCTTGTCCAATTATTTTTTCTTTGATGTTTATTGTTTCTTCTTTAAGATATGCAATTTCTTCTGTTAGATTAAGTTTTACCTTAATGCCAAAAAATTCATCTGTTGTATTTTTAATATCCTCGACATTTACTATTTTTGTATTTATTTCTTGTTGTTTTTTCTGGGCTCCAGCAATGTCAATTAAATCAATTGCTTTATCGGGAAATTTTCTATTAGTTAAATATTGTGATGATAAGCTAATAACATTTTCTATGGCTTCTTTTTCATAAGTGACGCCGTGATAGTTTTCAAAGTTTTTTATTATGCTGTTGATTATGTTGAGAGTTTCTTTTTCATCAGGTTCTTTGATTGATATTGTTTGAAATCTTCTAGTGAATGCCTTGTCTTTGGATATGTGTTTTCTATATTCATCATAAGTCGTTGCACCTATTATTTGTATTGCAGAACGAGAGAGAATAGGTTTTAAGATATTTGCTGCGTCAATAGAACCTTCAGCATTTCCTGCTCCTATTAAAGTGTGTATTTCATCAATAAATATCGCATCATATTTTTATTATTTTTTTGACTTAATTATATTATTTAATCTTTCTTCAAATTCACCTCTGTATTTAGTTCCAGAAACTAAGTCAGAAGTTTCAATTTGTAGTATTATTTTATTTTGTAATTGGCTTTTTATTTCTTTGTTTGCAATTTTAATGGCAAGTCCTTCAACAATTGCTGTTTTTCCAATCCCAGGTTCTCCTATTAAAATTGTGCTACTTTTGTTTCTTCGTTCAAGTATGCTTATTAATGATTGAATTTCTTTTTCACGTCCTATTAGGGGATCGAGTTTTTTTTCTTTTGCAAGTGTTGTGAGATTTTTAACGTATTTGTTAATTTCAAAGTAGTCGCTTTGTCTTGTTTCATCTTCAAATTCTTTATATGTTTCAATTAATCTTATTTTATCTATGCTTGTTATTATATTATCTTCATCGAAGTTAAAGCTTAGTTTATTAAGTTTATATTTTTTGAGAAGCTTTTTTGTTTTTAAAATCTGATAAAAAATTTCTTTTATGCCTATTAAAGTTTTGGACTTAAATTCTTTTTTTGTTTGGTCAATAAGAGTAAAGATTTCTCTGCTTATTTTTGGGATGACAATTTCATTGGTGCCAATTAAAACTTTTTCTAGCTTTTCTATTTCATATAATGTATCTTGTTTGATATTTTTTAAAGTTTTGGTTTCTATATTTTTTATTTCAGATTTTTTAGGATGAATTAATAATATAGACATTAATAAATGCCAACTTGAGACTTCTCTATTTTTATTTTTTCTAGCTACTTCTCTTGACGATATTTCAACTAGATTCATTAATTTGTCTGTTATATTAATATTTTTCTATCTCCATCTTTATTTTGTTCATTATATCAAAAATACTATTTTTTTGTTCGTATCTTGAATATATGGATATATAAAATTTAATTTTTGCTTCCGTGCCAGATGGCCTAATTGTTATTTCTATTTTATTTTCTAATAAGAATTTTATTGCATTTGTGGTGTGTGTATAGCCTTTTATTGTATATACGTTTCCATGCATATCGATTTCTTTTAGTGTTTTATAATCTAATTTTTTAATTATGAAAAGACCTGCAAATTCTTTTGTAATATTGTTTCTAAATTGTAACATTAATTTCTCTCTTAAAAAATCACCATTAGTTTCTTTAAAGATTTTATTAATTGTAAAATCTTCGTAATATCCAAATTCTTTGTACATTGTTTGTAGATATTGATTTATTGTGATTTGGTTTTTTTTTAGTGTAAACATTAAATCACAAAATCCTTTTATGGCTGAAAATGCATCTTTATCTCTAGTTCCAGTGCCAATTAGGTATCCATGGCTTTCTTCACATCCAAAAATAAATTTTTTGTTTGGTTCTTTTTTTTGTATCTTATCTATTAAGTTTCCTATCCATTTAAATCCTGTATATGTTCTATATAATGTTGTGTTGTATTTTTGAGCTATTTTATCTAACATTGGGGTTGTGACAAAAGAGGCTATTATAAAGGTGTTTTTGGGGTTATTTTCTCTAGATAGTAAATAGTGCATTAAGATGCATGCAATTTGATTTCCATTTAAAATTTTCCATTTTCTGCTTTCTTTGAAAGCAATACCCAATCGATCAGCATCTGGATCTGTTGCAAATGCAATATCACAGTTTGTTTTCTTTGCAAGTTCTATTACTCTAGACATGGTTGTATGTTCTTCAGGATTGGGATATTTGACTGTAGGAAATTCTGGATCAGGATTTATTTGTGTTTGTTCTGTTAAAAGTTCTACTTTACTACCTTTAAATAATTTCTTTATTATTGTTCCTCCTGTTCCATGCAGAGGAGTATATGCGATTCGTAAATTTGTAGTTTTACTTTTTTGATTAAAATTGGGAAATTCGTCATTTATTTTTTGTATGTATTTAATATCAATTTCATTTTTAAGTTCAATTATTATTCTTTTATTTATTCCTTTTCTTTTTATGAATGTATGTTTGATATTAGATACTTTTTGTATTTCCGATATTATTTTTGCATCATGTGGATCTATTATTTGAGCACCTCCTTTCCAGTATACTTTATATCCGTTGTATTCTTTTGTATTATGACTTGCTGTTATCATTATTCCAAGATCGCAGTTTAATTTTCTAACTGTGTAGGATAATTGTGGAGTTGCTCTTAAATTTTTATATATGTAAACCTTAATCCCATTTGAAGCAAAAATTTCAGCAGCTTCGTATGCAAATTCTTTTGAAAAATGTCTTGAGTCATAACTTATTGCGATTTTAGGATTTTGTGTTATTGTAAGGATATAGTTGGCAATTCCTTGACTTGCTTTGGCGATGTTGTATGTATTAATATAGCATGATCCAGCCCCAATTATACCTCTCATGCCAGCAGTACCAAATTCTAGTTCTTTGTGAAATCTATTGTATATTTCTGTTTTATTGTTTTCTTTAAGCAATTTTATAGCTTCATCTTTAAAAAAATTGTTTTTTTCAAATTGTATATATTG
>NZ_LN609267.1:902026-912667 GCF_000825665.2 Borrelia crocidurae
AAAATATAACTGTAGAGTTGATTATTATATTTGATTTATAATCTTTTTATTTGGGGTTTTCATGCAATTTTGTTTAAAGTCTGATTATTTTCCTGCTGGTGATCAACCGAAAGCAATAAGAGAGATTAAGGAATCTATTTTACGTAATAATAGGTATCAGACTTTAAAAGGTGTGACAGGTAGTGGTAAAACTTTTACAATAGCTAATATTATTAGGGATTTAGAGCGCCCTTCTTTAATAATTAGTCATAATAAAACTTTAGCAGCACAGCTTTATAGAGAATTTAAAGATTTTTTTCCAGATAATGCAGTTGAGTATTTTGTTTCTTATTATGATTATTATCAGCCTGAATCTTATGTTCCCTCAAAGGATCTATATATAGAAAAGGAAGCTACTATTAATGAAGATATTGAAATCAAGAGAATAAGGACAGTAACATCTCTTTCTAGAAGACGAGATGTTATTGTTGTTGCTACTGTTTCTTCAATTTATGCATTAGGTTCACCAATATTTTTTAAAAGTGCTGCTAATGTTTTTTTTGTAGGACAAAAAATTTCCATTAAGGAGATAGCAGACGTTTTTGTTAAACTTCAATATGAAAGGACGTTTACAAATCTTGAACATGATAAATTTTCTATTAAGGGTGATGTTGTTGAAATATGGCCTAGTAATGAACATGGTGATTTTGCATATAGAATTTATTTGGATTTTGATAAAATTATGCAGATCAACAGGATTAGTCCACTTACAAAAAAAAAATTAGGTTTTGCTGATGAATTTACGCTTTTTGCTAAATCTTATTTTGTTATTCCTTATGAAAAAATATTAAATGCTTTGCCTGAAATACAGGTTGATTTAGAAATGCAATATCGTTATTTTCAAGAAAATAATAAGCTTGTTGAAGCTGAAAGGCTTAAACAAAGAGTTAAATATGATATTGAAATGTTAAGGGAAACAGGGTCTTGTCAGGGTATAGAAAATTATTCTGCATATTTTGGCGGGGATGAGATAGATAGACCTTATTGTCTTTTCGATTTTTTTCCTGAAGATTATTTGCTATTTATTGATGAATCTCATGTTACTTTACCTCAGTTTAGAGGAATGTATAATGGAGATTATTCAAGAAAATTAAATCTTGTGAATTTTGGTTTTAGATTGCCATCAGCGCTGAAGAATAGACCACTTAAGTATTATGAGTTTGAGTCTTTGATTAATCAAGCTGTTTTTGTATCAGCAACTCCTGGCCTTGAGGAATCTGAAAAGAGTAGTGTTATTGTTGAACAAATAATACGTCCAACAGGTCTTGTTGATCCAGAAATTATTTTGAGACCTTCAGATGGACAAATAGAAGATATTTATAGTGAAATTCAAAGAAGAGTAGTTTTAAATGAGAAGATTTTAATTACAACTTTGACTAAAAAAATGTCTGAGGATTTGACAGATTATTTATTGACTCTTGGAATAAAGGCCAGGTATTTGCATGCAGAATTTAATGCTATTGAAAGAGTAAATATTATTACATCTCTTAGGAAATCAGAGATTGATGTTATTGTGGGGATTAATTTGTTAAGAGAAGGTTTAGATATTCCCGAGGTTTCTCTTGTTATTATACTAGATGCTGATAAGGTAGGATTTTTAAGGTCAGCTTCTTCTTTAATTCAGATTATTGGTAGAGCTGCTAGAAATTCGCATGGTTGTGTTATAATGTACTATGATCAAATAAGTTGTGCAATGCAAGAGGCCATTGAAGAAACACTTAGAAGGCGGAATATTCAAATTGAATATAATAAAGCGAATAATATTGTTCCAAAAACTATTGTCAAAAAAGTGCAAAGTATTTTAGAAAAAGAATTTAAAAATGAAACTCTTGATTATAATGTTGAAAAAATTATTTCCGATAATAATTTGTCTAGAGAAGATCTTATCATTAAGCTTAAATTTGAGCTTAATGAAGCGGTTGAGGATGAGAGGTTTGAAGATGCTATCTTTTTGAGAGAGAAAATCAAAGAGCTTATTAATATATGATGTTTTAATAACGAGGAGTTTATATTTTTGAAAGAAAACATTACTGTTAGAGGTGCAAGGGAACATAATTTAAAAAATATTGATGTTGATATTCCAAGAAATAGTTTGGTGGTAATATCTGGCAAAAGTGGTTCTGGGAAGTCATCTTTAGCTTTTGATACAATTTTTGCAGAAGGACAGAGAAGATATATGGAATCTGTATCTTCTTATGCGAGACAGTTTTTGGGCGTAATGAAAAAGCCAAATGTTGAATATATAGGCGGACTTTCTCCTGCTATCTCTATTGAACAGAAAACCATCAGCAATAATCCAAGATCAACGGTTGGTACTATTACTGAAATTTATGATTATTATAGATTGTTGTTTGCAAAAGTTGGCAAGCCATATTGTCCCAATGATGGAAATTTAATCGAAGAGCAATCTTTAGATAATATAATTAATGTTATTTTAAGTTATTCTGAGGGTTCCAAAGTTATATTATTTGCTCCTATTGTTATGGGTGCAAAGGGTACTCATAACAAAGAACTTGAGAAAATATTAAATCAAGGATTTGCTAGGGTTAGGATAGATTTTCAGGATTATTTAGTAGAAGATGCCGTTAACTTAAAATTAGTTAAGAATAATTATCAGAATATGGAACTTGAATAATAGACAAAATAGTAAATTCAGTAATGATATAAGAGTGAGACTTGCAGAATCTATTGAAACTGCTTTATTGGTGTCTAATGGTTATTTACGTGTAGAGATTGAAGATGATTTTAAAAAAATAGATAGAATTTTTACAGAGCATAATAGTTGTCCTTTATGTGGGTTTTCTCTTCCCTCAATAGAGCCAAGACTTTTTTCATTTAATAGTCCGTTTGGCGCTTGTAGTGAATGTTCTGGTCTTGGTATTATATTTGATTTTGATTTTGAAAAAATTTGTCCTGATATGCAACTTTCTTTTAATGAGGATGCATTTATTACCTTTAAATCAAGTTCGCCTTGGGCCTTGGCGATTTTTAAAGGCTTGTCTAAGCATTATGGATTTAAGTTAAATACTCCTATAAGTCGTATTCCTGAGGATGTTCTTCAAAAGATTTTGTATGGAGATAATGTAAAGATAGATTTTGTTTATAAGTCTAGAGAAATGGAAGCTAAAGAAATTAGAGGAGGTTTTCATTACTCTAAGGAATTTGAAGGTCTTATTCCTCTTTTAAAGAGGCGTTATCTTGCAACTGAATCTGATAGTGCTAGATCGTTTTATGAAAGTTTGATGTCTCGTAAAATTTGTAATTTTTGTAAAGGAAAGAGATTGAGTTGCGAGGCTTTGTCTGTTAAATTGGTTGGAAAAGATATCCAAGAGCTTAATAGTTTATCTGTTATGGATTCTTATTTATTTTTTGAAAATATTGAGCTTGATGAGTTTGATACAAAAATTGCTAAAGAGATTTTGAAAGAAATTAGAAATAGGCTTAAATTTTTAATTGATGTTGGACTGTCTTATTTATGTTTGGACAGAATATCTGGAACTCTTTCAGGTGGTGAAGCTCAAAGAATTAGACTTGCTACACAAATAGGTTCAGCTCTTGCTGGAGTTCTTTATGTACTTGATGAACCTAGCATTGGGTTGCATCAAAGAGATAATGAAAAATTAGTCAAGACCCTTGTTAATCTTAAAAAACTTGGCAATACAGTAATTGTTGTAGAACATGATGAGCAAACTTTACGTACTGCTGATTATATTATTGATGTTGGTCCTGGAGCTGGAATTTATGGTGGAGAGATCGTTGCTAAGGGAGTATTATCTGATATTTTAAATAATGAAAATAGTTTAACTGGTAAATATTTAAGTGGACAACTTAAAATAGAAGTTCCAAGAGTAAGACGTCAAATAGGAAAATCCAAAATTGTACTTTTGAATGCAAATAAAAATAATTTAAAAAATATTAATGTTCACATTCCTTTGGGAGTTTTTACTGTAATAACTGGGGTTTCTGGTAGTGGAAAGAGTACTCTTCTTAATGAGGTATTATATCCTGCTTTGGATAGTAGGTTACAAGCGAATGAAATGTATTCTGATGGTTTTGGGGATATTATTGGTTATGAAGAAATTGATAAGGTTATTCAGATAAATCAAAAACCAATAGGACGAACTCCAAGATCAAATCCGGCAACTTATGTTGGATTTTTTACTGAGATTAGGGAAATTTTTGCAAAGCTTCCAGAGTCTAGAACAAGGGGGTTTAAAGCAGGTAGATTTTCTTTTAATGTTAAGGGTGGACGTTGTGAAAAATGTCAGGGGGATGGATACTTAAATATTCAGATGCATTTTTTGCCTGATGTTTTTGTTCCTTGTAGTCTATGTAAAGGTAAAAAATTTAATGAAGAAACTCTGGAAATTAGGTATAAGGGAAAAAATATTTATGATGTTTTAGAAATGAGTGTTCTTGAAGCTAAAGATTTCTTTGGAAGTGTTCCAAAGATTAGTCATTATTTAAGTCTTTTAATACAAGTTGGACTTGAGTATATTAAACTGGGACAGTCATCAACAACCCTTTCAGGAGGAGAGGCTCAACGAATTAAATTGGCATTTGAGCTTGGTAAGAAAAGTATGGGAAAAACTTTTTATATTATTGATGAACCGACTACAGGTTTACATTTTGATGATATAAAGAAATTATTAGAAGTATTGCAATTACTTGTTAAAAATGGAAATACTGTGGTTCTCATAGAACATAATTTAGATGTTATTAAACAAGCGGATTATATAATAGACTTAGGTCCTGAGGGTGGAGTATTTGGAGGCAATATTGTTGTATCTGGAACTCCCGAAGAGGTTGCAAAATGCAAGAGTTCCTATACAGGAATGTTTTTGAAAAATCTTTTGTAATATGAATTTTATTAAATATTTCTTAGTTGTTTTATCCTGTTTTCTCAGAATGATAATGATAAGGATAAAATCAAAAATAAGCTGACTTTAATGCAGAAAGCTAATTTAAGGGAACTTGAGCTTTCTAGTGATGAAGATTTGAAAAAGTGGGCATTAAAAGAGGGAATCAAAGAGAAAGACATTTCTAAGATAAAATCATTGCTTTTGGAAAAATTTGGTATATCTCCTGATCTTTTTTCAAAAGATGGCAAGGATGCAGGAAGATATAAAGTAGTTATTGAGAGTACAGATAATCTTGAAAATTTTACCTATGAGCTTACTGGAGATGAAAATATTGTATTTAAAGGTAGAGTGAAACTTATTATTGAAGATGTTAAAGAGAATAAGAAACATAATATTCAAGGTGATAAGATTGTTTTTAATAAAAAAACCAAAAAGCTTTTTTCTAGTGGAAATGTTGATTATAAACTTGATTTAAGTTCTGATGAAAAATTATATTTTTATGGTAATGAATTATTTGTTGATTTTGATTCTAAAAATTTGCTTCTTAAAGATGGAATTATTCAGAAAAAAATACAGAGAAATTTAGTTGATCATATTGTTTCATTTGGGGGTAAATCTTTAAAAAGGTTGGATAATGATGCTAGTATTTTAGAGCAGGCTTTTATTACAACCAGTAAAATCCCAGAACCTTATTATTCTATTAAAGCGTCTAAGATATGGATTTTACCATCTGGAGATTTTGGTATTCTTAATGCTGTGTTTTATATAGGAAGAGTACCAATGTTTTATATTCCGTTCTTTTTTAAACCAGGTGATAGTTTATTTTTTAATCCATCTTTAGGATATTTTCCCAAGAGAGGTCTTACTCTTTTTAATACTGTATATTTATTTGGGAAGAAGTCTGTTGATAGTGACAAGTTTTCTTTTTTAGATTTTGATTTTCATTCAATGTATGATTCATCTAAAGAACCTTATATTAGGAATGGTTATTTAACTTATTTTTTTGCAGAGGATGTTGTCTCTAAGTTGAATAAAGATTATGTTAAGTTGATTTTTGATATTTATTCTAATTTGGGATTTTATACAGGTATTGATCTGAACTTAAGCAATACCTTAAATCTTTTTAAGACCTTTGAAGTTAGTTTTGGAATAGGTTTCACAAGAACTGTGCATAGACATATTTTGTCTGGAGTTTATCGTCCTTTTGATAGTAATAGTATTAATTATTCTCTTTTTAGTTTTGATAATATAAATAAGGGTAATATATTTGGTTTTGAAGTTCCTTTTAGATATTTACTTAAATCTAAGTCTGAATTTTTAATCAGTGATGCACTTTTTTCAGTAATATTTGAACATTATTCAGATCCTTATGTGATGATTGACTTTAAAGATAGATTAGAGAGTGGAACATTTTTATCTCTTTTAAGTTCTCCGAAATCTTCATCAGAAATAGAAAAAATGATAAGCACATTTGATTGGAATTTATCTTCTTTTTATAATCGTACTTTTGATGATAATTCTCTTATTGATTATAGGTTAAATAATTTGGGACTTACTTTTAAATTAGCAAGTTATGATAATATATTTAATGCCAAATCTAAGAAAAATATTAAGGATCCTACTAGAAAATGGTTTTATTTAGAGAGGATTCATTTGCCTTATATTGATTTAAATTTTCAAAAGGATCTTTATAATAATAATTGGACTGTTTCTTCTGATTCTAAAACTAAAGAATTAATTATGGGACCTAAAGTTAAAGATATTGGGGATAGTGTTGAAGATGATAAAGATAAAAGTGATTCAGAAAAACTTAAGGAAAAAAAAGATTTAATTAAAGATTTTCATTTAGTTCCTAATCCAATTGTTTCTAATGATTTTAATAAACAAGATTCTTTTTATATAAGATTTGGTATTAATCCTTATTTAAAAAACAATATATTTTTTGATGATTCTAAATTTAAATCTCCTCAAGAATTTAAATATGATGTAAAGACTTATTTGTTTGACATTAAAAATAAAATAGATTTAAAGTTTTATGCTGACTTTAATAATCGACAAATTACTTTTGAAGATATTTTGTATCTTAATACTGTTGAATATAATCCCTTGGATAAAAATTATAATTTAATAGAAAAAGATAAAAAAGGTGAGCATTCAATTATTCATAAGACCATTTTAAATCTGTTACCTTTTATGATGTATCCTAATTTTTCTCGTAGTAGTATTAAATTTGAAAATAAAATTACTCTTTATTCATTTGATAAAAAGTATGATGTAAATTCTAAAATTTTAGCTGGTAAGAGTAGTACTGTTTTTTTAAAAAGTCCCGAAACATTTTATCAAGATTTTAATTTTGATTTGATTTATGATTATAAATTCTTTACTACTAGTTTTTCAAGTATACTGAAAAATACTTTTGAAAGCATATATACTTCTTCTGAATTTAAATTTTCTCTAGAATTTCCTTATTTGTTACAAGAAGCGGGTATTGGTGTTAAATATGATAGAAAATTTAAAGAAGACACTAAAAAAACTTTCTTTTCAAAAAAGACGCTTATTAATTCATCACCCTTAAAACCTATATATCCATATAAGCATTTAAAAATGAATCCTGCTTTATATTATAAGTTGGAGCCACGATATTTAGATTATTTAAAATTTTCCTTTTTAATTGCTTATGATCCTTTAATTAATGGATTATCTGAGCTTTCGTTAAAGGTTAATGCTTATGACTTTAAATTTGCATTTGAAATGAAAAATGATTTTGAGTATAAATATGATAAATCACTTGGTGATTTTGCAAAAGTGGGATCTATGGCTAAGCTTGTTCCGTATTCTTTAAGTGCTCAGTATAAAAAAGATTTGTATGAATTTAAGTTTTTTGATGAAAAATTTTCAATTGGCTTTGGAACAGATGTTGGATGGAAAATGAATTTGCAAAAATTTGTTGATAATGAATTTTGGGCTGAGTTTACTTTAAAGTTTAAGTATACTAAATTTTTTGAATTGGATGTTTCAACTCGTTCTATTAATACAAAAACTTTTAGATATTTTGGGGGATATATGAATCAAATTGATCTTTCAACAGTCAATTTTTTAGAAGATGTCTTTAAGTCATTTAATTTTTTTAATATTCAGGATAGAAAAGATTCATTATTTAAGATTAAAAAAATTAGTACAAGTTTTAAATTTAATTTTTATGATTGGAAATTTGTTGGTGAGTATAGTTTAAGTCCAGATATTTTAAAGCATGATAACAATCGGTATTCTTCAATTTGGAGAAATACTTTTTCAATTTATATTTCCTGGAATTTCTTTGAGCCTGTTAAGTCATCGTTTGAGAGTAATTCAAGTACTAACTATGAACTTTTAATTAATAGAAAGTCTAATAGACAAGATAGAATTTTTTAAATTTAATGTTATATCTATTGTGACTTATTGAAAGTGTTTATTTATAAGTCTATTTTGATTTTGTATAAAAAATATAACCAGTATTGTTATTTAATTATTTAATATTAAGTATATATTTTGTTTTTGAAGTGAAATATGACTTTATCTTTTATGAAAGCCAAGATCTGCAATATTATTGTTACCTGATATCAATACTATTTGTCCTCCACTGTTTTCAAATATATTCCTTAATTTGATAACATTTTGAATTAATTTGATAGTGTTTTTATTTAAGTTTTTATTGTAAAAACCTTTAGACCAATAATCTATGACCAGCTTACTATCTCCAAATATGCTTTTTGTATTTTCTTGTAATGCTATTTTAAGTGCGATATATAGTCCTAAAAGTTCACCATAATTGTTACTAATTCCGTTAAAATTTTTGACATAGTGGTTGTTATAATCGTTAATAAAGTTTTGTTTTACTACTTTGTCTATTATTGATATTCCTTTTTCATTGACAACTCTAACTTCTACTCCTTGTCCTCTGCCTGTGCCGGAGTCGAAATATATACCTTTTGGGTGACAAGTATTAATTTTCCCGTTTTCTAGGAGCCATTTATTTGCTTCTTCTTTTGTTTTAAAACTTTTTATTTTATTTTTTTGTCCTATAATCTTGTTTTTGCATTCTTCCCAAGATGTAAAAATGAATTTTTCGTTTTTATCGTTTAATATGCATGCATAGTATTTTTTCATATTAATTTAACTCCCTAAGCACCAGAGGTTAGTTATATTACAAGACTTACCAAATTTTTTTTCATTTGCATTTTGTGTTTCTATGGATTCTTTTATTTCTTTGCTATATCCAATAAATTTTTCTCTAAGAGTTGGCTTAATGATTCTATTTGGTAAGGTGCTGGGAAATATGCCTGCTATTGTATATGACATATAAAAATCATAGGCAGCTGCATTTATGTCTCCGGGGGTTATTATTCCAGATATTTCATAATTTCGTGAAACATTAAGACCGGCTATTCTGTATATTCTATCAACTACTAAGGAACAGTAAGTTTTATGGTAAATGTCCTCAAGATTAATTGAATCAGTCCACATATTAGAAGATAAAAGGGGAACCATATATCCAAAATTATTGTCAATATATCTATTTCTAGCAAAATTCATTGCTTTTTGAATAGTTCTTTTATTTGTTATGGGTGAAAATATTTTTAGTATTCTTGACTGTATATAGGTTGAGAGTTTTTCATATCCCGATCCTTGGACAGAAGCTGTATCAAATTTAATTTGATTACTTGTAATTACTGATTTTATATCAAAACTATCTTTTCCTGCAAATGCGATTTTTTTTGTATTATCATATTTGTCAGCATCAAATACTCCTGTGTGCTGCCAGAAATAAAAGAAGTCAGTCCAGTCTATTTTTGGTTTTATTAATAATATGTCTCCATGTGATAAAATAGATCTTAATTTTTGAGGTGTAATTTCCATACCTGTTTCTGGATCTATAATATTTTTCATAGAGTCTATTTTTTGTTGTGATTTTGTTGAATCATATAGGTTATTGTGTTCATCAACAATTGTTTGTTTTAGTAGCATGTTTTTTATTGTATTATTGTTGATTTTCAAATGAATCATGAAGTTTTGAAAATATTTTTTGTCTTTGATTTTTAATAGTTGATTTGCTATTATGTGTGGCGATATATATTCAGTTCCATTTATTATGTCTTTGTTTATGGTATAGTTTCTTATGTTTTCCTGAGGAAAAAATGAAGCTATATTATTGATAGGTATATATCCCATGTTGTTTTCATAAAATATTTGTTCTAATTCTGTTAAAATTTCTTTTTCTAAATACATTTGTGTTTCTGTTAATTCTGTGAAATTTTTGTTTATTAAATGTATTTGTTTTATATCAGATTTTTTCTTGAAACTTGTATTAGTTTTAATGATTAGGTATCCATTGATATTGCTTTGTTGAAGAAATTTATTCCATTCTTGTGAATTATTGAGATGTTTTTGATAAGCTAGTAAATAATTTTGTATTTCTTCAATTTTTTGAGGACTTATTTTTAAATCGATTGCTAGTATTTTTAATAAATTGGGATCATTTGCATGTTGTAATAATTTATCTATTAGATTTGATGGTATGTGATATATGGTATGTATATTATTTGTTATGAGGTTATGAGCAGATGGAGCATTATGGGTTAAGTAAATTGTATTTGGACTATTGTTTGCTTGGTTATCTGTAGTAAATAAGGCGCAGGAGTATATGAGATAAAGACTTATTAATTTAAATATGCATATAAAATGTTTCATGTCAATATATTAT
>NZ_LN609267.1:912757-912833 GCF_000825665.2 Borrelia crocidurae
TAAGTCAAGGATTGCAGAATATATAAAAAACAAATATGCTATATTTCATACTTGGATTTTAGATAATGCACAAACA
>NZ_LN609267.1:912842-917646 GCF_000825665.2 Borrelia crocidurae
TTATTATGCAGTATTTAAAACCAATAAATGTATTCTCAGAAATAGGTCGTTTAAAAAAGGTGTTATTACATAGACCAGGTAAAGAATTGGAAAATTTGACTCCTTCAATAATGAAGAGATTGTTGTTTGATGATATTCCTTATCTAAATGTGGCTATACAAGAACATGATTCTTTTGCTGATACTTTAAGAGGTAATGGAGTTGAAGTTGTTTATATTGAAGATTTGATTAGTGAAACTCTTTCTAATGATGATAGTATAAAAGAGCAATTTATATCTCAGTTTATTTTGGAGGCAGGAATTAGGACCGAAAATAAAACTAGAGCTTTGAGAGATTATTTTTGTAATATGTCTGTTAATGATATGATTTCAAATATGATAGCTGGTGTGACAAGAGATGATCTTAAAAATTATAAATCTGCTTCTCTAAATTCTTTAGTAAATAGTGAATATCCTTTAATTATTGATCCTATGCCCAATATACTCTTTACAAGGGATCCTTTTGCAAGTATTGGGCATGGTGTGACAATAAATAGGATGTCTACTAAGACTAGACATAGAGAAACGATATTTGCAGAATATATTTTTAAGTACCATCCTATTTATAAAGACAATGTTCCTATATGGTATAATAGGGATGAGGATACTACTTTAGAAGGTGGGGATGAATTAGTTTTAAGTCGAGATGTTTTAGCTATTGGTGTTTCCGAGAGGACCGAGTCTGAGTCTGTTGAGAAAGTGGCACGAAAACTTTTTGAGCAAAAAATATCATTTAATACAATTTTGGCTTTTCAAATTCCGCAAAGTAGGGCTTATATGCATTTGGATACTGTTTTTACTCAAATTGATCATACTACTTTTACAAGTTTTATTAGTGATGATATGAAATTTACAATTTATGCTTTAACTTATGATGTGAGTTCTGGCAATATTAAAGTTAAATGCGAAAAGTCAAAATTGGAAGATATTTTAGGTTTTTATCTTGGATGTAAGGTTAATATCATAAAGTGTGCTGGGGGAGATTTAATTCATGGAGCACGAGAACAGTGGAATGATGGTGCTAACACTTTAGCAATAGCACCTGGAGAAGTAATAGTTTATTCTAGAAATCATATGACTAATAAATTACTTGAGGAATTTGGGATTAAGGTTTATCAAATTCCTTCTAGTGAACTTTCACGAGGAAGGGGTGGACCAAGATGTATGTCTATGCCTTTGATAAGAGAAGATATTTAGTTAGGGAGAAAATGTTTATGTATAATTTACAAGATAGTTTACGCAATAAAAGTTTTTTAAGGCTTTTAGATTTTACTCAAGATGATATTCAATATTTACTTGATTTGTCTCATAAGTTGAAAAAAGTTAAACAATCAGGAATTGAAGAACAAAAACTAAAGGGTAAAAATATAGTTATAATTTTTGAAAAGGATTCAACAAGAACAAGATGTGCGTTTGAAGTTGCTGCCTATGATCAAGGAGCTCATGTAACTTATTTGGGACCAACAGGAAGTCAGATAGGAAAAAAAGAATCTATAGCTGATACTGCAAGGGTATTGGGAAGAATGTATGATGCTATTGAATTTAGAGGATTTTCTCAAGAAGCGGTTGAAGATTTAGCTAAGTATTCTAATGTGCCAGTTTATAATGGATTAACAGATATTGCTCATCCAACGCAAATACTTGCTGATTTTATGACCATTGAAGAACATAAAGGATGTTTGAAAAATTTAAAGATGGTATTTTGTGGTGATGGTAGAAATAACATGGCTAATTCTTTAATGGAAGGATGTTCTATTATGGGAATGGACTTTAGGATATTTGCACCAACAGAACTCTTTCCAGATCCAGAGTTGGTAGCTAAGACAAAATTGATTGCTGATAAGAGTGGGGGTAGTATTACTATTTCTAGTTCTATTGAAGAAACAGTTAGGGATGTTGATGTTGTTTATACTGATGTATGGGTATCTATGGGTGAGACTAATTGGGATGAGCGAATTAAATTATTAAGACCATATCAAGTTAATAGTGAACTTATGCAATTGGCAAAGAAAGATGCAATATTTATGCATTGTTTACCAGCTTTTCATGATTTAAATACGGTAGTTGGTAGAGAAGTTTTTGAAAAATATGGACTTAAAGGGATTGAGGTTACTCATGATGTTTTTGAGGGTGACCGATCTGTTGTTTTTGATGAGGC
Organism: Borrelia crocidurae; assembly: GCF_000825665.2. NCBI lineage: Bacteria > Pseudomonadati > Spirochaetota > Spirochaetia > Spirochaetales > Borreliaceae > Borrelia > Borrelia crocidurae. The sequence continues at coordinate 915,039 of NZ_LN609267.1, forward strand.
TGAAAATAGGTTGCATACTATTAAAGCCGTTATGGTTGGAACTTTGGGATAAATTTATTATAAGTTTTATTATCAAAATGTAAATATGTATTAGGAGAGATAAAATGGTTCAAAAAAATAAAATGCCAAGTAGTTTTACGATAGTATTTTCTTTAATAGTGTTTATGACAATATTAACTTATATAGTTCCTGCAGGTGAATTTCATAAAGAAAATAGAGAAGTGAATGGTAATTTGCAAGAAGTTGTTGTGGCTGGAACTTATCATGCAGTAGATAGAGCACCTAGGGGATTTTGGGATGGCATTTTTATTGTTCTAACAGCAATGGCTAAAGGAATGGAACATGCTGTTGAAGTTATTGTATTTGTTTTAATTGTTGGTGGAGCTTATGGAGTTATTTTGGGGACGGGAGCAGTTGATGCAGGAATAGCCGCAGCAATTAAGAAAATGGGAAATAAGGATAGACTTTTGATACCATTGATGATGTTTATTTTTTCCATAGGTGGGACTACAACAGGGATGTATGAAGAAACACTACCATTTTATCTAATTATGATCCCATTGGTAATAGCTTTAGGTTATGATAGTGTTGTAGCTGTTGCAATTATTGGATTAGGGGCTGGTGTTGGAACTATGGCATCTACTATTAATCCATTTGCTACGGGAATAGCATCAGCAATAGCTGGTATTGAGATAAAGGACGGTTTTTATTTTCGTATTGTTTTATACGTAATTTCTGTTTTTGTAGCTATAGCATATGTATTGATATATGCAGTTAGAGTCAAGAATGATCCTAAAAGATCTATAGTATATTCTCAAAGGGAAGAAAATTATAATCTATTTGTTAAAGGTAGGAGTGATGATAAGAGTGATAGTATGCCAGAATTTACAAATAGACGAAAAATGGTATTAGTATTGTATGGGTTAATGGTTGTATTTTTGATATATAGTATTTTGGAGCTTGGTTGGTGGATGCAAGAGATGACAATGTTATATCTTGGTACAGCGATTCTATCTGCGTTTATATGTAAAATGAATGAGTCTAAAATGTGGGATACTTTTGTAGAGGGAGCTAAAGATATGATAACAGCAGCACTTATTATAGGTATGGCTCGGGGAGTAATGATTGTAGCTGATGAAGGTATGATTACAGGAACAATTTTACATGCTGCATCAGAATTTTTGTATGGGGTTCCTAAAGGTATGTTTATCATTTTAAATGAACTTGTACAGATATTTATAGGTTTTATTGTACCCTCTTCATCAGGACATGCAAGTTTAACAATGTCAATGATGGCTCCATTGGCTGATTTTTTAGATATGCCAAGATCGTCAGTTGTATTGGCTATGCAGACAGCATCGGGTTTGGTGAATTTGTTAACGCCAACGAGTGGGGTTATCATGGCTGTATTGGGAATGGCAAGACTGAGTTATGGTAGTTGGTTTAAGTTTGTGATGCCAATTTTTGTGATTGAATTTGTAATATGTATTTTAGTAATAATGGCAAATGTATATTTATAATATGTATGAGTTAAGGAGTTGTGTATGAATAAAAGAATTGTAGTAAGTCTTGGAGGGAATGCTTTAGAATGTGGAGATGGAACATTTTGTGAGCAATTATCAAGGATAGAAAGTAGTGTATGTGGTATAGTGGATTTAATAGAATATGGTTATGAGATAGTCATTAGTCATGGTAATGGTCCTCAAGTGGGAAGAATTTTGTTAGAAAATGAAATGTGCAAAGAGACACCATTGGCACCACTTGATGTGTGTGTTGGTATGAGTCAAGGGATGATAGGATATTATATTGAACAGGCATTAAGGAATGAGATCTGTAGGCGAGGAATTAAACGAAAAGTAATAGTGGTGTTGACTCAAGTTTTGGTAAATAAAGAAGATGAGTGTTTTAATAATCCTAGCAAACCTATTGGTCCATTTTATGATAAGATACGAGCAAAAGAGCTTGAGAGTGAGGGATATACTTTAAAAGAAGATAGTGGAAGAGGGTATAGGAGAGTGGTGGCATCACCTAAGCCTATTGAGATTATAGAAATTGAAGAGATAATTGAATTAATTAACAAAGGATGTATAGTGATTGCTTGTGGAGGAGGTGGTATACCTGTTATCAAAGATGAAAGAGGAGTCATTAAGGGAATAAGTGGAGTAATTGATAAGGATTTTGCATCGTCTAAATTAGGACAAGATATAGGAGCAGATCAGTTATTAATTATTACTGCTGTTGAGCAGGTGGCGTTAAATTTTGGCAAAAGTAATGAAAGTTTACTGAGCAAAGTAAGTATTGGTGATTTAGAGAGATATATCAAAGAGGGTCATTTTGCGGTAGGTTCTATGTTGCCTAAAATAGAGGCAAGTATTAACTTTGTAAAGTCTAGAGAGAATAGAGAGGCAATTATTACATCACTTGATAAAATTATTGAAGGGATAAAGGGAATTAGAGGGACAATGATAACCATGTAGATCGAGTTACTAAATATTGATATAGGAAAGTGTATAGTATAAGTAAGCATCTATTTTAAAAAGAGTAAAGTTTCAACAGAATCAATGATTAAGATGGATGGCTAAGATCTTAAAATCAACCCATTCATTTG
>NZ_LN609267.1:917689-920157 GCF_000825665.2 Borrelia crocidurae
CAGCTTCTGCTTTAGCTTCTAATTTAGCTTCTACTGTTTTTTTATCATTATCATCTTCTTCATAAGAAAATGCTATAAAAATTTGTATTTTTAAATGTTTGGAAGGAAATGTGTATGTATGTTTTGTAAAGGAGCGTTAAAATGTTATGAAAAAAGACAAGATTGATTACAAAAGAGAAATAATTGCCGGAATTACAACGTTTTTAAGTATGGCATATATAATAGTTGTTAATCCTTATATACTCTCTCATGCAGGGATGCCTATAGGAGCATTGGTAACAGCTACATGTTTAACGGCTGGATTTGCTACCATTTTTATGGGATTTTATACAAATACTCCTTTAGCATTGGCATCGGGGATGGGTATTAATGCGTTTTTTGCGTTTTCTGTTGTAAAAGGAATGAATATACCTTGGGAAATAGCTTTGGGAGCAGTTTTTATTGAGGGTATTATTTTTGTTGTTTTGTCTCTGTCAGGAATGCGTGAAGAGATTGTAAATGCTATACCAGGGAATTTAAGGTGTGCGATTACTGTTGGTATAGGTTTATTTATTGCATTTATTGGTTTCGTTAATAGTGAGATCATTGTTAGGAATGAGTCTACGTTAATTGGTATTGGTAATTTTATGGATTTACAAGTTTTGATTACATTGTTAGGTTTTGTCTTAATATGTGTTTTTGAGATGAAGGGTGTTAGAGGAAGTATCTTATTGTCAATTTGTATGACCACTTTAATAGCATGGTGTTATGCTCTTTTTGATAGAAATGCTGCTTTAAATATGGGTATTAGGTTGCCAGATGGTTTTTTAAGATATGAATCAGTTGCACCTATATTTAATAAATTGAGTTTTGCATATGTGTTGGGTAAAAATTTTTGGAGTTTTTGTTTTATAGTATTTATTTTATTATTTAATGATTTATTTGATACTATTGGGACTTTGGTAGGAGTTGCGTCAAAGGGTAATTTGGTTGATAGTCAAGGTAAGATACGTAATGCTAATAAAATATTATTAGTTGATGCTGTTGCTACAACTTTTGGAGCTTTGTTAGGAGTATCTCCTGTGACTACTTATATTGAAAGTTCAACAGGCATTGCAGAGGGAGGCAAAACAGGATTTACGTCAGTTGTTACAGGTACTTTATTTATATTATCGGTATTTTTTGCACCTTTGTTTATTGCTGTTCCTACTGGTGCTACATCAGCTGCTTTAATATATGTGGGATTTTTTATGTGTAAGGAAATAAAAAATATTGATTTTTCAGATATGAGAGAAGCTATTCCAAGTTTTTTAATATTATTTTTAATTCCTCTAACTTATAGTATAGCTGTGGGTATAGGAATAGGGATAATTTTTTATGTGATTATAAGTGTGTTATATGGTTTTTTTAGGAAAGAATATGTCAGTGTGTCTCCTATCATAATTGTATTGTCTTGTGTTTTTGTTTTGAAATTATTGCTTTCTAGTTAGGGTTTTAATAATCAAATATAATTGTGAATAGAAATATTGACTACTTAAAAGAATCATATGTAATGAGTCAATTTTGGACGAAAAGTATGAGCTTAAAATTTTTTAGTATTGATTTGTTTGATGATGAAATGTAATAATGGAGTAGTAAAAGGGCAAAGTCAAGTAACAAAGGTATATGGGATAGTGATTGATTTGAATGCGAGTAAGTAAAAAGATAAAAGATGCGGTTTGAATTTGCTGGGAACATGAAGGAATTTCATACTTTAGTTAATTTGGTTGACGAACTGACTAAAGCTATTGGAAGTAAATTCAGAATCAACGATACACTTGGTGCTGTGGTTAGTCAGAATGGCTTATTGCTTGTACTGTACGGAGGATGTTTTCAGGTAATGGTGGATATGAAAGTTAAATTGGACTCTTTTATTAGAGTAAACAGCAGCTAAAAGTTTTAAGTGAAATGAGAGTTAAAGTTTCTGATGTGAAGATCGAAACAGAGGCTTTTTTAAAAAAATAAAAAGACAATTACTTGGTAAAGCGGGTCTAGTGATGATGATGCAAAAAAGAAATCTATAAATCGAGATAATATTGATAAACTAAAGGAGCTGAGAAATTTATAAAACTTAATGAATCAATCTTTGCAATTTCGGAGTTTACAATTTTTGCTAAATTTTAAACTTAGAGATATGAATTTTTTAAATTTGGTTAGTCTTAATTAGAAGGTAAGTAATCAGAAGAATAACTTAGGTTAAGAGCTAATGTTCTTAGCTTTATTTTATTGAAAGATTGTTAATTTAATTATCTCTATTTGTATAGAAATAAGAGGAAGTGTTTTAAATAAATTAAAATCAAAAAAAGAAAGTGAGATAAATAAGAAACAGTGAAAGAAGTATTTAGAGGTATAAATAAGGTATTAGGAATATTGGATGTAATAATTAGAAAAAGCAGTAGCAGATTGACTAGAAAAAGTTACACTATTCTTAGAGTATTTTATTCTTTCCC